>NZ_CP092712.1:990286-1320381 GCF_023983475.1 Aliivibrio fischeri ATCC 7744 = JCM 18803 = DSM 507
CGGTTAGCGTCTGCTGCTCCCATTCCAACTAGCGCCATAAATAATGGAACTAATGGTGCGGTAAGCAAAAAGATTAATCCTGCTGCCCAGTTTTGAGGGAATACGACAATTAATATAACAAATGGGATCAAAACCGATAGCGACATTTGTGGAAGATAGCGAGAGAAAAAGTCTTGCATGTCTTCAACTTGTTCAAGCAATAAGGTTGCCCATGTACCAGCAGGTTTCCCTTTGATATAAGCAGGACCTAATTCTTGCAGTTTATTCAAAATTAATTGTCGAATGTGTACTCGAATGTGTTCACCACATCGGTAACCTGCAATTTCTCGTCCCCAACTGCAAAGAGCACGAATAGCAACAAATACTAAGATAGCAACAAAGTGCGAAATCAGTTCGTATTTATCGACTTGTTCTACGATTAATTGGTGCAGAATATCGGCAAGTAATGCCGCTTGAGCAATAAGAAAAAGACTGGAAAGAAAGCCGAGCCCGATAGAGAGGGTTAGCCATTTTTTTGCAAGCTTGCTTTGACCCTTGAGCCATTTACCTAACTCGCGTTGTTGTATTTTATCCATAATATTGAAAGCTTACGTTTTGTATTATTTTGCACGCACTACTTTTTCTATTTTAATAATTGGAATATCAGAAAAAACAGGCACATCAACAAAATAAGATGAGCAAAAGAAACCCGAAGCATTAACTTCGGGTTTAACGTTAACAGAGATAGTTTAACTTTCTTTTGCTTCTAACGCATCTAAAAAGCGTTCTGCATCTAAAGCGGCCATACAGCCAGTACCTGCAGATGTAATTGCTTGACGGTAATTATGGTCCATAACGTCACCAGCAGCAAAAATACCCTCAACACTTGTTTGAGTCGCATTACCTTCAAGGCCTGATTTTACTTTGATGTAGCCATTTTCCATATCAAGTTGACCATTGAAAATCGCAGTGTTTGGTTGATGGCCGATCGCAATGAATGCACCCATAACCTCTAAGTCTTCCGTTGCATCCGATTTGGTGTCTTTTAATCGAACACCGGTTACGCCCATATCATCACCTAGTACTTCTTCTAATGTACGGTCGGTATGTAAGATGATATTTCCGTTTTCTACTTTATCCATTAAACGATCAATTAAGATCTTTTCAGAACGGAAAGAGTCACGACGGTGGATTAAGTGAACTTCAGCTGCGATGTTTGATAGGTATAATGCTTCTTCAACCGCAGTATTACCGCCACCAACAACTGCAACTTTTTGGTTACGGTAGAAGAAACCATCACATGTTGCGCAAGCAGAAACGCCACGGCCTTTGAATGCTTCTTCAGATTCTAAACCTAAATATTTAGCTGATGCACCAGTTGAAATGATTAATGCATCACAAGTGTATTCACCTGAGTCGCCTTTTAAACGAAAAGGACGTTGGTTAAAATCGGTTTCATTGATATGGTCAAAAATGATTTCAGTGTTGAAGCGCTCTGCGTGTGCCTTCATTTCTTCCATTAAACCTGGGCCTGTCATATCGGCAGCACCACCTGGCCAGTTTTCAACTTCGGTTGTTGTTGTTAATTGACCACCTTGTTGCATGCCAGTGATCATTACTGGATTTAAGTTAGCTCGTGCAGCGTAAACAGCCGCAGTGTAACCCGCAGGACCAGAACCAAGAATTAGTAATTTTGAATGCTTAACGTTGCTCATAGGATCTCCGAGCTAAAACAAAAAATAGAGAAAAAGGAAGGTAACATCGAGTTATCAACCAATATCCTGATTGTAGGGAATTTATTCGATGAAAGAAAGGGCACCGTAATAGGCACCCTCAAATGATTTTGTTATAGGATATACTTTTAAGCGCTGATTGCTGTTTCAGGCTCGACGTATTCTAAGTCGAAACTTTCTGCTACTTCTTTGCAGGTTACTTTTCCGTGAATCACGTTCAAACCACCTAAGAAGCCTTTGTCTTCTAATAAAGCCGCCTTATATCCCTTATCTGCTAATTTAATTATGTAAGGAAGTGTTGCATTATTTAGGGCAAATGTAGAGGTTCGAGCGACTGCTCCTGGCATGTTAGCAACACAGTAATGAACAACATCATCCACAATATAAGTTGGGTCAGCATGAGTGGTGGCATGAGAGGTTTCAAAACAACCGCCTTGGTCAATGGCAACATCAACAACGGCTGCGCCTGGTTTCATGCGTTTAATATGTTCTGCTGTAATTAACTTAGGTGCTGCTGCGCCCGGAATAAGTACGGCACCAACGACTAAATCCGCCTCTAGGACGTGTTTTTCAATAGCATCTACCGTAGAATAAACGACTTTAGCACGGCCTTGAAACTCTTCATCTAGATGACGCAGTGTATCGATATTACGGTCTAATATAGTTACATCGGCACGCATTCCTACTGCCATACGAGCAGCATTTGCTCCAACAACACCACCACCAACAATGACGACTTTTGCTGGTTCAACACCCGGAACGCCACCTAAAAGTAAGCCGCGACCACCGTTTGATTTCTCTAATGTTTGTGCACCTGCCTGAATAGACATTCGACCTGCAACTTCTGACATTGGCGCTAATAGTGGCAGACGACCCATATTATCTGTTACAGTCTCATATGCGATGCAGACAGCTTTACTCTTGATTAGGTCTTTAGTTTGTGGAAGATCTGGTGCAAGATGTAAGTACGTGAATAAAATTTGCCCTTCACGAAGCATTGCACGCTCGACAGCCTGAGGTTCTTTAACTTTAATAATCATTTCAGCTTTGGCGAATACGTCTTCAGCTGTAGGAAGAATGGATGCACCAACCGCGATGTAGTCTTCGTCGGTAAAACCAATGCCTGAGCCGGCTTTTGTTTCGACAAATACGGTATGGCCATGAGATATTAATTCGCGAACACTCGCAGGGATCATTCCAACGCGATATTCATGATTTTTTATTTCTTTAGGTACTCCAATGATCATCCTGATTTCCTTTTGTTTTATGGTTATTATGACTGGTTGTAGGGTTTTTGTTTCGAGTTTTTATCTAGTATAGATTGTAAATGGCAAAATTTGATGCTAAATATTAAAAAGTTGTAGTATATTTTTTTGCAAGGAAGTAATAAGGTGGAATAAAAAATGGTAGATAATAAGAAACCTTCCAAGGAACTGGATCGTATCGATCGCAATATTTTGAATGAACTCCAGAAAGATGGTCGAATTTCAAATGTTGAATTATCTAAGAGAGTAGGCCTATCGCCAACTCCATGTTTAGAGCGCGTTCGCCGTCTAGAACGCCAAGGGTATATCAATGGTTATACAGCATTGCTAAACCCACAATATCTTGATGCGTCATTGTTGGTATTTGTTGAAATCACGTTGAACCGTGGTGCACCAGATGTTTTTGAACAATTTAATGCTGCAGTACAGTTATTAGACGATATTCAAGAGTGTCATCTTGTATCAGGTGATTTTGACTATCTTTTAAAGACTCGTGTATCAGATATGAGTGCTTATCGTCGATTACTTGGTGATACACTATTACGACTTCCGGGCGTTAACGACACTCGTACTTATGTTGTTATGGAAGAAGTAAAACAAACGAACCATTTAGTGATTAAGACTCGCTAATTGAAGCAAGATTGTAAATATCGAGATATTTTCTTTATTTTTACAAAAACTTGCAGAGCTTAATGGCATTTTAGGTATATTATTTATCTGTAATTACTATTAAGTAATGACGAGCGGCGTAGTGCCGCTCGACTTGTTTTTATTTTATAGAGATTCAGTGATCCTTGCTTCTCCTCGAATTCGCATTTTAAAGAGGGATGACTAAATCTAAGTATCGTATCAATGGACAGTATTTTGTTTACAAAGATTAAAGAAAAAATTGCAGAAAGAAAAACACAGCTTACGACATTAAAAGTTGAGGCTGTGGCTGAACCTGAAAAAGAGCGTCTAAACGGCAATCAACGTCTACAAGAAGCGCTTTTTATCGTAGGTTTACTCGCAACAATATTCATTACGATTTCATTATTCAGTTTTAATCCAGCCGATCCATCATGGACACAAACTGCATGGGCGGGCTCAGTAGAAAATGCGGGTGGCTCATTTGGTGCGTGGATTGCAGATACGTTGTTTTTTGCTTTTGGTTCTTTAGCTTATTTATTGCCGGTAATTTTACTTGGTTGTACTTGGATTGTTTTCCGCAGAAGAGAAGAAGAGCAAGAAACTGAATTAGATTTTATGATGATCGGAACTCGTATTTTAGGGTTATTGATCTTGTTCTTAACAAGTTGTGCTTTAGCTGATATCAACTTTGATGATCTTTGGTATTTCTCATCTGGCGGTGTCGTAGGTGATGTATTAACCAGTATCACTAATCCGATTTTAAATGTATTGGGTTCAACGCTTATCTTCATGTTCTTATGGGGTGCAGGTTTAACTTTATTCACTGGTGTATCTTGGCTAACGATAGTCGATAACCTAGGTGGTTTTGTTTTAGAAGCAACTCGTACACTAGTAAATAAGGTTCGTAAAACAGAAGATGAAACTTACGAAGTTGAGAATGAACAACCAATCGTAGAAAGCAAACCTGAATCTTCTCAACCATTTGCTTCTGCACCGTCGATGACGGCGGTTGAAGACGATGAACCTCTTGACCCGTATGCGACACCTAAGATTTCTGCAAGCGATTTACCACGTTTTGGTGCCGCTGGGGCGGGTGTGGTTGCTGCGGCATCTGTTTCGGCTGCGAAAGCGGATGATGATTTTTATTCGACAGATGATGACCCTCTGTTTTCAACATCGACGGTTGATGTATTTTCTGATAATTCAGAAGTGTCTCAACCTTATGAAGATCCACTATTTACAACGAATACGCACATTGATGAGCCAAATATGGCTGATCAATGTGCAGCTCCAGAAGAGTTTAATACTCAAGAGGTTACTGAAGTTGCTCAAGACTTAGAAAGCAATGTTGAAACGATGCAGGTAAATCAAGAACCTGAACTATTAGAAGATGGTTTGAATTTATCTATGCGTAGTAATGCGACGATTGCAGAGCTTGATCATGAGGCTTTAGAACAAGATCCATTATTGAGTCAAGTTGATGCTGAAACTGCCTTTGTGCAGAATGCCACCGCAGCTACTGTTACTACTGCCGCTATGAGCAGTGACGCTTTATCTGACGTTTCAATTAATACTCCAGAAATGCCTACATCAGGATTTGAAACGCAGGATAGTGCATTTGAACCATCGTTTAGTGCAACACAAGAAGTAGAAGAAAATAGAGAACAAGACCACTCTGTTTTTGCTGAAGAAGAGTTAGTAACGTCACCAGTTTCAATTCCAGAAGCGAGTGAGGACTATGCCGCTTCTCTTGAAGAAGATAACACCGTTGGGTCTGATACAGTTAGCTTTGATTCTACTGATTATGACGTTGAAGAAGATGAAGTATTAACGACTCAAACTCACTTCTCTGCTCAAGAAGCATCAGAAAATGAAGAAGAATCTGCGTTACCAACATTCAGTGCAGTAGAAGCTGATGATATTGATGATGAACCAAGCTTTGCTCAATCTCAACATCAGGTTGCTGATACGCCAGAAGTTAATGTTACGCCTGTTATCGAGCCTGTTTTTGAAGAAGTACTTGAAGATGAAGCACCAACGCATTCTGATGCTGATGTAGCAGCGTTCCAAGCGTTAGTTGCAAAAGAAAAGGCAACTCAAGCGGCATTACAAAATCCATTTTTAGTGCAATCTGAGCCGAATTTACCAAAGCCAACATCACCAATGCCAACATTGGATCTGCTTTTCTCACCAGATACACGTGAAGAGCTAGAGTCTCGTGAATCGCTAGAGCATACGGCACGTTTGGTTGAAGCTAAATTAGCGGATTACAAAATTAAAGCACGTGTGGTGGATATTTTCCCAGGACCTGTAATTACTCGATTTGAATTAGATTTAGCGCCGGGTGTTAAGGTTAGCCGTATCTCAGGCCTAGCGATGGACTTAGCTCGTTCACTATCAGCAATGGCTGTGCGTGTCGTTGAAGTTATTCCGGGTAAACCATATGTTGGTCTTGAATTACCTAACTTTAATCGACAAACCGTTTTCTTCTCTGATGTTGTAGGTAGTCAGAAGTTTATTGAAGCTAAGTCTCCAACGACGGTTGTAATGGGGCAAGATATTGCAGGTGAAGCGGTGATTGCTGATCTTGCAAAAATGCCTCACGTATTGGTTGCAGGTACAACAGGTTCAGGTAAATCAGTTGGTGTAAACGTAATGATCTTGAGTGTGCTTTATAAAGCGACACCAGAAGATGTACGTTTCATTATGATCGATCCAAAAATGTTGGAACTTTCTATCTATGAAGGAATCCCACACTTATTGACGGAAGTAGTAACTGACATGAAAGATGCAGGTAATGCTCTGCGTTGGTGTGTTGGTGAAATGGAACGTCGTTATAAGTTAATGTCGGCATTAGGTGTTCGTAATCTAAAAGGCTTTAACGATAAATTAAAAATGGCAGCTGAAGCGGGACACCCAATCCACGATCCATTATGGAAACCGGGTGACAGCATGGACGAAATGCCGCCATTGCTTGAGAAGCTACCATCTATCGTTGTTATCGTTGATGAATTCGCTGACTTAATGATGGTTGTTGGTAAGAAAGTGGAAGAGTTGATTGCACGATTGGCTCAAAAAGCACGTGCAGCAGGTATCCACTTAATTCTTGCAACACAACGTCCATCTGTTGATGTTATTACGGGTTTGATTAAAGCAAACATCCCAACACGTGTGGCGTTTACGGTATCAACGAAAACCGACTCAAGAACCATTCTTGACCAAGGTGGTGCAGAATCTCTATTAGGTATGGGTGATATGCTCTACTTAGCGCCGGGTTCTAACCACACGGTACGTGTTCATGGTGCTTTTGCATCAGATGATGACGTACATGCGGTAGTGAATGATTGGAAAGCGCGTGGTCGTCCAAATTATATTGATGCGATTACTAAGAGCGATCAAGGTGCTGAAGCATTACTTCCAGGAGAGAAACCGGAAGGTGAGGAAGAGCTAGATCAATTGTTTGATCAGGTGGTTGAGTTTGTAACAACATCACGTCGTGGGTCAGTGTCAGGTGTTCAGCGCCAATTTAGAATCGGTTATAACCGAGCTGCTCGTATTGTCGAGCAATTAGAAGCGCATGGAATTGTTAGTACTCCGGGTCATAATGGTAACCGTGAAGTAATTGCACCACCTCCTGTAGGTATGCATGATTAATCCAAATTTTTAAGAAGTGAAAGTGTAATGAAGAAGTTTTTATTTTCTCTCTGTTTATTAAGTTCGACGGTATTGGCATCACCTCAAAGTGAACTGACAGAACGATTGAATCAGAATGCAGGCTTTGAAGCTGGTTTCACACAAAAAGTATTAAGCCCAGAAGGTGATGTACTAATGCAAGGCGAGGGCGATGTAAAAATCCTGCGTCCTAACTTGTTTCGTTGGCATACACAAACGCCAGATGAGAACTTATTAGTCACCGATGGCAAAACCTTGTGGTATTACAATCCATTTGTTGAGCAAGTAACATTAATGGGATTAGAGAAAGCTACAACTCAAACACCATTCGTATTATTAACTCGTAATAAAGCGTCGGATTGGGACAATTATTCAGTAAGCCAAAATGGTGATGCGTTTACGGTTTCACCAAAAGCAGATTCTGCCGTAAAAAGTGAATTTATTGTTCGCATTCAAGAAAACGGCAAAGTAACGGGTTTCTCTGTTGTTGAGCAAGATGGTCAACGTAGTGATTTTGATTTCACAAAGTTTGAAGCGAAGAAGCCTGCCAAAAATAATTTTACATTTGCGATTCCTGACGGTGTAGATATTGACGATCAACGTTAATAAGCGTGCATCTAAGAAACTAAAAGGATAAACGTGAGTAATTTCAGTTTAGATTTTTCAGCAGGGGACGATTATCGTCCCCTTGCTGCTAGAATGCGTCCGCAAAATATTGAGCAATATATTGGTCAACAACACTTATTAGGTGTTGGTAAACCACTGCGTCGAGCATTAGAAGCGGGACAAATCCACTCTATGATTTTGTGGGGACCTCCGGGAACGGGTAAAACAACATTAGCGGAAGTCGCTGCCAATTATGCGAATGCAGAAGTCGAACGTGTTTCAGCGGTAACCTCTGGTGTTAAAGATATTCGAGCGGCAATCGAAAAGGCCAAAGAAAATCAAATTACGGGTCGAAGAACTATCATGTTTGTGGATGAGGTGCATCGTTTTAATAAAAGCCAGCAAGATGCATTCTTACCGCATATTGAAGACGGCACGATTACCTTTATTGGTGCAACAACAGAAAACCCGTCTTTTGAACTTAATAACGCCTTGTTATCTCGTGCACGTGTATACAAATTAAAATCACTAGAAAAAGAAGACATTGTTCAAGTCATTGACCAAGCTTTACTAGATAAAGATCGTGGTTTAAATGATGAAAATTTTGTACTGCCTGATGATGTGAAATTACAGCTAGCTGATTTAGTATCAGGCGATGCTCGTATGTCTCTAAACTATTTAGAGCTTTTGCATGATATGGCAGAAGAAAACGCACAAGGTAAAAAAGTCGTCGATTTACCATTATTAGCGGAAGTTGCAGGTGAGAAAGTCGCACGTTTCGATAATAAAGGCGATATGTGGTATGACTTAATATCGGCGGTTCATAAGTCCATTCGTGGTTCAAATCCTGATGCGGCTCTTTATTGGACTGCTCGAATTATTGCTGCGGGCGGTGACCCTCTGTATGTAGCTCGTCGTTTACTTGCTATTGCTTCAGAAGATATCGGTAACGCTGATCCAAGAGCGATGGAAGTCGCAATGAATGCATGGGATTGTTTTACTCGCATTGGTCCTGCTGAAGGTGAACGAGCCATTGCTCAAGCCGTGGTTTATTTAGCGTGTGCTCCAAAAAGTAATGCGGTTTATACAGCATGGAAACAAGCACAGATGGATGCGATAAATTCCCCCGATTATGAAGTGCCTAATCATCTTCGTAATGCACCAACTTCATTAATGAAAGATATGGGGTATGGATCAGATTATCGTTATGCCCATGATGAGCCAAATGCTTATGCTTCTGGTGAGAACTATTTTCCACCTGAAATGCGTGATCGTAAGTATTATTTTCCTACAAAACGTGGTTTAGAAACCAAAATTAGTGAAAAGCTAGAATATTTAGCCCAATTAGATCAAAACAGTCCGTTAAAACGCTACCAATAAAAGGGCATTTTCGGTATCTTATTCGAATCGCAATTTGGAAATGAAAATTGCACAGGATTTTATTATTAAGTGGGTTCTTTTTATTTTGAACACACCATTACTATAAGGCATAGGATTACAAATGCTTGATTCAAAATTACTTCGTACAGAGCTGGATGAAACAGCTGAAAAACTGGCACGTCGTGGCTTTAAGCTAGACGTAGAGACACTTCGCAACCTTGAAGAACAACGTAAGTCCCTTCAAGTAAAAACTGAAGAGCTTCAAGCGCAGCGTAACTCCCGTTCGAAGTCCATTGGTCAAGCAAAAGCGAAAGGTGATCACGAAGAAGCTGATCGCATTATGGCTGATGTTGCGAATCTGGGTTCTGAACTGGATGAAGCAAAAGCAGCACTAGCAGAGCTTCAACAACAAATCGAAGACATCGCGCTTTCTGTACCTAACATCCCTGATGATTCAGTGCCACTAGGTAAAGATGAGAACGAAAACGTAGAAGTATTACGTTGGGGTACACCTTTAGCGTATGACTTTGAAGTTAAAGATCACGTTGATCTAGGTGAAATGGCTGATGGTCTTGATTTCGCAAGTGCGGTTAAGATCTCTGGTTCTCGTTTCATCGTAATGAAAGGTCAATTTGCTCGTCTTCACCGTGCTCTTTCTCAGTTTATGCTTGATCTTCACACAGAGGAACATGGCTACACAGAAATGTACGTACCATATCTTGTAAACCCAGATAGCTTATTTGGTACTGGTCAACTTCCTAAGTTTGGTGAAGACTTGTTCCACACAAGCCCACTAACAGAGCAAGTAAGTGATGTTCCACTTAAGAAACTATCACTTATCCCAACAGCTGAAGTTCCAGTAACTAACATGGTGCGCGATACCATTACTGATGAAGCTGATATGCCACTTAAGATGACGGCTCACACTCCGTGTTTCCGTTCTGAAGCGGGTTCTTACGGTCGTGATACTCGCGGTCTTATCCGTATGCACCAATTCGATAAAGTTGAATTAGTACAAATCACTAGACCAGAAGATTCAATGGCTGCACTTGAAGAACTAACAGGTCATGCTGAGAAAGTTCTTCAACTATTAGAACTTCCTTACCGTAAAGTGGTTCTATGTACAGGTGATATGGGCTTCGGTTCTCGTAAGACTTACGATTTAGAAGTGTGGGTTCCAGCACAAGAAACGTACCGTGAAATCTCTTCTTGTTCAAACATGTGGGATTTCCAAGCTCGTCGTATGCAAGCTCGTTTCCGTCGTAAAGGCGAGAAAAAACCTGAACTTGTACACACACTAAACGGTTCTGGTCTTGCTGTAGGTCGTACAATGGTTGCGATTCTTGAGAACTTCCAACAGGCTGATGGTAAAATTGCAATCCCACAAGTACTACGTAAGTACATGAATGGTGTTGAGTTCATCGGTTAATCTATATTAATAGATAACACATAATAAATAGTAAAAAGCCCCTTTATGCAGAGCCATAAAGGGGCTTTTTGTTTGTCTGCTATTTACATTACTTAAGCAGTGCTTGATTTAACCATTGATCAAATTGACCTTTAGGTAATGCACCATTAATCATGTCTACACGCTGACCGTTTTTAAATACCATGATCGTTGGTATTGAGCGGATCTGATATTGTGCTGCAATTTGTTGTTCAGCTTCTGTGTTGACTTTAATACAACGAATTTGTTCATTACGTTCTGCTGCAACATCTTCAAAAACTGGCGAAAAGCCAACGCATGGGTTACACCAAGGTGCCCAGAAATCGATAACAACGGCTTTATCACTATTAAGTAAAGCGGCGAGGTTATCCATTGTCCCTTCTACTGGTTTACCGTCTAATAATGGTTCCTTACAGCGACCACAAGTTGCACCATCGTTGACTCGTTCAGTAGGAAGACGGTTTAACCCATGACAAGATGGGCATCGAGTTTGAAATTGTGACATGGTATTCCTTTATCGTTATTCTGTGTTAATACCAATTACCATTGGGAAATTGGTATTAACAGTTTGTGAGCATAAAGAAATAATGGGGATGCGAAGAGCTAGATTCAATAAATTCAGAAATAAAAAAGGAGCAAATGAATGCTCCTTTTTAACAATATGGTAGGGGATTAACTTAATCACGTTTCCATAGCATGTGACAGAATTTATGTTCAGGATCACGGCTAACTAGCATGCGAGCAAAAACATCATCTAACGCATCAGATTCTTCATTTACTAAGCCGATTAATACTTCAGCATATGTTTCTTTATCTACTTCAAATCCAACGTGTTCGGCCCAATCGTCACGAGTATCAACAACCTCAGCTGCACCACGGTCATCAAATTGCAAAGTGAATAAAGCAACATCTGCAGGTTCAAGATTGTCTTGAGCCATTTCTAGGAAGATATCGTAAGCGACTTCAATTACGTCGTCGTAGCTAATTAGTTCAGTAGTCATGGTTATTACTCTTAAAAAATACGCTTTAAATTACCACGAAATCGCTTCCTAAGGCTAGATGTATAAACAAATAGAAAGGGCAAACGTTTGCTATTGGCGGTGGCGTATATCAGTAGTTGCGGCAGAGTTATTGAGCGGCTAAACTTCGCAGTTCTTCCATTAGCCAGTTGAATGATTATTTTATGAAATTTCCAGGTCAGCGTAAATCTAAGCATTATTTTCCTGTTCACGCACGTGATCCATTAGTTAGCCAAGCTCAAGAAGCTAAGAAAATGTCTCGTACCCATATTATTGGTATCGACCAAACGCTAGTGGATATTGAAGCGAAAGTGGATGATGCTTTTATTGAAAAATATGGCTTGAGTAAAGGACACTCACTGGTTATTGATAACGATAAAGCTGAGATGCTTTATAATGAATTAAAAGACAATAATATGATCAGTAATGAATTTGCTGGTGGTACGATTGGTAACACGCTTCATAACTACTCTGTTCTTGCTGATGATAAATCAACATTATTAGGTGTTATGAGTGAAGATATTCACATAGGCAGTTATTCATACCGTTATTTATGTAACACATCTAGCCGAATGGATTTAAACTACCTTCAACCTGTACCGGGTGCGATTGGTCGTTGTTTTGCACTGATTAGTGAAGATGGTGAGCGTACGTTTGCAATTAGCGAAGGTGACATGAACCAACTTCGTGCAGAGAGCATTCCTGAGAAGATTTTCAAAAATGCATCAGCACTTGTACTAACAGCATATCTAGTTCGTTGTAAAGAAGGCGATCCAATGCCTGAAGCAACAATGAAAGCGATTGAATATGCGAAGAAATACGATGTGCCTGTTGTATTAACTATGGGTACTAAGTTTGTGGTTCAAGATGACCCACAATACTGGCGTGATTTCTTAAATGACCACGTAACGGTTGTTGCAATGAATGAAGAGGAAGGTGAGGCGCTTACTGGTGCTACAGACCCTCTAGAAGCTGCAAATAAAGCTCTTGAGTGGGTTGACCTAGTTCTTTGTACTGCTGGCCCTGTAGGTCTTTATATGGCAGGTTACACGGAAGATTCTGCAAAGCGTGAAACATCACTACCATTACTACCAGGTACAATTGCTGAATTTAACCAGTTTGAATTTAGCCGTCCAGCAGTGAAGGACAGCTGTGAAAACCCAATTAAGGTATTTTCACACATTTCACCATATATGGGTGGTCCTGAAAAAATTAAGAACACTAATGGTGCTGGTGATGGTGCATTATCTGCTTTATTACATGATATGGCTGCAAACCATTACCACCGTAATAACGTACCAAACTCAAGCAAGCATCAGCACTCTTTCTTGACGTATTCTTCTTTCTCACAAGTATGTAAATACTCAAACCGTGTAAGCTTTGAAGTATTAGCTCAGCACTCTCCACGTTTATCTCGTGGCCTGCCAGAGCGTGAAGACAGCTTAGAAGAAGCATACTGGGAAAGATAAGAGACAATCTCTATTTTCCAAACAATAAAAAAACGGAAGCCTCAGTGGCTTCCGTTTTTGTTTAGGTAAATATCGAAGTATCTTACGCTTTAATTGTTGTGGTTAGGGTAAATGCGCTACCTGGTTCAACGGTTTGGGCTTCTTCTAAGCTAGTTGCGTGGTAAGTAGATTCAACACACACCATGGTTTTGTAGCCATCATTATTCATATCAGCCATCGATTCAGCGCCTTCAATCCAAGGGTTCCAAATAACCGCAGCATTATGACCTGAATTCGTCACCGTCAATGTACGCTGAGAGTCTGAAACTGATACGGTATTTTCTGGGTGAGTATATACACGGTCAACGGCAGCATTTATTGATAGAGTGTCTTCACCTGTACATAGTTTGGCATTTTGAAGGCCGTCAATATATGTTGGACCCATGCCCGTAATTGTTGTTGAGGCAATATCCGCAACGTTAAGGTAAGTATGTAAAGCACCTGAACAATTCCATGCTTTGTTATCCGTATTTTTTGCGTCAAGCGTAATACGTAACTCATCACCAATTTCAACGGTTAAGAGTGCTTCAAATTCAAAAGGCCAAATCGCTTTGGTTGCTTCAGATGCTTCTAATCCTAGAACGACAATAACGCCATTATCATTTTCACGGTGTTCAATAAGCGTCCACTCATTATTACGAGCAAAGCCGTGAGCAGGATCGGCGATACGGCCAAACCATGGCCAACAAACAGGAACACCGCCACGAATTGCTTTTTCAGGGTTAAAGATGGCTTCTTTACTCATCCAAATAAGATCGTCTTGTCCTTTTGGCGTAAAAGATAAAACATGGCCACCATGAAGAGAAATGGCTGCATTGGCTTTGTCATGAATGACACGAATCACTTTTACATCATCTAATTGAGCAACAGTGACGTTATCAGATAATACACTGATAATTGGAAGCTGAGTAAGATTCATAGGTAACTCCTAAAATAATAAATATGCATTCTTCTTCTATTTAATATTCAGAGAAATGGCTTCTTTTTGATTGAATAGAAAAAGGATAAATACTGAATTGCAGGTATAAAAAAGGCGACAATTAAGTCGCCTTTCATGCTTAAAAGATAGTAAAACCTTTTAAGTTAGCTTTCAAAGAAAGTCTAAACTAATGCTTACTTAGAAACGTGAGCGATTAGGTCAAGAACTTTGTTTGAGTAACCGATTTCGTTGTCGTACCAAGATACAACTTTAACGAATTTGTCAGTTAGTGCAACACCAGCTGCAGCATCGAATACTGAAGTTTGAACTTCACCGATGAAGTCTTGAGAAACAACAGCGTCTTCTGTGTAACCTAGAACACCTTTAAGCTCGCCTTCAGATGCTTCTTTCATAGCAGCACAGATTGCTTCGTAAGATGCAGCAGTTTTTAGGTTAACTGTTAGGTCAACTACAGAAACGTTAGCAGTTGGTACACGGAAAGCCATACCAGTTAGAAGGCCGTTTAGTTCTGGAAGAACAACGCCTACAGCTTTAGCAGCACCAGTTGAAGATGGGATGATGTTTTGAGAAGCACCACGGCCACCGCGCCAGTCTTTAGCTGAAGGACCATCTACAGTTTTTTGAGTTGCTGTAGTAGCGTGAACTGTAGTCATAAGACCAGATTCGATACCGAACTTGTCGTTAAGAACTTTAGCAACAGGTGCTAGACAGTTAGTAGTACAAGAAGCGTTAGAAACGATGTCTTGACCAGCGTAAGAAGTGTGGTTAACACCCATTACGAACATTGGAGTAGCGTCTTTTGAAGGACCAGTTAGAACAACTTTCTTAGCACCAGCAGTGATGTGCTTACGTGCAGTTGCGTCGTCTAGGAATAGACCAGTTGCTTCAGCAACAACGTCAACGTTGATTGCATCCCACTTAAGGTCTTCTGGGTTACGCTCAGCAGTTACACGTACAGTTTTGCCGTTTACTACTAGGTTACCATCTACAACTTCAACTGTACCGTTGAAACGGCCGTGAGTTGAATCGTACTTAAGCATGTAAGCCATGTATTCAACGTCGATAAGATCGTTAATACCAACAACTTCGATGTCATTGCGCTCTACAGATGCACGGAATACGAAACGTCCAATACGGCCAAAACCGTTAATACCTACTTTGATAGTCATTATAGTTGCTCCACAACTTAAATTTGAATTTCAGGTTTAAATTAACTGGTAGTAAAATTACAAAATCCTGAGCCAACCTGCAAGTGAAAATCCAAATTTAATTGTTTAAAATCAAAAAATAGACCATATCCTGTTAACATAAAGAAAAATTCTTACGTAATTCGGATAATTTGTGGTTATTTAGTAACCTAAATGACACTTTATGAAAAAAAGTGACATAACAATTAATCTGATTTCGCTTGGTTGCTGTAAAATTACTTTGGCAAAGTATGTGCTACAAAGGTGATATATAGCAAGGTTTAATTTAAAGAAGTCTAAGAAAGGAGTTTTATAAAAATGGAGACACCAAAAACATTTTTAGAATACACCGATGAAGAGTGGCGAAAAAAGCTTACAAAAGAAGAGTTTGATATTTGTAGAAAACAAGGAACAGAAGCGCCTTTCTCAGGAACGTTATTGCATAATAAAGAAAAAGGTTACTACGCCTGTACTTGTTGCCAAACGATTTTATTTGTATCTGATAATAAATATGACTCAGGTTGTGGGTGGCCAAGCTTTGATGCCCCAGTGAACGATCAAGTCATAAGATATATTGAAGATAACAGCCATGGGATGAGAAGAATAGAGATCCGTTGTCGTCATTGTGATAGTCATTTAGGGCATGTTTTTGATGATGGCCCCAAAACAACCAACGAAAGATATTGTGTGAATTCCGTTTCTTTAAATTTTTCGCAAGATAAATAAATCCATATAAATAAAAAAAGGAGCGTATTAGGCTAATGCCGCTCGCTTAACAGCTAGTGGCTCTTTTTTTATAAGGGTAGCGCGGTGCTTTATAAAGCACTTGTCGCGGAAATGGTTTTCGCTTTCTTTTCTTTGGCAGGATTAGACGCTTTCCGCTTTCTCGTAGATTTTTCAGCTTCTTGGGCACTGTTCCTGGTGTTCGCCCTGAACACCACAGGAACTCATCTTGGATTAGCCTTAACGCATTAATAAAGCTTATTCTTAATGGTTCCATTTTATGAAAATCGGCCATTCTTTTCATTTCTAGACGAACGAGGTTATAAGAAATCAAAATCCCCCATAACTCTTGATATATTCCTTCTATTTTCAAGCTTCTAAGCACTGCTTGATTGTTAAGTTGACCTTGTTTTAATTCACCATAACCTTGTTCTATTTCCCATCGTTCCCAGTAAATTTCAACAATATCTTTCAATGGATAAGTCACAGGACACTCTAATGAAGTAATAAACCCTTTGATCTCTCCTTTCGGCTCAGGTATTAAAACTAAACGAGCTTGCCAGCTATCTCCGAGGTGAGGATATTTCTGTTTTGCATCAGGCGAAACTGGCATTTTAATCAGTTTATCGTAGTCTGAAAACTCTTCTAAAACGTCGTACCTAAATTTACTTTTTATTGGAGTTAACCAATGAGTATTTTTTCCTGCATTACGCCATGATTCAAAAAGTTCAGCGGACATAAAACCACGGTCAAAAAGAGTTAATGAATTATTTGGAGCGGAGCCAACTAATTGTTGTGCATAAGATATTTCACTATTGGTTATTGGTCCAAAAGCAGCATCTGAAATAAGGTGGGTGCGTGTAGACATGAGGGTAACAGCAAGAACTGAAGGAAATGTAGCCTTACCTGTCGCGTAGCCTAGCTTTTGGTTATCCTTAGTTTCAGGGGTTTTAAATTGAGTCCCGTCAACGCTCATGAGTTTAAGTCCACAAACTAAATCAGGCGATTCTTCTGTCTCCCATTTACTTGCAGTGGTATGAAATAGGTAACGTAATGGTTCATAACCAATACGCTGTCTAGCTTTTACGATACTACTTGTGGCCAAGGGAGGGAGTTCCCCTTTAGCATCAGGGAAGGCTAATTCTAATTTATCACAAACATCGCTAATGGAGCGGTTACGCATTAAGCCAATTCCAAGCACTAACCAAACAGCTTGTTCAGCAGGAAATCTGCGCTTTCTGATAGCGGCGCGACCAGTTTGGTTAACGGCTTCTGAAATCCACTCAATAGGAATATTTTTCCGAAATGAATCCATAGATTCAGGAAGGTGAAATTCTGCAGTTAATTGTAATTCACGAGAAAACTCAGACATAAAAAATCGGCCTTAAAATAAATTTAAGACCGATTATGAAGGCTGCAAAGGATCGTTCAAGTCCCTTAAACGATCGGCATTAGCGTATTAGGCTCCTTTTTTATGTTGTTAACATCAGTGAATTAATTTTTCTCAGTTACTTTTGGTAGTAGTTGTGCTGAGAATTTTTGCTCTTTAATGCTTTTGACTATTACTTCACTTGCTTGTTGTAGTTTTTGTTTTTCTGCATCTGAGAATGAATACAATAGGTCAAGTTGTTGTTGAGAAGAAACTTGTAGATCAAATTCTTTCCCGACTAAAGCCCAAATATAAGCGTGTTCTGTGTTTTGCTCTTTATGATTGATACTTGCTAGCGATTTAATAATCGTTGCATGAAAATCGTTTTTATAATCATCTTTAGTTAATAGTTCTAATGAGTGATTTAATAATGTGATGGTTTTATTTCCATTGCGTAATGCATAAAAGGTAGCAAGTGCATATTGAAGCTCTGCTGTTTCAAGAGAGCGAGAACCTTCAAGTTGTAAAAACTTTCTTAATGCAGACTTATCACCAGTACTCCAACGATAATAAAGAACTTTGGGTTCTTTAGATTCTTTTAATTCGATACTCAATAAATCGATAGCATCATAGGTATGTATCAGTGCTTCTGAACGTTTTGTTTTAATTTCTTTTGCAGTGATAGGTTCAATTTGTGCTGCAGATGTTAAACAGGATTGATATTGATAGGTTGCTTGAATGGTTTTTAATTTATCTAAGTCGTTTTGACTTTTTAAAGTAGTAAAGCGACTTAATATAAGCGCATCACGTTGATTAAGGCACTGCCCATCTCGCATATTTAATTGATCACATTGTAGCTCAGAATGATCTTCACATAACTGCGTTGTTGTTGGAGTGGTATCAAAACAGCCAGATAAGGAAAATGCAGTAAACGTTATTAGCGAAAATCGTTGAATAGTAGAAAACATGATAAGCCTATTGATTGAGAAAATGGAAACGTGATCCGTTACTCCTATTTATCGGCATAATATTGACTAACATTAATGAAAAGATATCGTTTGTTCATATTTTTATAAATAAAAGAGTAGATGATGAATATAGAGACATTATTAGAATCCATGACTCCTGAGGTTTTTAAAAACCTGCAATACGCAGTTGAAACAGGGAAGTGGCATAATGGGACACCATTGTCTGCTGAGCAGAGAAGCACATGTATGCAAGCCGTTATGATTTATCAATCTAAATACAATATAGATGCACAGCATATGACGGTGGCTGAGGGCGGAGAGATCAGTTTTAAATCAAAATCTGAATTAAAAAAACAGTTTTCTAAAGGACAAGAAGATATTGTTCGCGTGAATGTTTCTTCTGATTAATGGCCTATTTGTACTTTTTATTACGGTAAATGAATAAATAAGAAAAACAAATGCAACATTGATCCCAAAAGTGGCTTATAAAATTGTCGATAAGTAAACAGTCTAGTAAATTATCGACAATTTCATAAATTATAGAATGACGTAAGATGAAAAAGACCAAAGGACAAGTTCTAACCAAATTTGCTGCATTTGCCGCTGTATTCTTTTTATTAGCAGTAATTGCTGCACCAAAGTTCCTTGGTAGTGATTCTGATGCTCATGCGTCGAAGAGTTCGTTAAGTTTATACTCTGAATAGCGTCTTTTAAAATGAGTACTATTATTCTTTTGCATTAATAGTATTCACAATTCTCTTGTCTGGTTCTGGTAACCGACTTCCACAATGCTTACAGTGTATTGCGTCTGATTCATGTCCACCTTTCAAACAATTAGGACAACGAACAAGATCTCTGTGGGTATTCATCTCTTGATTTAATTCCGCAGTAATGATCCCCGTTGGTACAGCAAGTATCGAGTAACCTAATAGCATAGTTAAAGAGGCGATTGCTTTACCGAGTGGAGTGTGGGGCACTAAATCACCATATCCTACAGTAGTAATCGTTACGATAGCCCAGTAGATACTTTGTGGAATACTTGTAAATCCATTCTCCGGCCCTTCAATTACAAACATTAATGAACCAAAAACAGAAACAAGAATCGCAACGGTACTAAAAAATATGAGTATTTTGCGTTTGGCCATTAAGAGTGAGCGCAATAGAATATTTGAATCTTGCAAGTAACGAACAAGTTTTAAAATTCGGAAAATACGCATTACTCGAAGCAAACGAATAATAGCTATATAGCTAGCGCTAGGGAAGAAGAGAGCTAGGTATGTGGGTAATATTGCTAATAAATCAATAATGCCATAGAAGCTTTTTGCATAAGAGCTTGGTCGTGGAGAGCAATAAAGACGCAAAAGATACTCAAGTGTGAAGATAGCAGTAAATAAATACTCAAGCTTCCATAATACTTCCCCATACTGTAAACGCACAGAGCTTATAGAATCTAATATCAAAGTTGCTTGTGATAATAAGATTAAAATAATTAAGGCGATATCGAATCTTCTGCCACCTTTAGTATGGGTGCCAAAGATGATTGTATATAGATGATGCTTTATTGGTTTTTTTCTTGTTTTTGTCATTTATCTGTATTTATAAGCTATTGCTGTATAGCAAGAATAATCAAAAAACTCTGACCTCTCTAGTATTTCTTTTAATCAATTTCTAATCCTATCTTTTTAAAAACACTAAAATTTTACAATAAAGTGATCTAGAGCAAATTATTCACGATATAAATGATGTGAATTTTCCGCGAGTTATACTACTCTTTAGTGGCACGAATAATTCGCCTTAATTTGTCATTTTTGGCCGCGATTATGTAATTTTATTACAGTTTGATTTTTTGTTATTGATTGATTTGTTAAGAGTTGAATGTTTGAAGTGCTTCTATTTTTGCATTAAGTATGTGATATAAATCACTTTTTAAATGTGCTATCCGTAAGGGGTAAGCCGAAAGTGGTAAATATTTTCTGATAACTGATCTGAATCAATACTTTTAAAAATGTGAAAGAATATAATCAGTTTTGAAAGCAATTTACTAAGAAAGTACAGCGAGAACGTGAAGGGAATTTTCGGTCTTGTTATACAAATGAAATAAAAAATCAAAGTTCTTACTAAATAGTTTTTAATGATTTATATAGTTTTTTAATTTTAGGAGAAACACTATGCCTGTAACTAACCTAGCTGAATTAGATGCTCTAGTAGCACGCGTTAAAGCAGCACAAGAAGAGTTCGCAACTTTTTCTCAAGAGCAAGTTGATGCAATCTTCCGTGCAGCATCTCTAGCAGCTAACCAAGCTCGTATCCCGCTAGCACAACAAGCGGTTGCTGAGTCTGGCATGGGTATCGTTGAAGATAAGGTTATCAAAAACCATTTCGCATCAGAGTTCATCTACAACAAATATAAAGATGAAAAAACATGTGGCATTCTTGAAGAAGACGATAACCTAGGAACAATGACTATCGCAGAACCTGTAGGTATTATCTGTGGTATCGTTCCAACAACCAACCCAACATCTACTGCAATCTTCAAATCTCTAATCTCTCTAAAAACTCGTAACGGTATCATTTTCTCGCCACACCCACGTGCGAAAAACTCTACTAATGATGCAGCGAAACTTGTTTTAGACGCAGCAGTTGCAGCGGGTGCTCCAAAAGACATCATCGGTTGGATTGACCAACCATCTGTAGAACTTTCTAATGCACTAATGAAGCACGACGGTATCGCTCTTATCCTTGCTACTGGTGGTCCAGGCATGGTTAAAGCAGCATACTCTTCAGGTAAACCTGCAATCGGTGTTGGTGCTGGTAACGTTCCTGTTGTTATCGATGACACAGCTGATGTTAAACGTGCTGTAGCTTCTGTTCTTATGTCTAAAACATTCGATAACGGCGTAGTTTGTGCTTCTGAGCAAGCTGTAATCGTAATGGATGAAGTATACGACGAAGTTAAAGAGCGTTTTGCTTCTCACAAAGGTTACGTACTATCTAAAGCTGAAGCAGATAAAGTTCGTAAAGTTCTACTTATCGACGGTAACCTAAACGCAAACATCGTAGGTCAACCTGCAACAGCTATCGCTGAAATGGCTGGCGTTAAAGTTCCAGCTGATACTAAGATCCTTGTTGGTGAAGGTATCGGTGAAGTATCTTACGATGACGAATTCGCTCATGAGAAACTATCTCCAACACTAGGTATGTTCCGTGCGTCTTCTTTCGAGAACGCGGTAGACCAAGCTGTTAAAATGGTAGAAATTGGCGGTATCGGCCACACATCTGGTCTGTACACTAACCAAGATGTTAACGCTGACCGTATCCGTTACTTTGGTGACAAACTAAAAACAGCACGTATTCTTGTAAATATCCCAACTACTCACGGTGGTATCGGTGACCTTTACAACTTTAACGTTGCACCTTCTCTAACTCTTGGTTGTGGTTCATGGGGCTGTAACTCTATCTCTGAGAACGTGGGTCCTAAGCACCTTATCAACAAGAAAACTGTAGCGAAGCGAGCTGAAAATATGTTATGGCACAAACTACCTAAGTCTATCTACTTCCGTCGTGGCAGCCTTCCAATCGCAATGAGCGACCTAGAAGGTAAGAAACGTGCATTCCTTGTAACTGACCGTTTCCTATTCAACAACGGTTACGCTGATGACGTAGTTCAACTACTTAAAGCTCAAGGTATCGAAGTACAAACATTCTTTGATGTAGAAGCGGATCCAACACTATCTGTTGTTGAGAAAGGCGCTGAAGCAATGAAGAGCTTCCAACCTGACGTAATCCTTGCTCTAGGTGGTGGTTCACCAATGGATGCTGCTAAGATTATGTGGGTAATGTACGAGCACCCAGAAACTCATTTCGCAGAACTAGCAATGCGCTTTATGGATATCCGTAAACGTATCTACAAGTTCCCTAAAATGGGTAAAAAAGCTGAGCTTGTATGTATCACTACAACTTCAGGTACGGGTTCAGAAGTTACTCCATTCGCTGTTGTTACAGACGACAAGACTGGTGCTAAATACCCACTAGCTGATTACGAAATTACGCCAAACATGGCAATCGTTGATGCTAACCTAGTAATGAACATGCCTAAGTCTCTAACAGCATTTGGTGGTTACGATGCAGTAACTCACGCATTAGAAGCTTACGTATCTGTTCTTGCTAACGAATACTCTGATGGTCAAGCGCTTCAAGCTCTTAAGATGCTTAAAGAATACTTACCATCAAGCTACAAAAATGGTGCGAACGACCCAATCGCTCGTGAGAAAGTACACAATGCTGCAACTATCGCTGGTATCGCGTTTGCTAACGCATTCCTAGGTGTGTGTCACTCAATGGCTCACAAAATCGGTGCTGAGTTCCACTTACCACACGGTTTAGCGAACGCATTACTTATCTCAAACGTTGTACGTTACAACGCGAACGATAACCCAACTAAACAAACAGCATTCTCTCAATACGACCGTCCACAAGCACGTCGTCGTTACGCAGAAGTTGCTGACCACCTAGGCCTAAGCCAAGCTGGTGACCGTACTGCTCAGAAGATTGAGCGTCTACTAACTTGGTTAGAAGAGCTTAAGAAGGATTTAGATATTCCACTATCTATCAAAGATGCAGGTGTTAACGAAGCAGACTTCATCGCTAAACTAGATGAACTATCTGTTGAAGCGTTCGATGACCAATGTACTGGTGCGAACCCTCGTTACCCTCTAATCACAGAGCTAAAAGAAGTATTAACAACTTCTTACTACGGTAAGCCTTTTGTTGAAGGTGAAACGTTTGAAGGCACTACAGTAATTAAAAAAACTGAAGAGCCAAAAGCGAAAAAAGCAAAGAAATAATTGATTGCTAAACGCTGAGTTACTTTCACTAGCAATTTGAAAGTGATAAATAAGAAAGCCACCTAATATTAGGTGGCTTTTTTGTATCTAGCGATTTGTGTTTAAAAAGTTTATTGAACTGATAATACTAATTTAAATAAGTACCTGATCATCCATCTCACTGCTTATTCAGATTAGTATTAAATTACTAAGCTGTTGCTTCAATAATTCGGCCACTAAAATACTCATTAGCAAGAATGTATTCAGTGTTTTTTATCAGTTCTTGATTGATGGTACTTAGATTAGGCACGGTATCATTATTTGTTATTCTTGGTGTTACTCCACCAATTCTTATTTTGAATGGATTCAGCTCTTTAGCCCAACTTTTAGTTAACCCTGCTAAAAGAGCTGTGGAGTTATCTGCTTGGTGCAAATGTGCTAAGTCATTGTGATAGCCAAGGTTAATAATTACGCCTTCTTTCTTATGAGAGCGCATATTTTGAGCGGCAAATTGACCATAGGTGAATAACGTTGTTGCTAACTCGGTGAGCTGAAATGGACTATTTTGACTTTGAGAATCCAGCAAGCTTGGTAACGTCACAGCAGTATAGTTATTGATTAGTACATCTATGCCGTTATTAAACTCATTATCGATGGCATGAAACAAATGGCGAATGCTTTCTTGGCTTTGGTCTTTTAGTTGATAGCTGACAATATTGGATGTTAATTGGCTGCAAAAACGATGCGTTTCATTTAACGCTTCTGCATCAGAATCAGGGTCCACGCATGAGTTGCTAAAATGTTAAATTACAGCTAAGTGCCAAATAATACCATCTCTCTAAAGTCTGTATTAAGTGCACATTTCAACTGCCGTTTCTTTAACGTTCCTTTTAAATCCACCAATTTTATGAAGTTCATACACATCTGGCGGATCCTAGATAAATTCTCTGCAGCATGCTGATACATTATCTTACTGTCGTCTTCTTTCATTACGCTATCCAACCACCAATGCATACTTTCTACACCCCAATGGCCTCGGCATAATTTACCAAACTCTTCTGCTGATAATTTCTTAGATGATATGAAATATCTAATACCTAAAGACCCTGAGTTACTTTTGTTATGTTTATTATAAGTCACTGCTATACATAAACTTTCTAGACCGTCCCAATCAACAGAGAAGTCTCCAAATGCTTCTGTAAATGGCACAACATAATAAGACCTAACCATTTTTCTTCCGCGCTTACCGACTTCTTCCGTTTCAAATTTATCACACTCTAAATGAACAAGTTGAGCAAAAGAAAATTTATTTAAAAACATATTACGTAAACGTTCTTGGTTACCTTTCACTGCTAATAAGTAATCACCTTTTCTATTAACAATATCTGCTGCAATTGTTCTCTGACAGCCCATTGCATCAAGACTAATAATTCTGTTTTTAACTTTAATTAGCTTTAGTATTTCAGGAATTGTCGTTATTTCATTGCTTTTGGAATCTGTTTTTAATTGGCCTAAAACCAAGCCTGTATCAACAGAATAAGCATTTACCATATGAGTTAAGCATTTGTTTTTACTATAGTCATATGTTCCTCTTAATGATTTCCCATCAATCGCTACATGAGTCGTATCTAATGATTTTTCATGCTGAATATCATTGCACCACCGTGTAAAACAAATTGAAAATTCATCGGGGTCAACCAAACTAACTATTCGAGCAATGGTATCGTGACTCGGTACTCCATGAGAGTAATCGCTAAATTTTCTAAACCACGTTAAATTCTCTTCACCAAAGGTATCTATCTCGTCCCAGGTCTTCATTCCACACAACATTGCGGTAACCACTTGGAACATGACTTCAAAGAAATTATACGTCGATTTTCTCGACTGACGTGTATCGCTTAATATGTTAAAATGGTCTTTAAACTCGTCGTAATTCATTATTTTGTCTTCTTCTGTTTTGTTAACAGTATAAGATCATTTCTAAACTTCGAATTCAAGCTATTTTAAAAAATTATATCCCGAAATATTAGAAATCACTGCGTAAATAACATGCGCGGACCCTGGCATCAGAATCTGTAATGATTAAATAAGCGCCAAGAGAAGCGAAATGACATGAAATGGAACGACCCATAACATTTCCAGCTGATGTGATCAGTATGGTTGAATGTTTTATTTGCATAGCATTCTTTCCTTAGAGCATGAATTGCTTTAATAGCGTTAGTTACTCGATGCTTTAATAATGGAATAGAAATATGACATCTGCTGTGAGATGAGCTTTAAATGATGATTAAATATCAATCAATATTGTGAATTATGCACTAACTCACATATTGCTCAATGATTAATGAGAAGGGAAAGTTAAAACTGTTAATGGCTAATATGGAATTAATGTAATGTCGTATTAAACATAAAAATTCATTTCAGAATGACGCTTAGCGGTTACAAGTTCATTATAAAGATCTTGTGGGATAGCGTTAAAAATCTCATTACCTGATTCTAACTGACGACGTTGGTGGCCTGATAGGTTGTGATAAATTTCTTCAGGTAGGTCACAAGTGTCTTGCGGCATATAAGCCATTGCATCCGGTGCTAGACCGTGTTGTAACTTAGCACTCGCCATTCCACCGTTGTGGAATTGATAAGCTTGAGCAGCAGAACGAGAATAACTTTCTTCATTACTACGTAATGTTTGTGCATCAGCTAACTGAAAGCGTTGACGTAACAGATCTTCAGTTACTTTTTTCTCGTTAATTTTTTCAACAGGCGTGTTTTCACGTAAGTCATTAGATAGTAATGACATCATTAAAGCGAAATCAGCACGACGACCCGCTTCTACAGCGTGGTTTAGGTTCGAGCCAAATTGAACTTCGCTAATTAATTCTGCTTTGTCTAATGTATGTACTTTCATGAATCAATCCTCTTGGTGATAACTATTTATCGGTAAGGGATTGGAAAGCTTTAGTCTTTTTAGGAAAAAAATTGCCGTTTTTTAAATTATTTTTAGAAATAGGGCAAAGAGTTACCGCAATGAAAGGTAATAAAAAGGCCAGTATAAAAACTGACCTTTGAAGTGTTTAGTCGCAAGATGCGTCTATTTATAATTCAAAAATTATTTTGCTAGGTTTTCTTCTACGAAAGACCAGTTTACAAGGTTCCAGAATGCCCCCATGTAATCAGGACGAACATTACGGAAATCGATGTAGTAAGCGTGCTCCCACAGGTCAACTGTTAGAAGTGGTGTTGTACCTTCTTCTGTTAGTGGTGTTGCTGCGTTAGACGTGTTAACGATTTCTAGAGAACCGTCTGCTTTTTTCACTAACCAAGTCCAAGAAGAACCAAAGTTATTGATTGCTGAATCTGTGAATTGAGCTTTAAATTCTTCAAAAGAACCGAATGCAGCGTTGATAGCTTCTGCTACAGCACCTGTTGGTTCGCCACCAGCGTTTGGAGCTAAACAGTGCCAGTAGAACGTGTGGTTCCAGATTTGTGCTGCGTTATTGAAAACACCACCAGTAGAAGTTTTAATGATCTCTTCTAGTGTTTTACCTTCAAACTCAGTACCAGGGATAAGACCGTTTAGTTTAACAACGTATGTGTTGTGGTGTTTACCGTGGTGGAAATCCAGTGTTTCTGCTGAGATATGTGGTTCTAGTGCATCTTTTGCATACGGTAGAGCTGGTAATTCAAATGACATCGCTCGTGTCTCCATTTAAAAGAGGTCTATGCCTCATTAATTTTCCAAAAATATGTGCTCAATTATAATTAGAGCTTATCTGACTTCGCTTTGATTCTAGCAAGTTTTAAGTTTATTTAAAGAAAAAGTACCGATTTTTCAAGAAATAATAACACTACAAATAATAGGTATTTTTTTCTTCACACATAACAAGTAGAATGGATACAACTTAAATGTCGACCATTAGAGGATACAATGGAAACTATCGATAAGATCAAACAACAAATTTCTGAAAACCACATCCTTTTATACATGAAGGGTTCTCCTAAACTACCTAGTTGTGGTTTCTCTTCTCAAGCTGCACAAGCTCTAATGAATTGTGGTGAGAAATTTGCGTACGTAGATATTTTACAAAACCCTGATATTCGTGCAGAGCTTCCAGCATACGCACAATGGCCAACATTCCCACAATTATGGGTTGAAGGCGAACTAGTTGGTGGCTGTGACATTATCATTGAAATGTTCCAAAAAGGTGAACTTCAGCCATTAATTAAAGAAGCGGCAGAGCGTAACGCACCAGCGGCTGAATAATCAAAATATTTTCATAAAAAAGCCACGTTATTAAACGTGGCTTTTTTTATTTGGTTACTTTCACTTAAAACGAAGACGATGATTTTTGTTGTTTTATGAATGCCATCGTTTGTAACTGAGCTAGAGTTGATGTTCCTTTCTGTAGTTTAGTTAACCACTTTTCTTCTAACTGAGCCTTTTCGTCATCTAGTTTCATTTCACAATAAACAAGATACACAATGAATGCCGTTTCATAATCGGCAATATCGTTTATTTGAATATCTGATATGTGTCGATTTGCTTCACCGTATCGATTAATTTTTAATTGAAATAATGCAGATAGTGCTCGTTGTGCGGCAATACACGGGATCCCACGTAGACGTCCTTTTAATTTGGCGCTCACGCGTTGCCATGCACTTTCTGGTGACCATTCTTGAAGGATGTCTTCAGAAGCTAAATATAAATCGCCCCAAGCAGCCATAGCTCGTTTACCTGCTGAATCAAATGCAGAATTTGGTAGCAGATAAGCGTATTTAGTGAGTAGGTCAAAAGCGTCGTATTTTTCCCCTTTTGCAAGTAAAGACCAAACGAGTTTGCAAAAGCGAATGTATGAATAAGGGGAGAGTTCAAAGCCTCTTTTCCAAAATCGAGCAGCGATGCCAATATCTTCTCTTGCAAAAGAAACTTCAGCTTTTAGATCAATTAACTGCAGGTTATCTTTATTTTTTTGTAGCAGGCCATCAATATGTTGATTCGCTTGTTCGTATTCTTTTTTAGCTAACAGTATTTCAGCATATTGAATATCGGCTTCGATAGATTCTTTGATAATTGAAAGTAAGGCCTTATTGACACTCAACGCTTCTTGAAGACGGTTTACTTTAATTAGACGTGATGCCAATTTCAGCATTGAATCTTTCAGGATCACTTTGTTAGGCGCTTGAAAGATTAAGGGTTTCACACCCGCTAGTCCATCTTTTGTATAAGCGGCAATCATCCCAGTAGAAAATTGGCGTTTAATCAAATCATGATTAATGACTTTAATAATTTCTTCAGGGCGAATTGGTTTTTGAATGTATTTAGCCGGCATGTAATCAGTGTATGCAAGCTCAATTTGCGGGTCTTCATTACCTGTGACGATATAAATAAGTGTGTTGTCTGTGATAAGACGTAACAACTTAAGTTGCTCTAGCATTTGTAGACCGGTGCTACCGTGACCTAAATTATGATCTACGAATAACACATCAAATTTCTGACGTTTACAGTTACCAACGGCGGCACCCGCTGTAGGGCAGCATGAAATATTGTTGGTTGGGACACCTATACGACTGAGTAATGCTCTAAGCGCATTTTGAATGACAGTGCTGTCGTCAATGATAAGAAATGAAGAAAGCTTAATTAATTTCATACAAGATTATAGGTGGTGATTAAACAATGGCAGAGTATAGCAACTGTATCAGTTAAAGATACGTTCAAACAAAGGGATAAAGGGGTATTTTTTTGATCTTTATGCAAAAAAACGGCAGAAACATCTGCCGTTTTAACGTTTTTTTAAATAAAAATGCAATTCAATTACATTATAGAACCATTGCTGCAATCCATCCGAAGATAATTAGTGGCAGGTTATAATGCAAAAAGGTAGGTACAACAGTTTCCCAAACGTGTTCATGTTGGCCATCAGAGTTTAGGCCTGATGTTGGACCTAATGTCGAATCCGAGGCAGGAGAACCAGCATCACCAAGCGCTGCAGCAGTACCAACAAGTGCGATGGTTGCCATTGGCGAAAAGCCAAAAGCAATAGCAAGAGGGACATAGATAGTTGCAATGATTGGAATGGTTGAGAACGAAGAGCCGATTCCCATTGTAACTAATAGACCAACAATTAGCATAAGTAGGGCTGCTAGAGGTTTATTATCACCAATAGAGGTAGATAAAGCTTGAACTAGGGTTTCTACGCCACCTGTTGCTTTCATTACTGCGGCAAAGCCTGCAGCTGAAATCATAATAAAGCCAATCATTGCCATCATGTGAACACCACGAGTGAATACGTCTTGAGTTTCTTTCCAAGCAATCACGCCACCAAAAGTAAACACCATGAAACCAGCAAGAGCACCAATGATCATTGAACCAGCATATAACTGAACCGATAGGGCAGCAACGATAGCTAAAATAGAAATTTGGATATGACGTTTATTAAATGTAGGTTCTACTGATGTTGGGGTTAACTCAGAGTTATCAACTTCGGCATACGTTCTTGGTTTGCGGTATGAAATAAATACGGCGATTAATAAGCCGGCAACCATGCCAAGTGCTGGCAAAGCCATTGCTAGTGGTACTTGGCTTGCAAGTACATCTAAATGGTTGTCATGTAGGTTTTTAAGCAGGATATTATTTAAGAAGATACCACCAAAACCGACAGGTAAAATCATATAAGGTGTCACTAAACCAAAAGTAAGAACACAAGCAATTAAACGGCGATCAAGTTTTAGTTTATTAAAAACTTGAAGTAGTGGCGGGATCAAAATTGGAATAAAGGCAATATGAACTGGCACTACGTTTTGAGATGAAATCGTAACGAGAAGTATCAAGCATAATAGTAAATATTTTACACCGGTTGCGGCGTGGATATTTTCTTTACCATTTATACGTTTGATCACACTGTGAGCAAGTAAATCAGTAACGCCTGATTTTGAAATAGCAACGGCAAAGGCGCCAAGCATAGCGTAACTTAATGCAATAGTTGCACCGCCACCTAGGCCACCTTCGAAAGCTGAAATGGTTTCAGATAATGATAATCCACCTACTAATCCACCGATTAGTGCGCTAAATGTTAAGGCAACAACAACGTTAACTCTAAGCAAAGCAAGGATAAGCATAACTGAAACAGAAAGAATGATTGGATTCATTGTGTTTAGTTCCCTGTAAATTATTATGTAGTTAGTTAGCAATTAGCCAATTAATTATTATTAGTATCGTTTTCTGGTTCTGGCATTACAGGCCAGCCACCAAGATCTTTCCATTTATTCACAATACGACAGAATAGTTCTGCCGTTTTTTCTGTATCATAAAGAGCTGAATGAGCTTCTTTACCATCAAAATCCATTCCTGCCGTTTTACACGCTTTTGCCAATACAGTTTGACCAAGTGCAAGGCCACTGATTGCCGCTGTATCAAAGGTGCAAAATGGATGGAAAGGAATGCGTTTTAATTTTGTTCGTGCCGCTGCTTCCATAACAAAGCTATGGTCAAAATGAGCATTATGAGCAACCATTATTGCACGTTGGCAATCGTGTTGTTTTTGTTCTTTACGGACAAGTTTGAAGATTTCTTTTAATGCAACGTCTTCAGTGACAGCACCACGTAATGGGCTAAATGGGTCACGTATACCATTAAATTCAAGTGCCTCTTTTTCAATATTAGCACCTTCAAAAGGAGTGACATGGAAGTGGATGGTGGTAGCAGGTTTTAAATTACCTTGCTCATCCATAGCGAGAGTAACAGCACAAATCTCAAGTAATGCATCAGTTTTAGCATTAAAACCTGCTGTTTCAACATCAATAACTACAGGAAAATAGCCACGAAAACGGTTTTTTAATAAATTGTGTTGTTCTACTTCAGTCATCATTCGGTACGTAAGAAAATGTTATGACTATTATTGCAGATTATCCGTAGCATAAAAACTGTAAATAAGGTGTGATAGAGATATATTTATTAGTATCTAACTGAAATTGGCCAGTTGTAAGTAATTATTGGTCTAATTATTGCTTTATTAATAGCATCGTCAACGGCATGACCCATAGATTTAGGTATTATGAAAAAAATATTTGTTACATCTGCTTTATTAGTGAGCTCTTTGATTGCTACTCCTGTATTAGCAAATAAGAATTATGTCGCTAAGCCAGAGCAATCGAAGTGGACGATGTTAGAAAACTCGCCTTTAGAGTGTCGTTTGTCTCATAACATTCCTAATTATGGTAGTGCACAGTTTTCATCTTATGCTAACAAGAAGATGAATCTGGATTTTGAACTAAAAATGAACCGCCCAATGGGTGAAACTCGTGCTGTTAATCTTGTGTCTATGCCTGCTCGCTGGATGCCGGGTGATGGTGCGGAAAGTATGTTGAATTTAAAGTTCTTTAAACAATTTGATGGTTATGTTGGTGGCCCAACAGCTTGGTCTATGCTTGCTGAACTTGAAAGTGGTCGATTCCCAACGTTTACCTATGCTGATTGGCAAAGTCCTAAGCAAATAATTGAAGTTGCGTTATCACCCGTTTTATTTCAAGAGCAATATAATGTGTTTAGTATGTGTATTGCTAACTTATTACCATACAGTTTTGAAGATATCTCATTCACTATTTTGCATTTTGACAAAAACAGTGATGAACTAAATAAGGCATCCAAAAAACGTTTGTCGCAAATTGCTGATTTTATTAAATACACTAAAGATGTGGATTTAGTGTTGGTAGCAACTTATACCGACTCTAGTGGTGGTAAAAATGTGAACCAACAAGTGTCAGAAAGACGTGCGTTAAAACTACAAAATTACTTTGAGTCAATTGGTTTACCTGCCGATCGTATTCGTGTTCATTCGTATGGTGAGCGTCGTCCAATCGCAGATAATGCAACACCTATTGGTAAGAATAAAAACCGTCGTGTTGTCATTTCTCTAGGTCGAACAATTATCTAATTATTCGTTTTAAAATAGCTATAGAAAGACGCCTCATTGTAGGCGTCTTTTTTATTGTAATTTGAAACTGGCGATTAACTCACACTGAACTGTACTATCAATATGTTGTATATGTCGTGCAATTGATGGGTTAGGGTGGCGCTTCATAAAATCCAATAATGCACTCTTGCAACAACCCAAATTATCAACAAAAGATTCACACTCGCTATGTGGACATTGAGGTACAAGTGTTAATATTTTTTCTGATGCAAGTTCAAGATATTTTAGTTCAAAACGACTGTCATTTTGGCTTCTCCAAAATTGAGCCAGATTATGACAAGAAATAACAGATATGGTTATTTGGTCATTTAAACTCGCTTCATTTCTTTTTATCAGCTCTTCTGAAATAGCAAAGGCTTGCTGATAATGAAGAATGGTTCGCCATGAATCTTCATTCTTAAAAGCTTGTTCAGCTAATAATGTATGTTTTTCCCACAATTCAATCATAGTAAAGCCTCAATTAGTTTATTAAGAATTTCATTATCACGGGTAAATCTAACTGAGAATTATTATCAATTGAAGGCTTATGTATAAAAAAACCTGCCTAGATCGCTAATGCCGCTCGCTTAACAGCTAGTGGCTCTTTTTTTATAAGGGTAGCGCGGTGCTTTATAAAGCACTTGTCGCGGAAATGGTTTTCGCTTTCTTTTCTTTGGCAGGATTAGACGCTTTCCGCTTTCTCGTAGATTTTTCAGCTTCTTGGGCACTGTTCCTGGTGTTCGCCCTGAACACCACAGGAACTCATCTTGGATTAGCCTTAACGCATTAATAAAGCTTATTCTTAATGGTTCCATTTTATGAAAATCGGCCATTCTTTTCATTTCTAGACGAACGAGGTTATAAGAAATCAAAATCCCCCATAACTCTTGATATATTCCTTCTATTTTCAAGCTTCTAAGCACTGCTTGATTGTTAAGTTGACCTTGTTTTAATTCACCATAACCTTGTTCTATTTCCCATCGTTCCCAGTAAATTTCAACAATATCTTTCAATGGATAAGTCACAGGACACTCTAATGAAGTAATAAACCCTTTGATCTCTCCTTTCGGCTCAGGTATTAAAACTAAACGAGCTTGCCAGCTATCTCCGAGGTGAGGATATTTCTGTTTTGCATCAGGCGAAACTGGCATTTTAATCAGTTTATCGTAGTCTGAAAACTCTTCTAAAACGTCGTACCTAAATTTACTTTTTATTGGAGTTAACCAATGAGTATTTTTTCCTGCATTACGCCATGATTCAAAAAGTTCAGCGGACATAAAACCACGGTCAAAAAGAGTTAATGAATTATTTGGAGCGGAGCCAACTAATTGTTGTGCATAAGATATTTCACTATTGGTTATTGGTCCAAAAGCAGCATCTGAAATAAGGTGGGTGCGTGTAGACATGAGGGTAACAGCAAGAACTGAAGGAAATGTAGCCTTACCTGTCGCGTAGCCTAGCTTTTGGTTATCCTTAGTTTCAGGGGTTTTAAATTGAGTCCCGTCAACGCTCATGAGTTTAAGTCCACAAACTAAATCAGGCGATTCTTCTGTCTCCCATTTACTCGCAGTGGTATGAAATAGGTAACGTAATGGTTCATAACCAATACGCTGTCTAGCTTTTACGATACTACTTGTGGCCAAGGGAGGGAGCTCCCCTTTAGCATCAGGGAAGGCTAATTCTAATTTATCACAAACATCGCTAATGGAGCGGTTACGCATTAAGCCAATTCCAAGCACTAACCAAACAGCTTGTTCAGCAGGAAATCTGCGCTTTCTGATAGCGGCGCGACCAGTTTGGTTAACGGCTTCTGAAATCCACTCAATAGGAATATTTTTCCGAAATGAATCCATAGATTCAGGAAGGTGAAATTCTGCAGTTAATTGTAATTCACGAGAAAACTCAGACATAAAAAATCGGCCTTAAAATAAATTTAAGACCGATTATGAAGGCTGCAAAGGATCGTTCAAGTCCCTTAAACGATCGGCATTAGCCTAGATCGCAGGTTTTTTACTATAAGGTAGATTATAAGGTATTCATTAACCTTCTAATCCTGCTGATGAGCTGCTGTTTTGAATTAACTCAATCATGTAACCATCAGGATCTTTTACAAAAGCAATATGGGTTGAGCCGCCTTTTACAGGGCCCGCTTCACGCGTAACATTGCCTCCTGCTGCTTTAATTGCATCACAAGTTGCATAGATATCATCAACACCAATAGCAATGTGACCAAAAGCAGTACCCATGTCGTATTCTTCTGTGCCCCAGTTATAGGTAAGTTCAATTACGGCACCTTGGGATTCATCACCATAGCCAAGAAAAGCCAGTGTGTATTTGTATTCTTCATTCGTATTTTGACGAAGAAGATCCATTCCCATTACTTTGGTATAAAATTCGATGGATTTATCTAAGTTACCCACGCGGATCATTGTATGTAAAATGCGTCCATTAGCCATAATCTTGCTCCAGTTTATATATTATTAATCTTCAGTTTTTTCTTTGAATTCACATAAATCTTCAATCATACAACTACCACAACGAGGTTTTCGAGCGATACAGGTATAACGGCCATGTAAGATTAACCAATGGTGAACATCCAATTTGAATTCTTTTGGAACCACTTTTAGTAGTTTCTTTTCAACATCATTAACCGTTTTACCCATGGCGAATTTAGTACGATTAGATACACGATAAATATGGGTATCAACAGCAATCGTAGGCCATCCAAAAGCTGTGTTTAATACGACATTTGCTGTTTTATGACCGACACCTGGGAGGGCTTCTAACGCTTCTTGATCTTCAGGGATCTCTCCACCATGTAAATCAATGAGCATACGACAGGTCTTAATGACATTTTCTGCTTTCGTATTAAATAAACCGATGGTTTTTATATATGTTTTCAGTCCATCTACCCCTAGATCTAAAATGCTTTGTGGGGTATTTGCTACTGGATATAATTTTCTTGTTGCTTTGTTAACACTAACATCGGTTGCTTGTGCGGAAAGTAGTACTGCAATTAATAATTCAAATGGCGTTGACCACTCAAGTTCGGTTTGAGGATTGGGATTTTCTGAACGTAAGCGCTCTAAAATTTCTAAACGTTTTACATTATTCATACAGCAATTAAATCCTTTTCTTTTTCACGATATATGAGGTTAACCTATGGTGTTACAGTTAAGAAATACGAACTCGTTCTATCTCTGCTTTTTCTTTAGGTTGACGATCAGCCATTTTCTTATCAATGACGTTTTTTAAAGCAATAAGAAAACCAACACCAAGGAATGCTCCTGGAGGTAGCATCGCTAATAGGAAGTGGCTATCAACATGGAAAAGCTCAATTCTTAAAATAGTTGCCCAATCACCAAGCAGAAGATCGGCACCATCAAACAAAGTGCCGTTACCAAGGATCTCACGCATTGCTCCGAGTAAAACTAAGACCGCTGTCATTCCCATCCCCATCCATAATCCATCCAAAACGGCAGGAAGGGGATCATTTTTTGAAGCAAACGATTCTGCTCGTCCAATGATAATACAGTTGGTCACAATTAGAGGGATAAATATCCCAAGAGATAAATAAAGACCATAAGCATAAGCATTCATAAGTAATTGCACACAAGTTACTAGTGAAGCAATGATCATTACGAATACAGGAATACGCACTTCTTGTGGTATCCACTGACGAACTAAAGAAACAATTAAGTTTGAGCCAACCAATACGAGAATGGTTGCGATCCCTAAACCAAGTGCGTTAGTAACAGTCGCAGAGACGGCAAGTAAGGGACAAAGACCTAATAGTTGTACTAGGGCAGGGTTATTGTCCCATAAACCGTTTTTAATTAATTCTTTATGACTTGCCATTATTTTGTCTCACAATTCAATGGAAGAGTTAGTAGCTCTTCTTGATGTGTTTTATAGAACCAAACTGCTCTTTTTACAGCTTTAACTACTGCTCTTGGTGTGATTGTTGCGCCAGTAAATTGATCAAATTGGCCACCATCTTTTTGTACGGCCCAATTTTTATCTTCTGAACTTTCAACTGTTTTACCTAAAAATGCATCGACCCAGCGAGTGATTCTAATATCAATTTTATCGCCTAGTCCTGGCGTTTCTTGGTGTGAAAGAACACGAACACCTGTGACTATTGCATCGGAATCAACACCGACGATAATTTTAATGTTGCCACTGTATCCATCGGGAGCTATTGCTTCAATAGCTGCGCCAGAATGTTTGCCATTTAATGAAGCAAGGTAAATTGGCATCGCTTGTTTTGAACCTAAAGCATCGTTATTTTTTACCAGAATACAAGCTTTGTATAGTTCGTTATCATGCTGCTCTTTAGGAACAACCTGATTGAGAACAGATAATAATTGCTGTTGCTGTTGATACGCAATTTGATCTTTAGTTAATGCATAAGTAATAGTAACTAGTGCGGTTGCTGCTATCGCAAACAGAGCCAAAACAAGGCTACTTTTTTTCATTGTGGTTAGCATTGTTTTATCCTTTAGTATGGCCGTAAGTTCTTGGTTTGGTGTAGTAATCAATTAATGGAACGCACATATTTGCTAATAAAACCGCAAAAGCTACGCCATCAGGAAAACCACCCCAAGTTCGTATGATATAAACTAAAGCACCAATGAGAGCACCGTAATATAAACGGCCTTTTGGTGTGGTTGCAGCCGAAACAGGATCAGTAGCAATAAAGAATGCCCCTAGCATGGTTGCACCAGAAAACAGATTAAATAACGGCGATGTTGCGGTATCTGGTGAGAATAAAGCAAATACGCTGCTAATAATAAATAGGCTGACTAAAAAACTAACCGGTATATGCCAGTGAATTAGACGTTGTTGAAGAAGGAATAAACCACCTAATAAGAATCCAACGTTAACCCATAACCAACCTAAACCTGCGAAACCATTAAAAATAGGTAAGGAAAGTACTTCTGAGGTAGTAAGCCCTGATTTTAATCCTGTTTTGATCGTATCTAATGGCGTAGCCATTGTCATACCATCAACGTTCATGGTTAATTGATGAACTGAGAAACCATCTTGGCTTAACCCATGGAAGATAAGCCACAGTGAGTCAAGTAAGCTAATATTTTCTGTTAGCAGTTCTTTTACTGGTAGCCAAGTTGTCATTTGTACTGGAAATGAAATCAACAAAACAACATAAGCAGCCATCGCAGGGTTAAATATGTTTTGTCCTAAACCACCGTATAAGTGTTTAGCGATAACGATAGCGAAAACAACACCGATAACGGTTAGCCACCAAGGTGCAAGTGGTGGAATTGCTAATGCTAATAATAAACCGGTTAAGAGAGCACTATTATCACGTAAATAGGGAGCAAGGGGTCTCTTTCGGAATTTTAAAATAACCGCTTCGGATGCAATTGCGGTAAAAATAGCAATAAGCACTTGTATGATATTACCCCAACCGAAGAAGTAGGTTTGTGCTAATAGCCCGGGAATAGTTGCAAGAGCAACCATTTTCATAATGTGTTTTGTGCTCTTTTTACTATGAGCGTGGGGTGAGCTAGTGATAAAAAAGGCCACTGTTACTCTTCCTTCTTGTTATTTTCTTGTGCTGCTTTACGTGCTTTTGCACGAGCGATAGCGGCAGCGACGGCTGCTTTTTTCGGATCAGCAGATTCTTCAGTGTTTTGATTATTCTCTTCAGAGGCCACTGGCGTTTCCGTTTTCTCTTCAGCTTGTGCAGCTTTGCGTGCTTTTGCACGAGCAATAGCGGCAGCGACGGCTGCTTTTTTCGGATCTACTGATTCTTCAGTGTTTTGATTATTCTCTTCAGAGGCCACTGGCGTTTCCGTTTTCTCTTCAGCTTGTGCAGCTTTGCGTGCTTTTGCACGAGCAATAGCGGCAGCGACGGCTGCTTTTTTCGGGTCAGCTGATTCTTCAGTGTTTTGATTATTCTCTTCAGAGGTTACTGGCGCTTCCGTTTTCTCTTCAGCTTGTGCAGCTTTGCGTGCTTTTGCACGAGCAATAGCGGCAGCGACGGCTGCTTTTTTCGGATCTACTGATTCTTCAGTGCTTTGATTATTCTCTTCAGAGGTTACTGGAGTTTCCGTTTTTTCTTCAGCTTGTGCAGCTTTGCGTGCTTTTGCACGAGCAATAGCGGCAGCGACGGCTGCTTTTTTCGGGTCAGCTGATTCTTCAGTGTTTTGATTATTCTCTTCAGAGGTTACTGGCGCTTCCGTTTTCTCTTCAGCTTGTGCAGCTTTGCGTGCTTTTGCACGAGCAATAGCAGCTGCAACGGCATCTTTTTTATCTGATTTATCTGAATCGGTTACTGTTGTTTCTTCTGCAAGTTTTGCTTTTCTTTCTCTTGCTTGCTGCTTACGTTCTTCACGTAGTTTAGCCATTTCAGAGTTATCTGGTACTGAAGCCTCTGATTTCGCAGCCTCTGCTTGTTTTGCTTTTGCACGAGCAATTGCAGCAGCAACAGCCGGTTTTGGTGCAGCGACGCCAGACTCTTGAGCTGCTTTTTGTGCTTTTACGCGAGCAATAGCGGCAGCGATGGCATCATCGCCACCTTTACTCTCTGTTTTCATCTCTTTGCGACGGTTTTCAGCGGCTTGCTTAAATTTATTTTCACGCTCAAGCTTATCGCGTTCTAAACGTGCATTTTTTTCTTCAAAACGTAATTTTGCGCGTTCTGCTGCTAATTCATCTTGTTTACGAGAATAAATTTCTGATTTAGCTTGGCGATAATATTGAACTAGCGGTATTTCACTAGGGCAGACATAAGCACAGGCACCACACTCAATACAATCATCAAGATGATATTCATTACATTTGTCATAATCTTCTGATTTCGAGTACCAATACAGTTGCTGAGGAAGTAATGATGTTGGGCAGGCATCAGCACAACTACTGCATCGAATACAAGCCATTTCATGGTTGTAAAGAGGCAGTTCTTTTTTATCTGGTGTGATAATACAGTTGGTAATTTTAGTAATTGGAACTTGCTGATGGGGTAAAGTAAAGCCCATTAATGAACCACCCATGATGATACGTGGGTGTTTCTTATCTGCTTTATAGCTAACTAAATCCATAAGGTAATCAATACAAGTACCTAGGCGAACCCATAGGTTACCTGGTGTTGACATGCTGTTACCAGTTAGTGTAACAACTCGTTCAATAAGAGGCTCTGCATTGCAAATAGCGCGTTTGATAGCAAATACAGTTCCGACGTTTTGAACAATGACACCAATATCTGTTGAGCGACCATTAGCGGGTACTTCTTGCCCTGTAATTATTTTTGTCAGTTGACGAGAACCACCAGATGGATATTTGGTTGGTATGACTCGAATAATGATATTGTCATGGTCATTAACGGCTTGGTTAAGTGCTTTTACGGCTTCTGGTTTGTTATCTTCAATGGCAATAATACACACCTTTGGCGTCAGGATGTGTTGCAAGATCTTAATACCATCAATGATCTCTTCAGCATGCTCTCGCATTAAACGATCATCCGCAGTGATGTAGGGTTCACATTCAGCTGCGTTGATAATGAGCATTTCAGCTTTGCCAATACCACTTTGAATTTTGCGGCTAGTAGGAAAGCCTGCGCCACCCATTCCTGATATACCAGATTGACGGATTCGCTCAATAAGATCGATAGGATCTACCGATGCAAAGTCATCAATTGGTGTACGATCTTCAATCCAACGATCTTCGCCATCCGATTCGATTACGATACACAGGTCAGTTAATCCTGATGGATGCGCTACAGTGCGAGGCTCAATAGCTGTGATTTTTCCTGATGTTGGCGCATGAACAGGAACACACATAGCAATATTGCCTTGTGTTAGAGGTTGGCCTTTTAGTACGACATCACCAACAGAGACGAGAATGTCACCTTTTCCACCAATGTGCTGTTTTAAAGGAAGAACAAGTTGAGAAGGGATCCCCGCTTGTTGAATTGCAACCTGATTAGAGATTGTTTTATTTTCTTCAGGATGAATACCACCGTGAAAGTCCCACAGTTGGCCTTGTTTAATTTGTTCGATAATGGACAACATGTATTACAGCTCCGATGATTTAGAAGGTAGGTCTGTAGAAATATTTACAACAGGGATAGTGTTTAAATCCCATTTCCAATTATCAGGTGTTGTTTTTACAGGGATCATCTCAATACAGTCTGTTGGACATGGAGCGACACATAAATCACATCCAGTACATTCCGATTCAATAACGGTATGTAAGGCTTTTGTCCCACCAACAATGGCATCAACAGGGCAAGCTTGAATACATTTAGTACATCCAATACACATATCTTCATGAATAAAAGCGACTTTTTTAATGCTTTTTTCTTCATCATGAGCTGAGCTAGGGACGTCAACTCCCATAAGATCAGCAAGCTTCTCAATAGTAGCCTGACCGCCTGGAGGACATTTATTTATCATATCGCCATTTGCAATAGCTTCAGCGTAAGGCTTGCAACCAGGGTAGCCACATTGGCCACATTGGGTTTGAGGAAGAATTGCATCGATTTGTTCGACGATAGGGTCGGACTCAACTTTAAATTTAATTGATGCAAACCCCAGTATTAAGCCAAATACTAGGGCAAGAGCAGCAATAGCTATAACAGCAATTAAGATTGAACTCATGTTTATAATTTCACTAAACCAGTAAAGCCCATAAAGGCTAAAGACATTAAACCTGCAGTGATCATCGCAATAGAAGCACCTTTAAAAGGCAAAGGTACATCGGCAGCAGCAATTCGTTCACGCATTGCAGAAAATAAGATAAGTACTAAAGAAAAACCAACGGCAGCACCAAAACCATAGATAATAGATTCTACGAAATTATGATTTTCAGTTACATTAAGCAAAGCGACACCAAGAACCGCACAGTTAGTTGTAATTAACGGTAAGAAAATACCCAGCACGCGATATAACGTCGGGCTTGTTTTGTGTACTACCATTTCAGTAAATTGCACAACAACAGCAATAACAAGAATGAAGCTCATTGTTCTAAGGTATTCAATTCCTAGCGGAGATAAAATATATGTTTCGACAAGGTACGAACATACTGATGCTAAGGTAAGAACAAATGTGGTCGCTAGGCCCATTCCGATAGCACTTTCTAGTTTTTTAGACACGCCCATAAATGGACAAAGTCCTAAGAACTTAACTAGTACAAAGTTGTTTACTAGAACGGTACCAATAAGTAGTAAGAGATACTCAGTCATGCCAATGATTTTTATGATAATAGATGATCTGGTTATTATCGGACTTTAAGCGCGTGATAACAACCTTAGAAAGAATAGGTTTTTAATATTTTAAGTAAAAAAAAAGGTTCATCGCGGCTTTCCGGGGAAAGCCGCTTTTATCTTCATAAAGAAATAGTCCGTATCTCTGTAGCCATACCCCATTCTTTTGATTAACTTAATTTTGTTATTTATTCCTTCCAGTGTACATGTATTTAATCGATATAAAGACGAACTAACAATTCCGTGAAGGTATGGTTTTAACTTTCGTGCAAAACTGATTAGTGGTTTGATCCCACTCTCATTTACCTGTTGCCACCATACATCCCATAGTTCTATTGCCTGCGTTTCTGAGTCACAATACCAGAGCTCTTTTAATTGCTCTCCTAGCAAATGAGTCACCATTAAATCGTGGTTTACCGAAAGTATTTCATCTAAATAACTCTGTTGATTTACGTCTAGATTGTCTCTATTTTTCAAAAGGATCCAGCGTGAACGCTTAATCCAACGACGAGCTTTTTTGTCTTCTTTGAGTTGATTCGCTTGATCTACCCTAACCCTATCCATTACCTCTCGTCCATATTTGGCTACCACATGAAAAAGATCGTATACAATACGTGCATTAGGGCAATGAGCTTTCACTTCGAGATCGAAAGCTGTATTCATATCCATAGCCACTGCTTCGATATTTTCGGCATGCTTACCAAGCTCTTCAAAGAAAGGCCTGATATCAGTTCGGCTTCTACCTAAACCAATCCAAAGCACTTGATGTGTCTGCGCATCGGCAATCACTGTTGCATATCGATGTCCTTTAAATATGGCAAACTCATCCATCACTAGTTGGCGTAATTTATCCCATGGTATGTCAGGGATAACTCGTTTAAGTCGTTGTTTATCAATATTCTTTATCGTGTGCCAATGTACTCCAGTCAGTTCTGAAATATGTTTAATCGGCAGCAAAGGCAGCAGTTGTTCAATATATTCTATCAATCGATTAGTCAGGCGTGAGTATGGTTTAAGCCAAGATATTGCTTCCGTTTTTGTACCGCATAGCAAACATGTAATGCGCCTAGTCTGAATCAAAAGTTCAACTGGAGTTCCTAATATCATAGCGTCTTTAATAGTTCGCCACTGAGTATCGTGAGTAAATTCAGAGAGTCGCCCGCAAGAGCAGAATGCTGGGGAGTCAGGTTTTAAGGTTATAGAGATTAATGAATCAGTTTTATGAGACTTTACGATCTGAAAACCTTTCCAGAAGGATGATAAAAAAGTATTATTTGGCATGAAAACGGCAGTTTGTGAAAAGTTGTGTTTGGCGATGTAACTTTACCACTAACTGCCGTTTTTGTTTTCAATTCCCGCTAATCTGCGATGAACCAAAAAAAAGCCTCATCGTTAGACAAGGCTTTTAAAAGTGGCTCCTCTTGCTGGACTTGAACCAGCGACATACGGATTAACAGTCCGCCGTTCTACCAACTGAACTAAAGAGGAATTAACTTTTTATATAGTCACGCAATGCTTAAAAAAGCAGTAACCTAACTATTTAAATGTGGCTCCCTTTGCTGGACTTGAACCAGCGACATACGGATTAACAGTCCGCCGTTCTACCGACTGAACTAAAAGGGAATTGTTTAAACGGCGGAGATATTATCTATTCTAAAAAAAACTGTCAACACTAAAAATTGAAAAAAAATGAGTTAGTTTATTTTGCGGTCAACAAAACAATTTTAAGTAAAAAAGGATTGACATCTCTCTTAAGCTAAAGACGATAAGGGTTGTGGGTAGTTATCCACTAAAACTGTGGATAACTATGTTAATGGATCTTTGTTAACTGCCTCTAAGCATGATTAAATATAGGCTCAGCACTTAATAAGTAAAATGAAAAATAAGAACTGGCGACAAAAATCAATAACTTACAGGTTGTATATGTTTTACTTATCAATAGTAATGATTATTCACGGTAAAAATAAAGAATAAAGTTAAATTGATTATAAATTAATCTTTTCTGGGGAAAACTTTTCTTATTTAAGAGTTTCTATAAAAAAGAGAAGGGATTTGATAGGGTAGTAACTTATAAAAATAAGTAGGAAAGTGGAGCAGTATAAAATGTCTAGTGCGTATGAACTCGTATCTAATTATCAACCTGCGGGCGATCAACCTCAAGCGATAAAAACACTTAATGAAGGTCTTGAAAATGGGTTAGCTCACCAAACGTTACTGGGGGTTACTGGTTCAGGTAAAACATTTACTCTTGCTAATGTTATTGCTCATTCTGGTCGCCCAACGATCATTATGGCTCATAACAAAACATTAGCAGCACAGTTATATGGTGAAATGAAAGCCTTCTTCCCAAATAACGCCGTTGAATATTTTGTTTCTTATTTTGATTATTACCAACCAGAAGCCTATGTACCAACGACGGATACATTTATAGAAAAAGACTCATCGGTTAATGAGCACATTGAGCAAATGCGTTTATCAGCAACCAAAGCACTATTAGAACGCAAAGATGCGATTATTATTGCTTCTGTTTCAGCAATATATGGCTTAGGTGATCCAAAAGCCTATTTGAGTATGATGCTGCATTTACGCCGTGGTGACATTATTAATCAAAGAGACATGCTGCGTCGTTTAGCCGAATTGCAATATAAGCGTAATGACATGGCTTTTGAACGAGGTACATTTCGAGTTCGTGGGGAAGTGTTGGATATTTTTCCAGCAGAGTCTGAACATGAAGCCATTCGTATTGAAATGTTTGATGATGAAGTTGAGCGCATCAGTAAGTTTGATCCATTAACAGGGTCAATTATAGCGAAAGATATGCCACGTTGTACTATCTACCCTAAAACACACTATGTAACCCCTCGTGAACAGGTCTTAGATGCGATCGAAAAGATCAAAGTCGATCTTGCTATTAGACAAAAAGAATTGCTAGAAAATAATAAGCTTGTTGAAGAGCAGCGTATCACTCAGCGAACTCAATTTGATATTGAAATGATGAACGAACTGGGTTTTTGCTCAGGGATTGAAAACTATTCACGTTATTTGAGTGGTCGTCCAGAAGGTGAGGCTCCTCCAACCTTGTTTGATTATTTACCACAAGATGGCCTATTAATTATTGATGAATCTCATATTACCGTTTCTCAAATAGGTGCTATGTATAAGGGGGACCGCTCACGTAAAGAGAATTTAGTCGAGTATGGATTTAGACTACCATCGGCATTAGACAATCGTCCGTTGCGTTTTGAAGAATTTGAAGCATTAGCCCCTCAAACTATTTATGTATCAGCTACTCCTGGTAAATATGAGATAGAAAAGTCAGATGGAGAAATTGCCGAACAAGTCGTACGTCCAACTGGATTATTAGATCCTGTGATTGAAGTTCGTCCAGTGGCGACACAAGTGGATGATTTATTATCAGAGATCCGTATTCGAACTAAAAACAATGAACGAGTATTAGTGACAACATTGACGAAGCGTATGGCTGAAGACCTAACGGAATATCTTGATGAGCATGGCGTAAAAGTTCGTTATTTACATTCAGATATTGATACGGTTGAACGTGTCGAAATTATTCGTGATTTACGTCTAGGTGAGTTTGATGTACTTGTTGGCATTAACTTACTTCGAGAAGGCCTAGACATGCCTGAGGTTTCATTGGTTGCGATTTTAGATGCAGATAAAGAAGGCTTTTTACGTTCTGAACGTTCGTTAATTCAAACGATTGGTCGTGCTGCTCGTAACTTAGAGGGTAAAGCCATTCTTTATGCTGATAAGATCACTGGTTCAATGGAAAAAGCCATTGGTGAAACAGAAAGACGAAGAGAGAAGCAGCAATTACACAATGAAGCGTTAGGTATTGTTCCACAAGCGCTTAAGAAAGACGTTGCCGATATTCTTGAATTGGGTGATATGACTAAAAATAAACGTAAAGTCGTTGCACCTAAGATTAAGTTATCTGAAGTTGCAGAAGAAGGAGCTAGTTACAGTTCGATGTCGCCACAACAGTTAGAAAAGGCGATTCAGAAGCTAGAAAGTAAGATGTATCAACATGCGAAAGACTTGGAATTTGAACAAGCTGCACAAGTTCGAGATGAGATTGATAATTTAAGAAAACAATTTATAGTGAATAGTTAGTTATTGATTTTATAGCAGAAAAAAAGAAGCCAACCGCAATATCCCGGTTGGCTTTATTGTTCATGTGAAAGTAAATTTCACTAACAACGTCAGTTGGCTAGGTGACCCTTTGGCTTAAAGGGTCAATATACCTATTGCAGGGAGCGTGCCAACTTTTTTACCTGTAAAAATAAGCTAAAAAAGCCTAAATAGTGCGCAAAGTCATCCTTTTTTGCATTTTGCAAATTGCGTTTTGCAAATCATGATTGCATAATGCAAATATCAATCGTGTTTTTACCCTCAAGTTGGATTTGATGATACAAAAAAAATATTTATTAATGGTAGAAGATACCGCTTCCGTTGCTGCGTTATATCGCTCTTATTTAAACCCGTTAGGTTTTGATATTGACGTCGTAGCTAAAGGTGTTGAAGCCATTGAGAAAATAAAATTAAGAACCCCAGACCTTGTGTTACTAGATTTACGTCTGCCTGACATGACAGGTTTTGATGTCTTGGCTGAAATTCGCAAAGATAACCAAAGTATTCCTGTTGTTTTAATGACGGCTCATGGCTCTATTGATGCTGCAGTAGAAGCCATGCAGTTAGGGGCTCAAGATTTCTTAATCAAACCATGCGAAGCTGACCGTTTGAGGGTTACGGTAAATAACGCATTACGACGTGCACAAAAAGACCAGAAAGAATTTCAAGAAAATCCAAAAGATACCAATAAACAGTATCAAGGGTTTATTGGTAGTAGCTCTCAAATGCATCAGGTGTATCGCACGATAGATTCCGCCGCACCAAGTAAAGCAACGGTATTTATTACTGGTGAATCGGGGACGGGTAAAGAGGTGTGTGCAGAAGCCATCCATGCAGCTAGTAAGCGTGGAGACGGGCCTTTTATTGCTATTAACTGTGCGGCAATTCCAAAAGATTTAATTGAAAGTGAGCTTTTTGGTCACGTTAAAGGTGCATTTACAGGTGCCTCAGTTGATCGAAAAGGTGCTGCCGAACAAGCAGATGGAGGTACGCTTTTCCTCGATGAATTATGTGAAATGGATTTGGATTTACAAACCAAATTATTGCGATTTATTCAAACGGGTACTTTTCAAAAAGTTGGTTCTTCTAAAATGAGTCGAGTTGATGTTCGATTTGTGTGTGCGACTAACCGTGACCCTTGGTTAGAAGTTCAAGAAGGACGCTTTAGAGAAGACCTTTATTATCGTCTGCATGTTATCCCTTTAACGTTACCGCCTTTAAGAGATAGAGGTAATGATATTATTGAGATTGGACACTCAATCCTTGGGCACTTTTCACATGAGGAAGGTCGCGAATTTATCACATTTAGTCCCGAGGTTGTGGACAGGTTTTTGAATTACGATTGGCCTGGAAACGTACGACAATTGCAAAATGTGATTAGGAATGTAGTCGTATTAAATAAAGGAAAAGAAGTCGAATTATCCATGCTGCCCCCTCCATTATCATTAGATAGTAAGAGTGGTGTAAATATTGCATCTAATGTATCCATAAGCGATTCAACTAAGCCTACAGAATCTATTCTGCCTAGTAATAGGATCTTAGATAGTAAAGATCAAGAAACTATTATTCCGTTATGGCAATCTGAAAAACAGATCATTGAAAACGCAATTGAACTATGTGGTGGGAACATTCCACAAGCCGCTAAGCAATTAGAGGTTAGTCCCTCTACAATATATAGAAAACTACAGTCTTGGAATGAAAGATAAGGGGACTATCGTGAGTCAGTATGTTAATCAAATCGCTGTAAATCAATTAATGCAGGAAGTTGGAGATGAAAATATCCCTGTGCTTTTTGGTATTTTTTGTGATGAGTTAGATGATTTTATTGGGGCGCTTAGTAGTCATCCTGAAATTGATAAAGTAAGAGAAATTAGCCATTGTCTAAAGAGCAGTGCGGGCAGTTTTGGTGCAGATAAGCTTGCAAAAATGGCGATTCATATTGAAGAAAAAGCGAAGCAGAAACAAGAAAAATGGGTTGAGCGCAATATCTCTGAATTTGTAGACATTGCGCGTCAAACTGAAATGGCTTATCGAGAGCTCTTACTTAAGTAAATCAATAATCGCGTCTTTTAACTTTTCTCTATCGTGTCGCCAATCATGATTTGGCGATGCGAGATCAGTCTTCTTGCAATCGTATTCTTGTTGTAATCCATTTAATTCTTTATCTGTTAGAATAATATCTACCTTTCGTCCTGAACATGCGCGTTCACACCATTCAAGCATCATTCTATGATCCATTTTACCTGCTGGACCAAATTCTTTAGATAGATTATCAATAAAAACGACTTTGGCTTTCTTGTTTGAATTAATGGCTTTTCCTATACCCGGAAGTAAAAGAGGTGGCATGATGCTTGTTAAAAAGCTTCCAGGGCCAAGTAATATTAAATCCGCTTGTTTGACAGCATCAATGGCTTCAAGTGTTGCTGGTACTTCAGGGTCGAGAAATAAACGTAAAGGAAGTTCATCCATTTCATCGACATTAGTTTCGCCAGATATTTTACGTAAATCTGAGGTTAATGCTCCCAAATCTGATGGGTGCTCGGACATTGGGATGATATGGGTTTCTACTTTTAGCATGTCACGAATTAGATTAATTGCATCTAATGGACGAACACTTAAGTTATCCAACGCCGTCAGCATTAAGTTACCCAAATTGTGCCCGTGCAGTTCACCTTGGCCTTTAAAACGGTACTCAAACATCATTGAACTGATTGACGGGTCCATAATTAATTGATTGATACAGTTACGTGTATCACCCCAGGCAATTCCGCCTTGGCATTCACGTATACGGCCTGTGGAACCACCGTTATCAGTCGTTGCAACAATTCCAGTTGCATTGCCACCAAAGTCACTTAATGCCGCGAGAACTCGACCTAGTCCGTGACCGCCGCCAATAGCAACAATTTTATGTTCAATCATAGTTGTGATACTTAATTATGTAGTGATAGTTATTAAAGTGTGCTCGATAATGAAAATCAGGACAAGTCAGTATTGGTGAAATGATGAAGTTATCACAGATTACCTTGGTATTTATTATCGAATCGTTACCACTTTATAGATAGTTAGTCATAAATATGAGCTAAAAACGTCTGTAATAGCAAAAAAATTGGAAAAACAGATGAATATTGAGTATTTTAATAAGAGCACCAAACTGAAAAGTCAGTATGGTTGCCATAACTCCGAGCTCAAGCTGCTAAGTTGTTTTTTAAGAAGCACTCAATATGTAGCGTGAGCCAGTGACAATTCGGTCACAAGGGTTTGTTTGGAAATGAACAAGCCTCCCGTGTTTGGAAAGGTGTTCCGTGGCGCAACAATTCGCAGATAATTTTGATCGTAAGTTCTATTACTTACGATTGTCAGTTACAGACGTCTGTAACTTTAAATGTACTTATTGCTTACCTGATGGTTATAAACCAGAAAAGGGAAAGCGTGAGTCCTTCCTTGAACTTGATGAAATCGAACGTACAGTAAGTGCGTTTGCTCGTTGTGGTACGTCAAAAGTACGTATTACAGGGGGAGAACCAAGTCTTCGCAAAGATTTCACTGATATTATTCGTACTGTTGCCTCTCAGCCTGGTATTACTAAGGTTGCAACTACTACCAACGGTTATCGTATGGAAAAACATGTTGCAGAATGGAGAGAAGCAGGGTTAACCGATATTAATGTGAGTGTTGATAGCTTAAATCCACATATGTTTTATCAGATCACTGGCGAAAATAAATTTGCTGAAGTGATGGCTGGTATTGATAAAGCGCTTGAAGTTGGTTTTAAACAAGTCAAAGTAAATACCGTATTATTAAAAGATCTCAATAGCACCGAACTTCCTTTATTTTTAAAGTGGATTCAAACTCGCCCGATTCAATTGCGCTTTATTGAATTAATGCAAACGGGTGAAATGAATGATCTATTTAAAAATCATCATCAATCTGGTGTGTCTATTCGAAATCATCTTATTGCCAATGGTTGGTTATTAAAAGCTCGTGGTGAAAGCGATGGTCCTGCGCAGGTATTTATTCATCCTGATTACGTGGGTGAAATAGGACTTATCATGCCATATGAAAAAGATTTTTGTCAGAGCTGTAACCGACTTCGTGTATCGGCAAAAGGCAAGTTACATATGTGTTTATTTGGTGATTATGGTGTGGATCTTCGCGACTTATTACAGCAAGATTCTCAACAAGATGAATTAATCCAACGAATTCAAACTCAGCTAAATAACAAAGCTGAAGGCCATTTTTTACATGATGGCCACGCAGGAATGACCCCTCATTTAGCCTCAATTGGCGGATAATAAAGAAGAATTATGTCAAATTTTACTCATATTAATGCCTCTGGTGAGGCAAACATGGTTGATGTTTCTGCGAAACAAGAAACCGTTCGTGAAGCTCGTGCTGAAGCCTTTGTTCATATGGCTCCAGAAACGTTAGAGCTTATCGTTTCAGGCTCTCACCATAAAGGTGATGTTTTTGCTACAGCACGTATTGCAGGTATTCAAGCGGCCAAAAAAACATGGGATTTAATCCCACTTTGTCATCCTCTATTACTTTCTAAAGTTGAAGTTCAACTTGAAGCGATTGAGGCTGAAAACATGGTTCGAATCGAGTCAGTATGCAAGCTAGCAGGTAAAACAGGTGTTGAGATGGAAGCATTAACAGCGGCATCCGTTGCGGCATTGACCATTTATGACATGTGTAAAGCGGTCCAAAAAGATATGGTTATTGGTCAAGTTCGTTTATTAGAAAAAACGGGCGGTAAATCTGGACACTTTAAGGCAGACGCATGATTACAGTATTATTTTTCGCACAAACAAAAGAGTTAATTGGCACTGATAAACTGGAACTATCTGGTGAATACGCAACGGCGGAAGCCATTCGTCAGGAATTAAGCCAAAAGGGCGATAAGTGGGACTTAGCGTTAGAAAAAGGCAAGCTGCTTGTTGCTATTAATCAAACGATTTCAAGCTTAGATTCTACTGTTTCTGATGGTGATGAAGTTGCTTTTTTCCCACCAGTAACAGGTGGTTAATATGATTTCTGTTCAAGAGCATGATTTTAATGTTGGCGATGAATATCAATTACTAGCAGAAGGTACTGCAGCTGGTGCCGTCGTTACTTTCATTGGTAAAGTTCGTGATATGAACTTAGGTGATGATGTTACAGGTCTATCCTTAGAACATTACCCAGGAATGACTGAGAAGTCTCTTAACGATATCGTTGCACAAGCTAAAGAGCGTTGGCCTCTACTTAAAGTGAAGGTGATTCATAGAGTCGGTGACTTAGAACTTGGCGATCAAATTGTCTTTGTGGGTGTATCAAGTGCTCACCGTGGTGCTGCGTTTGATTCTTGTGAATTCATTATGGATTACTTGAAAACCAATGCTCCGTTCTGGAAAAAAGAGCGAACTACAAAAGAAGTGCGTTGGGTTGAATCTCGAGATACAGATAAAACAGCGGCAGAGCGTTGGGAAAAATAGACGTATAAGAACTGAATTATATCGGTATAAAGAAAAAGGGAAGATAGCATCAGCTTTCTTCCCTTTTTTAATGTTATAGACCCTACAAACAAGTAGGGCTATATATTATTTGTTATAAATACCAAACTGCTCCATAGCGTAGGCTACACGAGCTTCTGGGGTAGGGTAAGGAACGGTTTCTTCTAAGCTCTCAATATGCTTCAGTCTAGGTAATAAACCCGTACCGTTTGCAATTTGAATCGCAAGGCCTGGACGAGCATTCAGCTCTAAAACCATAGGACCATATTCTTTATCAAGAACCATATCAGTCCCCATATAGCCTAAGCCCGTCATTTCCCAAGCACTTGATGCCAGCGTTAGTAACTTTTCCCAATGAGGTACTTCAAGTGTACTGAGTAGCTTACCTGTATCAGGGTGCGTTTCTACTGGTAAATCAAACTGTACTGCGCGTACTGCTTTACCTGTACCAATATCTATACCAACACCCACAGCCCCTTGGTGTAGGTTAGCTTTACCATCTGAGTCTGATGTTGATAAACGCATCATAGCCATAACAGGGTAGCCTTTAAATACGATAATTCGTACATCAGGTACACCTTCATAACTGAATCCATCAAAAACGTCATCAAATTGAATTAAGTTCTCGATAACCGCAACGTCATTCTTACCACCCAATGAGAAAAGACCAGCGAGGGTATTGGTAATATGGCGTTCAACATCTTGTTTTGAAGCTTCAGCACCAGATGGTTTAGTATAAACGCCATCTTTGTGTGATGTTACAACAAGTATACCCTTACCACCGCTTCCTTGAGCTGGTTTAATAACAAAGCCAGGCCAGTCTTTAACGATGTTGTGAATATTTTTCACTTCAGCTTGACTATCGATCACACCAATTAGCTTTGGAACGGTTGCCCCTGCTTTTTCGGCGATGATCTTGGTTTTTAATTTGTCATCAACCAATGGGTATTTGCTTCTGTCATTGTAACGGCCAATATAGCTGCCGTTACGTTGGTTCATACCCATGATGCCTTTTGCTTTTAGTTTTGACGGAGAAGTAAATCTACTAAACATAGGTTAGTCCTCCGCTAATGGCTTAAAGCGACGAAGCTCACTTAGTCGGTAACCTGTGTAGTTACCTAGCATTAGAATAAGTGCTAAGACAATTAGCTGTATACCAATGAAGTTAAATGTAAGATGCTGTACAAATGGGTTTGTCATTGCGATATAAATAATTACCGCAGTTAGTAATGAACCACCACCTTGTGTAGCAACTTCTTTCCAACCTTCTTCTTCCCAAAGGATAGACATACGTTCAACAGTCCAAGATAGAATGATCATTGGGAAGAACGTGATACTTAGACCCGCTGTTAATCCAATCTTGAATGCAACGATAGTAAACAGGGAAATGATCATAATAACCGTGATGATAACGGCTGAGATCCTGGCAACTAAGAGTAAGTTAAGTTTTGATAAGTAACTTCGGATAATTAGACCAGTACCAACAATCAATAAGAAACCCACAATACCTGTAACTAACTGTGTTTGTACAAATGCAACCGCAATTAGAACTGGCATGAAAGTACCAGAGGTTTTTAAGCCGATAATGATTCTTAAGAAAACAACAATCAAAGCACCAATTGGAATCAACATGATGGTTTTAAACATCGATTGTTCTTCAAGAGGTAGACTGTGAATTGAGAAGTTTAATAAGTTATCTGCTTCTACTTTTTTATCCGTAGCTGCAGCAGGAGAAATTTCCTGTGCAATCATAGAGAAATGAATTTGGCTGTTTTTACCACCAACAACATCCAGCAATGAAACGTTAGTCTCATCCCAAAGAAGTAAATTTGATGGTTGGCCTTGTTCGCCAGTTTCTGGGTTAAATAGTTTCCAATGCTCACCGTTCCATACTTCAATCATATGTTGAACTGATTGACGACGACGGCCATCTTCTAACCAAAGAGTACCAACCACTTTATTATGAATGCTCTCAAAGCTAAGTAGTTTTGAAATGGCTTGAACTTTAGTCAGGTCATTAAGAAGTAATGATGCATTTTGGTTATCTTTATCATTAAACTGCTTAATAAGCTCACGAGTTAGTGTAATGTCATTAGAAGAACGTTGACGTGCTTGTTCTAGTAATGAAATTGCTGCTGCTTCATGTGGTCCTTCAAATGTTACAGCTTCTGGCTTCTCAGTTTTAGGTGGCTCAATCGTTGCGCTAGCTTGAGGATCCACTAAAATTTGAGTTTTATAGTAGAGCGTTTGAGGTCCATCGGCTTGACGAATTGTCCATTCAGCGCGACGTCCATGCTCTGTTGTTAAGTAAGCAATACCATAGCCTGGTGATGAAGCACTTTCATCAACAATAGTAAAGCCTGTTTGAGTTTGTGGAGCAGCCATAGAAACCTTAACAGGCTTATTTACAGCATCAAATTGAATACGGGCTTCTACATCCCATACTTGGCTTCTTTCTCCTGGAGTCCAAGGCACACCATATGAGTCATGGCGAAGCCAGCTCAATGTAAGTCCTGCAACAATTAATAGCGAGATAAGAAAATAAAAAGGCACTCTTGATGGCATAACGTCCTCATTGTAATGGCATAAGTGGAAGATAATTATAATTGTAATTCATGCGGTAATTTATGCTACTAAGATATTGAATAAATTACCGCTTATTTGAGGTAGGAGCTATTTTTTGCTTTGAACGAATTCTTTGCTGACATCAACAACTGCGATATCTTGAATAAACTCACGACCTAATAAAACAGAATGAGTCATGTGAGATCGATCTGCAAGGGTAAACTGTACTTTTTCGTGGATTGCGCCAAGTTTTATCCATAATTCGACAACAGGGCGGCGTTCAGCATCTTCTGCCGTTGCTTGACGAATTTTTACGTTACGGATAACAGGAGCAGTAATCCACTCAAGTTTTCCATCATCAGCTTTTACGTCTTGGTTTACTAAATGGAATCGAACCCATTGACTACCATTGCGTTCAAATTCTTGTAAATCAACTGCATTTAAAGAAGAGGTTGTTGCACCTGTATCAATACGAGCAGTAAATGCTTGTTTAATATCTGCTATTTCAACATTCTCAATTGCGCCAAGCACAATGGTGTCTTTTAAAGCTTGAGATTGCATAGAAACAGGAAGCGGGGCAAGACGTTTTTTCTTAGATGTCGCGACCCTAATGCTGTTTTGAATTTTTGTTTGTTCTGAACGAACAATAGATAACTCTTCAGAAACGTTAGATAATTCTTTTTCTAATGTAGAAATATATTCGTTTTGAGTCTCAATTTTACCTTCCATCGTATCTAAACGAGTATTCAGGTTGGTTTCCATTGATTTAATTGCAGCGACGGTTTCTGAATTGTCTGAAGCTAAAGGTTGAGCTTGTTGTGTAAGAGCACAGCCAGAAAGGCTTAAAACTGCAACCAGTGGTAGAATTCGTTGGATCATTTTATGTTCCGTTGAGTTAAATTAACATGTGCATAATAACGATAATAAATGGGAGCGAATAGCCCCCAAATGTTAAAGTTTAGTCAGGTTTCTTTGCTATTAAAATCGCACGTTTTGGTGCTGGGTGACCTTCAATGGTTTTTGTTGAATCATTTGGGTCTAAGTATTCAGGCAGAGAGTTGTGTTTCATCCATTCAGTAGAGCGTTGCTCGCCTGTTGTGGTAACACATTCATCTACTATTTTTACATCGACGAATCCCACGCTTTCTAACCATACTTTTAGTGCTCTAGCTGATGGGAAGAAGTAAACATTGCGCATTTGAGCGTAACGATCAACTGGCATTAATACTGCGTTTTCATCACCATCAATAACTAAGGTTTCTAGTACCAATTCACCACCAGCAACTAATTGGTTTTTTAGTTGAATTAAATGGTCTAGTGGAGAACGACGGTGATATAACACACCCATACTAAATACGGTATCAAACGCATTCAATTCAGGAAGTTGCTCAATTCCTAACGGTAATAGGTGAGCACGTTGGTCATTCCCCATTAGTTTACGAATTGCTTCAAACTGAATTAAAAACAAATGTGATGGATCAATACCCACACACAAACGAGCTTCTTCACCAAGCATGCGCCACATATGATATCCGTTACCGCAGCCAACATCTAAAACTGAACGATTTTTTAGTGGTGTAATGTGAGGTAACAAACGATCCCATTTCCAATCTGAGCGCCATTCAGTATCAATATGAATGTCATGAACCGTAAATGGACCTTTTCGCCATGGATGGAAAGTTTGTAATAAGTTTTCTAATTTTTTGCGTTCGCCATCAATTAATGGGGTGTTATTTGATAGCGTTACTGATGATTTTAAGTCGATATTATCAGCGCATCCCTCAGGGATTTTTTTCAACGCTTTTATCCAACGCTCAATATCACCATGTTCTGCATTCTGCCAGTCGGTTAGTTGTTGTGGCAATGTATTTAACCAAGGCTGAAGAACGGTATCTTGGGCTAGAAGTTGATAAAAATTAGCAAAATTAAACATAAATATCTTTATATAGTTGGTGATAACAAAACAGGGTTATTTGATGGCAAACATTGAACCGAAGTTAAAACATTGAAACCACACTTCAGAGCTTTTAAAGCCAATCTCATTAAAGCGCTTTTTGTGCACGTCAATTGTGTCAGGTAGCATCACGTTTTCAATAGCACTGCGTTTTTGACTTATTTCTAATTCGCTATAGCCATTTGCACGTTTAAAGTCATGGTGTAGGTCAATCAGTAATTCGTTAGCATTTTCATCTTCAAAAATGTATTTCTCGGATAAAATTAAAATGCCGCCAGGACGCAAGCCTGCATAAATCTTTTCAAGTAAAGCGTGACGGTCAGCAGGCGCTAAAAATTGCAATGTGAAATTTAAAACAACGACAGAAGCATCTTGAATATCAACATCACGTATATCTGCTTCTAGAATCGTCACTGGTGTGTCAGAACGGTAAGCATTAACAAGTAAGCGACAACGCTCCACCATAGCGGATGAATTATCCACTCCAATAATTTGGCAACCTTCTTGATTAATACTTCTGCGCATTGAAAGCGTTGCCGCCCCTAGTGAACAGCCTAAATCATACACATTTGAATGTGGTTTAGCATAGCGTTCGGCCAGCATACCGATGGCTGAGATAATATTGCTGTAGCCTGGAATGGATCGTTGGATCATGTCAGGGAATACTTCAGCAACGCGTTCATCAAATGTGAAATCACCAATTTTGTCGATTGGTGTAGAAAAAATAGTATCAGGGTTAGCCATGGGATTCTCACTAAGGCTTGGTTATGACATCCATACGAAACTCATACAACTCTAGGTAAATATTGATTCTACTTACCTAGAACGGCATGATTCATAGCACTCCAGCTTATGATGGCGCTATTGTAGTGAATTCTTGAGTTAATGTCTTTAGGGCAATGAAAATTGAAAGGGAACTTTTTCACAGGACTAACAGACTGGAAGTTACTTGGGTATACGTTATTTTTCCTTTATAATATTGGCATATTTTTGCGTTTTGTATATTAATTCAGCAGATTGGCTGGTAAATACGTCATTTAAGCAAGCGTGAATAGAATTATGAAAAATGCAGCACTCCTTTTTCGCTGCATTTACTATTGAACATGTATATTAGATTGGGAAAATCATCATGCGCACCCATTACTGTGGTAACCTGAACAAGTCCCTTGCAGGGCAAACTGTAGAACTTTGCGGCTGGGTAAACCGCCGCCGTGATTTAGGCGGTCTTATCTTTATTGATATGCGAGATCGTGAAGGTATCGTTCAGGTAGTTGTTGACCCAGATATGAAAGACGTATTTGAGGTTGCAAGTCAACTGCGTAATGAATTCTGTATCAAATTTACTGGTGAAGTACGTGTTCGTCCTGATAGCCAAGTAAATAAAGATATGGCTACTGGTGAAGTAGAACTTTTGGCTACAGGCCTTGAGATCATCAACCGCTCTGCGGCGCTTCCATTAGACTTCAACCAAACTAACTCAGAAGAGCAACGTCTGAAGTATCGTTACATTGATTTACGTCGTCCAGAAATGAGTGACCGTATCAAGTTACGTGCTCGTGCATCAAGCTTCGTTCGTCGTTTCTTAGATGAAAACTTATTCCTAGATATCGAAACGCCAGTATTAACGAAAGCAACACCAGAAGGTGCTCGTGACTACTTAGTACCAAGCCGTGTTCATAAAGGTAGCTTCTACGCTCTACCACAATCACCACAGCTATTTAAACAATTGCTAATGATGTCTGGTTTTGACCGTTACTACCAAATCGTAAAATGTTTCCGTGATGAAGATTTACGTGCTGACCGTCAACCTGAGTTTACTCAAATCGATATCGAAACCTCATTCATGACTTCTCAAGAAGTTCGTAATGTGACTGAGCGTCTTGTTCACGATATGTGGAAAGAGCTTCTAGATGTTGAACTTGGTCAATTCCCTGTAATGCCATTCTCTGAAGCAATGCGCCGTTTTGGTTCTGATAAACCAGATCTACGTAACCCGCTTGAACTTGTTGACGTTGCTGATCTTGTTAAAGATGTAGACTTCAAAGTGTTCTCAGGTCCTGCAAATGATGAAAAAGGTCGTGTAGCCGTTATCCGTGTACCTGCTGGTGCTTCATTATCTCGTAAGCAAATCGATGAGTACGGTAACTTCGTAGGTATCTACGGTGCGAAAGGCTTAGCTTGGATGAAAGTGAACGATCGTGCTGCAGGTTTTGAAGGTGTTCAATCTCCAGTTGCTAAGTTCTTAAATGAAGAAGTAGTCAACGCAATTCTTGAGCGTACTCAAGCTGAAACAGGCGATATCATTCTATTTGGTGCCGATAAAGCAGGTATCGTATCGGAAGCGATGGGCGCACTACGTCTTAAGTTAGGTACTGATCTTGAACTAACAGATACATCTGCATGGGCTCCATTATGGGTTGTTGATTTCCCAATGTTTGAAGAAGACGGAGAAGGTAACTTGCATGCAATGCACCACCCATTCACATCTCCTTTAGGTGTTTCTGCTGAAGAGCTACAAGCAAACCCTGCTGCAGCGAACTCTGATGCATACGATATGGTAATTAACGGCTACGAAGTTGGTGGTGGTTCTGTACGTATCCATAATGCAGAAATGCAAACAGCGGTATTTGGTATCCTAGGTATCGAAGCGCAAGAACAACAAGAGAAATTTGGTTTCCTACTTGAAGCTCTAAAATACGGTACGCCGCCACATGCAGGTCTTGCGTTCGGTCTTGACCGTCTAGCAATGCTACTTTGTGGTACAGAAAACATCCGTGATGTTATCGCGTTCCCGAAAACAACGGCTGCAGCATGTCTACTTACAGACGCTCCAAGCCTAGCAAACCCTGCTTCTTTAGAAGAATTGGCGATTGCAGTTAAACTTGCCGAGAAAAAAGACGCATAATTAGCGTTTAACTCTTTGTAAAAAATGCCCGTATTTATGCGGGCATTTTTGTATCTATACTATGTAAAGTGAAACTGCTCTTTATTACTAATACCTTGAGTTTGAAGTGGTATCTAGCTAATATATATGTATAAATAATCAGTGGTTTTTATATGTCTATCATTTTAGGGATTGATCCCGGCTCGCGTATTACTGGATATGGTGTTATTCGCCAAAATGGCCGTCATCTGCAATATCTTGGCAGTGGTTGTATTCGTATGTCTGAAAAAGAACTACCTGGTCGATTAAAGCAAATTTATGCGGGGGTTTCTGAAATCATCACGCAATTCCAACCTGATGTGTTTGCGATTGAACAAGTATTTATGTCGAAAAATGCCGACTCAGCATTAAAGCTTGGTCAAGCGAGAGGCAGTGCAATAGTGGCTGCTGTGAATGCAGACCTGCCAGTATATGAATATGCTGCACGCTTAATTAAGCAAGCAGTAACAGGAACGGGTGGTGCTGATAAATCTCAAGTCCAACATATGGTAATGAGTATGTTGAAACTGCCGGCTAAACCACAAGCCGATGCTGCTGATGCATTAGGCGCAGCCATTTGTCATGCCAATACCAATAAAACATTAATTGCGTTAGCTGGTAAAGCAACGGGAGCACGTCGTGGGCGTTATAGATAAAGAGTGTCAGTGCAGCTTGTTATAAATTCTCATTTCTTTTACTGGATATCTATCCAGTTCTTTATTACTATCTTAACTTATTATTTATTTTAAAGAGTATCTATTGTGATTGGACGTCTTCGCGGAAATTTATTAGAAAAACAACCACCAGAATTATTGATCGAAGTGAGTGGTATTGGCTATGAAGTACAGATGCCAATGAGCTGTTTTTATGAATTACCAGAAGTGGGTTCGGAAGCCATTATTTATACTCATTATGTTGTACGTGAAGATGCACAGCTACTATATGGTTTTAATACTAAAAACGAACGAGCTTTGTTTCGTGAAGTAATTAAAGCAAATGGTGTTGGCCCTAAGCTGGGCTTAGCTATTCTATCAGGAATGACAGCTGCGCAATTTGTACAAAGTGTTGAACGTGAAGATATCTCAACATTGGTTAAGTTACCCGGGGTTGGTAAAAAGACAGCGGAAAGACTTGTCGTTGAAATGAAAGATAGATTAAAAGGATGGGGAGCGGGTGATCTCTTTACACCAGCGACCGATGCAGCACCAATGGACGATGGTTCAGAATTTATCACATCTCCACAAAGTGCTGTGGATGAAGCGGTTAGTGCATTAATCGCATTGGGTTATAAACCACAACAAGCATCTAAAACTGTTTCTCAAGTTGCTAAGCCGGACATGACCAGTGAAGTATTGATCCGTGAATCATTAAAATCGATGATTTAATCATCTTCTAATTGTTGAGTACTTATTTATGATTGAAGCAGATCGTTTAATTGCGGCAGATAACCCAACTTTTCGCGAAGAGGATGTGATTGATAGAGCCATCCGTCCTAAAAAGTTAGATGATTATCAAGGCCAAGATCATGTTCGAGGTCAAATGGAGATTTTCATTAAAGCTGCACAAATGCGTGAAGAAGCACTGGATCATCTACTTATTTTTGGTCCTCCAGGTTTAGGTAAGACAACATTAGCCAATATTGTAGCTAATGAGATGGGCGTAAATATAAGAACGACATCAGGACCTGTTCTTGAAAAAGCAGGGGACTTAGCTGCATTACTGACGAATTTAGAAGAAAACGATATTTTATTTATTGATGAAATTCATCGCTTAAGCCCTATGGTTGAAGAAGTGCTTTATCCTGCGATGGAAGATTATCAACTTGATATAATGATAGGTGAAGGCCCCGCAGCTCGTTCAATAAAAATTGATTTACCTCCGTTTACTTTAATTGGTGCAACGACAAGGGCTGGATCATTAACATCACCGCTTCGTGATCGTTTTGGTATTGTGCAACGTTTAGAATATTACAAAGTCGAAGATCTTCAGCACATAGTTCAACGCAGCGCAGATTGTTTGAATTTATCAATGGAGTCTGAAGGTGCATTAGAAGTGGCTCGTCGTGCACGTGGTACTCCTCGTATTGCTAACCGCTTATTACGCCGTGTTCGTGATTATGCTGAAGTTATGAGTGATGGAAATATCTCATCTGATATCGCTGATAAAGCGCTTAATATGCTCGATGTGGATGTTCGAGGTTTTGATTACATGGACAGAAAGCTATTGTTAGCTATTATGGAGAAGTTTGATGGTGGGCCTGTTGGCTTAGATAATATCGCAGCAGCCATTGGTGAAGAGCGAGATACCATTGAAGATGTCATTGAACCTTATCTCATTCAACAAGGCTATCTGCAAAGAACGCCTAGAGGGCGAATTGTATCTGATCGGGCATATCTACATTTTGGAATTGATAAGCCTGATAAATAGATTTCGTTACGGTATTAATATATTTACACAGTCTATTAATATTTTAAGCTGAGTTAATTGAAAGCGAGTGATCAAAATCACTCGTTTTTTCGTATATGGATTATTGAAAGTGTGAAAAATGAACACTTACTAAAAAATAAATGTAATTAACTTACAATTTTGAGACAAACCTTTTGAAAGAAATCTTGTTTCCTATTAATATTAGCGGGTTCTATATTAGAGTTAACTTAACATTAAATTAACCTGATTTACACATTTATGTAACACTTTGTGGTTATTAATACGCTAATGAATATTAAGACTACATAGATAAAGTGTTTACGCTCACTTAAAAGTATGGAAGTACTGTGTCATTCAGCCTGACACAAAGGAGTTCTCATGATCACTGATGTAGTGGAGTTATCGCGTCTGCAATTTGCAATGACAGCGATGTATCACTTCCTATTCGTTCCTCTGACTCTAGGTATGGCCTTTTTATTGGCTATTATGGAGTCTTTATATGTAATGACCGACAAACAAATCTACAAGGACATGACAAAGTTCTGGGGTAAATTGTTCGGTATTAACTTTGCACTAGGTGTAGCAACTGGTTTAACAATGGAATTCCAGTTTGGTACTAACTGGTCTTACTATTCACACTACGTTGGTGATATTTTCGGGGCACCTCTTGCCATCGAAGCACTAATGGCTTTCTTCTTAGAATCTACTTTTGTTGGTTTATTCTTCTTTGGTTGGGATCGTTTATCTAAACGTCAACACCTTGCAGTAACTTGGTTAGTTGCTTTAGGTTCAAACTTCTCAGCACTTTGGATTCTAGTAGCTAACGGCTGGATGCAAAACCCAGTAGGTGCGGAATTTAACTTTGAAACAATGCGTATGGAAATGGTGAGCTTCGCTGAAGTTGTACTAAACCCAGTAGCACAAGTTAAATTTGTTCACACAGTAGCATCAGGTTACACATGTGGCGCAATGTTCGTACTAGGTATCAGTTCTTACTACCTACTAAAAGGCCGTGATATTGCATTTGCACGTCGTTCATTCGCAATTGCTGCTTCTTTTGGTATGGCATCAATCCTATCTGTAATGGTTCTTGGTGATGAGTCTGGCTATGAGCTAGGTGAAGTACAACAAGTTAAACTTGCTGCTATCGAAGCTGAATGGCATACAGAAGAAGCGCCTGCTGCGTTTACTGTGATTGGTTTACCAAATCAAGAATCTATGGAAACAGATTACGCAATTAAGATCCCATATGTAATGGGTATTATTGCAACTCGTTCTCTAGATAAGCAAGTGACTGGCTTACGTGACCTTAAAGACCAACATGAACTTCGCATCCGAAACGGTATGGTTGCGTACGGTCTACTTGAGAAATTACGTAATGGTGAGAAAACACCTGAAAACATTGCTGCATTTGATGATGTAAAACATGACTTAGGTTATGGCTTACTTCTTAAGCGTTATACAGATAACGTAGTTGATGCAACAGAAGACCAAATTAAAGCGGCTGCGGATGATTCAATCCCAACAGTATGGCCATTGTTCTTCTCATTCCGAATCATGGTAGCTTGTGGCGTATTAATGCTTGGTATCTTTGCTTTTGCATTTGTTCAAACATGTCGTCAAAAAATCGAAGCGAAGCCTTGGTTACTTAAAGCTGCACTATTTGGCATGCCATTACCATGGATTGCGATTGAAGCAGGTTGGTTCGTAGCAGAATATGGTCGTCAACCATGGGCTGTTGGTGAGATCTTACCTGTAAACGTAGCGGCATCGGCATTAACAGCAACTGAAATTCTAATTTCAATGGCTGCAATAATTGGCTTGTACACGATTTTCTTGATTGCTGAAGTTTACCTAATGGTGAAATTTGCTCGTAAAGGTCCAAGTAGCTTGAAAACAGGCCGCTACCACTTTGAGCAAAACGGTCAAGATTCAGAAGCGAAATTAACTCGCCAAGTAGAAGCATAAAAACGGAGATTTGAGCAATGTTTGATTACGAAGTATTGCGATTTGTTTGGTGGGCATTAATCGGTGTATTACTGATTGGTTTCGCTGTAACAGATGGATTCGATATGGGTGTTGGTGCACTAGTACCTGTTATCGGTAAAACAGATTCAGAACGTCGAGTTATGATTAACTCAATTGCCCCTCACTGGGATGGTAACCAAGTATGGTTAATCACTGCTGGTGGTGCATTATTCGCAGCATGGCCATTAGTATACGCAACATCATTTTCAGGTTTTTACCTAGCAATGATCGTAACGTTAGCAGCATTATGGTTCCGTCCTGTTGGATTTGATTACCGTTCTAAAATTGAAGATAAACGCTGGCGTTCAGCGTGGGATGCAGCGATCTTTATTGGTAGCTTTGTTCCACCAGTTATCTTTGGTGTTGCGTTTGGTAACCTTCTACAAGGTGTTCCATTCCAACTGGATAACCTAATGATGCCAACTTACCACGGTTCATTCTTTGGTCTGTTAAACCCATTTGCACTAGTGTGTGGCTTAGTAAGTTCATTTATGTTCATTACTCAAGGCGCAACATGGCTACAAATGAAAACAACGGGTGATTTGCACACTCGCGCACGAAATATGGCAATGATCTTTAGTGCTCTTGTAATTGTTCTATTTGTTATTGCAGGTATCTGGGCTCAGAGCATTGAAGGTTATGTGATTGTAGGTAGCCTAGATCACTTTGCACCGTCAAATCCATTAAACAAAGAAGTAACTCGTGAAGTAGGTGCTTTGTTCCATAACTTCAACGAATACCCATTACTATGGATTGCGCCAGCATTAGCAGTGATCATGCCTATCGTTACAATTATTGCATCTCGTGCAAATATTGGCGGTCTTGCGTTCTTAAGCTCAAGTTTAACTAACGCTGGTGTTATCTTAACTTCTGGTTTTGCGTTATTCCCATTCGTAATGCCATCAAGCTTGAACCCGAACCACAGCTTAACTATGTGGGATTCAACTTCAAGTGAGTTAACACTTACGCTAATGACATACGTTGCTATCGTAATGGTACCAATTATTCTTGCTTACACTATCTGGACGTACATTAAAATGTTTGGTCGTCTTGATAATAAATTCATTGAAGAGAACAAAACGTCTCTATACTAAGGAGTATTTACTATGTGGTATTTCGCATGGATTCTAGGTGTTCTACTTGCTTGTGCATTTGGTATCATCAATGCTCTTTGGTTAGAGCACTCAGAAATGATGGATAAAGACAGTGAGTAATCTCGCTGACAAAATTGATAGCGTACAATCTCCAATCAACAATATCGTCATTCGTTTATTGTTGGTTGGTGTCGCAGTGTTCCATATGGCTATGCTAATGTGGGAACCGACAATATACGCTGAGCGAATTGGTGGATTTAGTGGGTTATTGGCCCCAGCTCTAATTTACTCAGTGTGTACGGCATTCATTTTTGTTGTTGGATTTATCCCACAGAAATGGGGATGGAAGCTTCTGTTTAGCCCATATTTTTCAATGTTGATTTTGATATATTTCAGTTACTTATACTTTATGTAGTTTGCTTGCATTAAAGTCATCAGTTGAAACATAATATTGAGTGGTTTGTTACTTATTTAAGTGACAAACCATTTTTTTTTACGATTTAACCTCAAAATGTAAATATCATATAGTTACCTAGGGTTAAGATCAGTTATAGTTAGCAATTGATTTTTCAATAATAATGAGAAAGGTGAGATGAATATGAATCCATTTAAATGGCCTATAACCATTTATTATGAAGATACCGATGCCGGTGGCGTTGTATATCATTCAAACTACCTTAAGTTCTTTGAGCGTGCACGAACTGAACTATTACGAGATAAAGGGGTCTCCCAACAAGTAATGTTGAATGAATCTATAGGCTTTGTTGTAAAGAGTTTACAGATTGATTTCATTTCAGCTGCTCGTTTAGATGAACAACTTATTGTTGAAACATTAATAACAGAAATTAAAAAAGTATCGCTAACCTTTTGTCAAATATTGGTTAATTCTGACGGTAAAGTATTGTGCAAAGCTACGGTTAAGGTAGCCTGTGTCGATAATTCAGTTATGAAACCAACGGCGATCCCATCGTTTATTTTATCGGAGATATCTTGTGACAGGTGAACTATCAATTCTCGATCTATTTTTACAAGCTAGTTTATTAGTTAAGATCGTGATGCTTATTCTATTAAGCTTGTCTGTAATTTCATGGGCGATGATTTTTAAGCGCTCAAAAGTATTATCTGTAGCTCGTAGCGATGCGGAACGTTTTGAAGATAAATTTTGGTCTGGTATGGATCTATCTCAACTGTTCAATGAAGTGAAAGTTCGTAAAGATCGAATTAGCGGAACAGAGAAAATCTTTTATTCAGGTTTTAACGAATTTGCTCGTTTATCTCGAGTAAATTCGTCTTCATCAGAAGCGGTAATGGACGGAACGGCTCGTGCTATGCGTGTGACGGTTTCTCGTGAAGTAGATAACTTAGAGACGAACCTACCTTTCCTAGCGACAGTTGGCTCTATTACACCTTATATCGGCCTGTTTGGTACGGTATGGGGTATTATGCACGCATTCATTGCTCTGGGTGCAGTAAAACAAGCAACACTTGCTATGGTGGCTCCGGGTATCGCTGAAGCACTTGTAGCGACAGCTATGGGTTTATTTGCTGCTATTCCAGCAGTTATCGCTTATAACCGTTTAAGTGTTAAAGTAGGCAAGTTAGAACACAACTATGCTGCATTTATGGATGAGTTCTCAAGCATTCTTCACCGTCAAGCTATGGCGAGTCAGGAGAAGTAATGTCTGGCTATCAACCTAAAAAGCGTAAGTTAACTGCCGAAATCAATGTGGTTCCATACATTGATGTAATGTTAGTGCTATTAATTATCTTTATGGTAACGGCTCCTTTTGTAACTCAAGGTGTTGATGTTGATTTACCGGAAATGACCAATACGAAATCAGCACAGGCAATGGCAGGAGAAGACCCTAATGCGACATTTATTATCGTTGAAGTAGATAAAGACGGTAATTTAGGTTTAAGCGTTGATAACCAAGAAGTGCGTCGCCCAATGTCGATGCAAGAGATGATCACTAACGTAAAAGCAGAATTAAGCATAAAGCCAAATTCCCCCGTTGCTGTTGGTGGCGATGCAAGTACGCCATATGCTGAAATTGTGTTGGTCTTGGATGAATTGAGTCGAGCGGGTGTCAGTAAAGTAGGCTTGCTCACTGATCTCAAGGAATAGAAGTGAATAACCATTGATGAAAGCGGATAATAATTACACATTTGCCATTGGTGTTTCTGTAGTGCTTCACTTACTGTTAGTGATAGCACTGATATTCGGTAGCGATTTTTCTTTAGATGACAAAGCTAAGCCAAATACGATTCAAGCAGTTGTGATTGATCCAGGCACTATCGCTAAGCAAGCAAGTCAAATTCGACAAGAGCGTGAAAGAGCTGAGCGAGCTGAACAAGATCGTTTGAAGAAATTAAAACAGCAGGCAGAGCGATTAGAAAAAAATCGAAAAGCGGAAGAAGAACGCATTCGTCGATTGAAAGAAAAGCAAGTTCAAGAGAAAAAAGCGGCTCGTCAAGCGGAAGAAGAACGCAAAAAAGCAGTAGCTGAGGCGAAGAAAGAAAAAGAACGAGCTGTGGCAGCAGAGGCTGAACGTAAACGAAAAGCAGACGCAGCAGCGAAAGCAGAAGCGGCAAAGCAGGCTAAAATAAAAGCTGATAAAGAAAAAGCGGCTAAAGAGGCGGCTAAGAAAGTACAGTTAGAAAAAGAACGAGCAGCTAAAGCTGAAGCAGATCGTAAGGCAAAAGAAAAAGCGGCCAAAGCAGAAGCTGAGCGTAAGCAGAAAGAAGCAGCATTAAATGATATCTTTGCAGGTTTAGAAGATGAGAGCGTTAAAAATACATCTGCGAAAGATAAGCATATTAGTGATGAAGTTAATCGTCATGCGGCAATTTATACTCAAATGATTCAACAAAATTTGTTGGTAGATGAGACGTATGTCGGTAAAAGTTGTCGAGTGAAAATTAAGTTAGCGTCTTCTGGATTGCTTTTATCTGTAACCACACTAGGTGGTGATGCTCAAGTTTGTCGAGCAGCAAAAACAGCAGTGACAAAAGTGAATGTATTTCCTATGCCAAAAGATGCGGATGTTGTTGCTAAGTTAACGAATATAAACCTTACCGTTCAACCAGAATAAGGAAGAGCAAGTGCTTAAACGATGGATATTAACCCTATTTGTGGTTTGTTTAGGTTTTAGTCAGGTCGCAAAAGCCGAGCTAGAACTGGTTATTACAGAAGGTATTGATTCAGCAAGACCAATTGGTATTGTGCCTTTTAAATGGCATGGAGAAGGTAAGTTACCACAAGATATATCTGCGATTATTTCGTCTGATTTACAGCGTAGTGGTAAGTTTAGTCCTATTCCAACGAATAAAATGCCACAAACACCTTACAAAGATTCGGACATTAATTACGAAGCTTGGACAAAAATGGGGGTGGATGCCATTGTTACTGGTGAAGTTAAATTAAACGCACAAGGTAAGTATGAAGTTACATACAAACTTATCGATGTTGTTCGTGGTCAGCTAACTAAAGGTCAATCTAAGGCATTAGATGAATCAGGTAAGTTAGTACTTACTCGAGACCATATTTTAGTTAATAAAGTGGCGTCATTATCGACAAAGCAACTGCGTAAATATGCACACCGTATTTCTGATGTGGTGTATGAGAAATTGACAGGTGAAAGAGGTGCGTTTTTAACTCGTATCGCTTATGTTGTTGTAAATGATAAAGCACAATACCCATACCAGTTAAGAATTGCTGACTATGATGGTTATAATGAACGTTTAGTTCTGAAATCGAAACAACCTATCATGTCACCAGCATGGTCACCTGATGGTAAAAAGCTTGCATATGTAAGTTTTGAAAATAGAAAGTCACAAATTTTCATTATGAATATTTATACGGGTAAGAGAGAGTTAATTGCTTCTTATCCGCGTCATAATGGAGCTCCGCGCTTCTCACATGATGGTGATAAGTTAGCGATAGTATTATCAAAATCTGGAAGTCTGCAAATTTATGTTGTGGATTTGAAGACCAAAAAAATGAGTCAAATTACTCGCGGTAGAGCGAATAATACCGAACCTTTTTGGGCTCCAGATAACAAGTCACTTATATTTACATCAGATCGGGGTGGTAAACCTCAGATATATAGAGTAAATTTAGGGGATGGTTCGACTAAACGTTTAACCTGGCAAGGCAGTCAAAATCTTGGTGGGCAGATTACTCCAGACGGTAAATACATCGTTATGGTAAATCGCTCAGAGACTGGATTTAATCTAGCGAAACAAGATTTAGAAACCGGTGCTGTCCAGGTCTTAACAAAGACACTACTGGATGAGTCACCAAGTATTGCGCCAAATGGTGGCATGGTGATTTACAGTTCAATCTATAGAAAACAAAATGTTCTTTCTATGGTTTCTATAGATGGCCGTTTTAAAGCTCGCTTACCAGCGACTAACGGTCGTGTAAGGGCACCAGCGTGGTCGCCATTTTTATAGCTACTAAAATATTTAGGAAAATAAGGAAAATACAATGCAACTAAATAAACTTCTTAAGAGCCTTTTAATCGCGTTGCCTGTGGTTGCTCTTTCAGCTTGTAGTTCTAGCGACAGCGCAACTGACAGTACTGCTGGCCAAGAATCAACTAATGCTGCAGAGACTCAAACAACTAACGGTGCAGAAGGTCAAACAGATACAGCTGTTCTATCTTCTATCGAAGCTGATGAAGCAATGAACGAAGCTGAAGTACGTGCTCAAGCTGAGCAAGAACTTCGTAAAGTTCAAACTGTTTACTTCGCATTTGATAACTCAACAATCTCTTCAGAATACGAAGATATGCTTGCAGCTCACGCAGCTTTCCTAAGTGCTGATCCTTCAATCAAAGTAACTGTTGAAGGTCACGCTGATGAGCGCGGTACTCCTGAATACAACATCGCTCTAGGCGAGCGTCGTGCTAAAGCAGTATCTAAGTACCTACAAGCTCTAGGTGTTTCTGCAGACCAAATCTCTATCGTAAGCTACGGTGAAGAGAAGCCACTAGTTCTTGGCCAAACAGCTGAAGACTACGCTAAAAACCGTCGTGCAGTATTAGTATACTAATCGATAGTTTATAAGGCTGACTTATATGAAATACAGTAACCTTAAGCGAATCATTCCGCTTACGTTGCTGGCTAGTGCGGCGACCCTTGTGGTCGCCGCACCTGCTCCAGTCACAGATTTAAATGCCAGTTCCAATTCTACCTCTTCTGCTCCTGCATCATCGGCAAGTATTGAACGCCTAGAACGTTTAATTAAAAGTCGTAATCAAATTCAGCTTCAATTACAACAGCAGTTGGATGGTTTATCTCAAGAGCTTTCAGAGATGCGAGGCACGGTAGAGCGCAATAGCTATGAACTTGATCAGATGCTTGAGCGTCAACGTCAGCTGTATATTGAAATAGACAACATAAGAACAGCTAAACCAACTGTAGAAGCGAAGCCTGAAGCAACAGAAGGTGGATCAACAGAAGGTGCTTATGCTGCTGATACTAATGAAAATGCGGCTTACCAAAATGCAGTGGATTTGATCTTAAAAGAGAAAAACTACGCAGGGGCAACAAAAGCATTTCAAGAATTTGTAACGGCATACCCTGATTCAGTATATAGCTCTAATGCACATTACTGGTTAGGACAGCTGTACTTTGCTCAAAAAAATGATGTAGAAGCAGCCAAGAGTTTTGCTAAAGTCGTTAGTTATGCAGACTCAAATAAACGAGCTGATGCTCTACTGAAGTTAGGCGAAGTTGCTAAACGCAATAATAATAATGCGGCAGCGAAAAAATATTATCAAAAAGTAGTGAGTGAGTATCCAGATAGCACGACCGCGAAAACGGCAGCATCTAAACTGAAATCACTGTAACTTTGCTGAATTTTTAGTATTTTTAAAACATAAAGGAGCCTATGGCTCCTTTTTTATTTCCCCTAACTTGCTGACTAAATCATTAGGGGTATAATGCTCAGACTATTTGAAAAAAGTTACTGAGCTGAGCAATGGGCCATATTCTAGATCACATCGATACCGTTTATCCTTTCCCTCCAAAGCCAATCGCATTAAGTGCGGAAGAGAAAGTAGAATACATTTCTAAAATTAAACAATTACTTAAAGATAAAAATGCGGTATTAATTGCCCATTATTATACGGACCCTGAAATTCAAGCATTAGCTGAAGAGACTGGTGGTTTTGTTGGTGATTCACTTGAAATGGCTAAATTTGGTAATCGTCATGAAGCAAAAACATTAGTGATTGCTGGTGTTCGTTTCATGGGAGAATCTGCAAAAATCCTAACGCCTGAAAAAACCATTTTAATGCCGACATTAGAGGCTGAGTGTTCATTAGATTTAGGTTGTCCAGCAGACAAGTTTACTGAGTTTTGTGACGCGCATCCTGATCACACGGTTGTGGTTTACGCTAATACTTCTGCAGCAGTAAAAGCTCGAGCTGATTGGGTAGTAACATCAAGCATTGCTTTAGAAATCGTAGAGCACCTAGATGATGAAGATAAAAAAATCATCTGGGGTCCTGATCGTCATTTAGGCTCATATATTGCGAATAAAACTGGCGCAGATATGCTTCTATGGCAAGGTGAGTGTATTGTTCATGATGAATTCTCAGCAAAAGCCTTAAAAGATGCTAAAGCACTTCACCCTGATGCTGCTGTGTTAGTTCACCCTGAATCACCTGCAAGTGTTGTTGAGTTAGCGGACGCTGTTGGTTCTACAAGTCAATTAATCAAAGCAGCTAAAGAGCTACCACAACAAAAAATGATTGTTGCAACAGATAAAGGTATTTTCTTTAAAATGCAGCAAATGGTGCCAGAGAAAGAATTACTTGAAGCACCAACTGCAGGTGCTGGCGCAACATGCCGTAGTTGTGCTCACTGTCCTTGGATGGCTATGAATGGCTTAGTTGCTATTGAGAAGTCACTTCGAGAAGGTGGGTCTGAGCATGAGATTTTTGTAGATGAAGAAACACGCTTAAAATCTCTTATTCCATTAAATCGTATGTTAGATTTTGCTGAGCAATTAAACGCAAATAGATAATGCGATAAATGTTTTATATAAAAATGGCGACCATATTGGTCGCCATTTTTTTATTTTATTTTTGGACTTTATTTATTCGTCGCGACTTGCTTCTGCTTCTGCAAGTTCATAACCACGCATGGTTAATCCTGATAGCATCATAGGTACGGCATTGTAAATTTCAGTGAATTCACCTAACCCTTCGATACCTTGCTCTTCTAATGCAGATAGCGCCGTCTCTGGGTCAAAAAGCATACTAATAGAAAGTAACACACCACCAAGTAGGGCATTGTTTTCACTTTCTTCTGGCATTAAGGTTTCCCAATCATCACGAGTTAATTGCCAGCCTTGTAATAGACCTTCTGAAAATTGACGAGTTTCAGAAGTAACGATTTCTTCATCATCTAATTTACACTCTTCAGGCCATTGCCATGTGCCAGATAAAAACGCTTCACGATAATCATTCCATAAGTTAACAACGATGTTCGCATAAGCTTCTAGATCTTCTGCATTAGTAAATGGAGAAGTTTCTTCACCACCCCATAAAAAAGCTAACCATTCATTTGGATTAATCAGATTAGGGGCTGCTGCCATAGCGGCAATAAAACCTTGAGTTTGCGCTTCAGTAAGCAGTTTATTTTCTAATTCAGGGTTTGAAAGAATTGTCGTAAGTGATAAAGACATAGTGTTCTCATTCCATTCAATTTTTTACTATTGTACCAAGAAGTTTTTGCCTTGTCTGAAATGAAATTATGTAGCAATTTTGTATGTAATTTTATTACCTATACTGCCAAGTAGTTGATCAAACTGATTTTGAACGTAAAAATAGCTGTAAATTTACTACATAGTTTCAACTTCAGTATCTAATTCTGTATACATTGTGGTCTAATAGCTATAATTGCTAGTCAGATCTGCCTGTCTAGTTCATTCCACTGGATGTATTTCATCATCCAGTCCATTAGTCTGATATTTGTGTGTTGGAGAGAGTAAGTTAATGTCTAAGAAAGGGCCATTTAATATCCGCAATGCTGCGGCTGATACATTTGCAATGGTGGTTTTTTGTTTTATTACGGGCATGTTTATTGAAATATTAATTTCAGGAATGACATTTGAGCAGTCGTTGGCTTCTCGAACTCTTTCCATACCAGTTAACATCGCAATCGCATGGCCTTATGGGGTTTTTCGTGATTTTATGCTTCGTCAAGGTGCTCGTATATCACCGAGCAAATTCATGAAGAATATTGCAGACTTAGTTGCGTATGTGACATTCCAGTCGCCAGCTTACGCTATGATTTTATTAGTCGTGGGGGCAACACCAGAGCAAATCATTACTGCTGTTTCAAGTAACGTTGTTGTCTCATGTGTAATGGGGGTGTTTTATGGTTACTTTTTAGATGCTTGCCGTAAAGCATTTAAAGTTCCTGGTTATTACACACCACAAGCGTAAGTATAAACTTTTATGTTACAGATAGAGCCAGCATATAATTATGTTGGCTTTTTTGTTTATAACACGAGCAAGACGTGTAAAAATGAAGCAACCAATTGAGATTCTGCAAGAAACTCCTTGACCCCTAGAGGCTAAATCATTAAATTAGCGCTCGTTGTTTCAAAAAGAACAACAATTCGGTGAGTTGTCCGAGTGGCTGAAGGAGCACGCCTGGAAAGTGTGTGTACGGCAACGTACCGAGAGTTCGAATCTCTCACTCACCGCCACATTCTAAGCCCTAGCAGAAATGCTGGGGCTTTTTCGTATCTATAGCTTGTTCAGTGCCCACTGAGAGTACACAAAAGAGTACATAAGCATGCAACTAGATACTTCTCGCGAAGCTAATTACCTTATTAAGTCTAATACTGGCATTTATACATTTGAATGGAATGTAAGAGCTGATATTAAATAATAGGTGAGAGAGCTGGTGGCACTCATTAACCAACAATTTTATTAAAAGCTTAACTTAATAGTACGCTTGTAATCCGCTGTTTTTATGATCATCGTTTTAAGGTGTTCATTTATGTTTACGACAGCATGTGGCGTCAATCTTGAGTCGAGTTTATGAATATTATAAATTGAACTAAAGTGTAGAATTTTGAGAGTTATAAGCAGTTTGCAAACAATAGGTCTATGAACTTAGAAAATTTAGTTATAGCATGATGTGAGTAGAAATATATAATACTTTCTACGTGATTAAAATGTCAATTAATCATTAATTTATCAGTAATGGTTGGGAAAATATGAATGTGAAGGAAAAAATTAGTTTTAATGTGTCTGCGCGCACTGCAAGATTAATTGGGCGAGAGAATGTCGCTACGTCTGAAGGTGCGATTATCGAATTGGTTAAAAATACTTATGATGCAGACTCCGATATATGTGTAGTTTTTTTCGATATTCCATATCCTAGCGCCCCAAATAAATTGTCTAATAGTGAATTTTATAATCTTTTACCATACGCTAGAGAGTCTGGCATTTCTCTTGAGTCTGCGTACTCACTTTTGGACGAGTTGTGGGTAAAGAACAAATTTGAAGCTCCAGAAGGTGTTAACGGTAAGGATTTAAGTGATATTAGAAGGGAGTTTGTTAGAAGTAACAGTAAGCTAGAGTATTTTTTCGCGTCTTTTTCATGCGTCTATATAATAGATAATGGAGAAGGGATGAGTGCTGATATAATTAAAAAACAGTGGATGACAATTGGAACTGACAATAAAGCGTTAGAGTTCGAGTCTACTAATGGCCGAATAAAATCCGGTGCGAAAGGCATAGGGCGATTTGCATTAGATAAGTTAGGACGTTTAGGCGAAATGCGAACTATAACATCTGAATATAATGAAAGTACTATTTGGCATGTTGATTGGGATAGTTTTGAGCAACAAGGTAAAAATATAGATGAAATCTATGCGACCATAGAGTCAATACAATTCAATCATAGTGATTACCTTAAAGAAGTTTTACCTAGTGCTGCAATTGAAGATTTCGATAAATCAATTGTTGATTTCAAATATTCCTCTTTATTGGCATGTATGGAGAGTGGAACTATTATCAAAATATCTTCAGTGAGGGATGTTTGGAATGAAAGAACACTTAGATCATTGAGAACTGGATTAGAAAGTTTAGTTCCTCCGGTGGAAGACTCTAGCTTTCAATTGTTTATGTATAACAATTGTTATGAAGAGTTCAATGGAAAAATTTTACCAGAAGTTTGTGAAGATTTTGATTATAAAATTAATGTTACTGCTGATAGTGATTTAAATTTAAATATTACTGTGTACAGGAATGAGTTTGATGTTGAGAAGATTCCAGATAATGTTTTTAAAAGAGATTTCTTCCAAGATGAAAGGTTTAATAAGGAATCTTTTAAAAAAGGAGGGTACACTTTAAACGTCCCTTTAGGTCAGTTACTTCCTGGTATTAGTGAATCTGAAACATATGATATTGACGAGATCGGTTCTTTTTCTTTTAGCCTTTACTTTATGAAACAGGCATCGAATCAAAGAGATATTGAAGCTTATTTCTTAAAAACGATCAATAGTGAAAATCGCAAACATTGGTTAAAGATTAATAGTGGTGTAAAAGTTTTCCGTGATAATTTTAGAGTTCGCCCATACGGAGAACAAGATAGTGCATCGTGGGATTGGCTTGGTTTGGGGAATCGTGTGGCATTAAGCCCAGCAGCAGTAAGTAGAAAAGGTTATTGGAAAGTTTCCCCTCAAAACATTGCAGGTGTAATTAATATATCTAGAGTACATAATCCTCACTTTCAGGATAAATCAAGTCGAGAAGGATTGCAAGAGTCTGACGCATTACTTAAGTTTCAAGAGATTATTAAGAGATTAATTAAAATTTTTGAAGATGATCGTAGTTCAGTATATAGCGAATTTAGGAAATATCGTGATGATAATACTGTAGTTCCAGCAAAAGAAGATGTTTCAAATCAAGAGAGGCGAAAAGCGGATTTAATTGCAGATAAAATGTTTAAAGAATATAAACATAAAAAATTTAGTAATGGTGGAAGAAAACAAACTAAGTCTGATGATGAAACTTTAGCGATTGCTTATTTAAGTGAAAAAAATGAGAAGCAGAATCTTGAAAGAGAATTAGATGATGTACAAAAAGAGAATTTTCTGCTGAGAATTTTTGCGTCTAGTGGCGTTACCATAGCTTCGTTTACACATGAATTAGATAATTTACAAACTAAGTTAGGTGACAGGTTTGGAGAGATAAAAGAGACATTACTTAATTATGTTAAAGAAGAAGATTTTAAAGAGGTTATTAAATACGAAAATCCATTTTACAAGATTGATTTATTTGAAAAAGAAGACAGAAAACTTAAGCGTTGGTTACAATATACACTGAGAACAATCAGAAAAGATAAAAGGAATAGAAAGCAAATTAATATTTCTGATTATTTTTTGACATTTGAAACTGATTGGATTGATACTTTAGCAGAGAGAAAAGCATCAATTGAACTTATTGATAATGCGAAAGGGTATCAGTTAAGAGCTTTTGAAATTGATTTAGATTGTATTTTCAATAATTTAATTATTAATTCTCTTGATGCATTCATGGCAGCTAAGAGTAGATGTGAAAGAAAGATAAAGATTCAGCTTGATAGCAATTCATCTGGTTTATTTATAATCTATTCCGATCTTGGCCCTGGTCTTAGTAAAGATATCGCTGAGCCTAAAGATATATTTAAACCTACATATACAACTAAAAGAGACAAAAATGGTAAGGAAGTTGGTACAGGGATGGGTATGTGGCTGTTATCTAAGACACTAGAGGAGTATGGAGCTAAAGCAATATTAAATAAACCAGATGTTGGTTTTGAGTTACAATTGATTTTTCCACATAAATATCAAAATAAAAGGAAATAATAAATGAAAATGATTTATAGGTTAGGTTATTTAGATGAGGATGATTCAGATATTAGTTTTTTCTATAACCGTTTTATAAAGACGTATAGTGAATACTATAGCATGGTGGAGTTTAAGCCGAAATCAGATATTAATGAACTTATAGATGAAATAATGAATGAGGGATTAGATGCAATTATTGTTGATTTTAGATTAAATGAATATGATCCTATAGGATATAGAGGCCATGATGTTGTTAATATGGTTAGAGAGCAAAAGAAGGACTTTCCTTGTGTAATTCTTACCTCTAATCCAGAAGATGCTATTGATAATTCTTTTGATACGTACATTGTTTTTAGAAAAGAAACTGCATTTGGTGATGTTTCTGATGAAAAATCTTTATTTGAAAATAAACTAAGAAAAAGCATAGAACATTACAGAGAAATGATATTGGATGCAGAAAATGAATTTTTAGAATTATCAAAGGTGACGGAATTAAGTTTGGAACAAGAACAAAGATTAATAGAATTAGATGATATAATAGAATCTAATTTGAGTTATAAGAATAAGGTTCCAAGTTATTTGAAGGAGAGCTCCCATGTTAAAAATATAGAGTTACTTGTTAATAATACTAAAACTATAATAGAAAAATTAAATGAAATAAAAGATAGATCGGAATAATTTTTACCATGTTTAAAGTTAGATGTATAAACCCAAAGAGAAGTTGTACAGAGACAAAAAATAGTTACCGATTATATAAGCCTTATTTGAAAATAGACTTTAATAGTTGTTGTGGCTATTGTGGTATTCATCATGTTTACTTTGGTTCCGGTAACGCTTTTCATATTGACCATTTCGCTCCAAAGAGTTTGTTTAGAGAGTTGGAGAATGATTATTCTAATTTGGTTTATTCATGCCCCATATGTAATATAGCAAAAAGTAATCACTGGGTTGGAAATGCACCGACCGAAAATATAGTTGGTAATAAAGGTTTCTATGATCCATGTGATATTAGATATGATAATGCATTTTATCGTGATTATAGAGGGAAAATAAAATATCGAGAGGAATATTCTGCTGCTGAATATATGTATAAGAAAATGAAATTTGGCTTAAAAAGGCATGAGCTATTTTGGTTGGCAGATTATTTTCAAAATATAGTCTCTGAACTTTCACAGCAATTAGATGATTTAGGCGATAAGCACCCATTATTTTCTGACATTGATGAATTATTAAATCAATCAATACGGCAAATGTCAAAATACCATAAGCTAACTAGAGAGTTGTGAATTAGCAATGAGTAAGAATTTAGGTGTTTTCTATACTCCCCATGAGTTAGTTGAGTTTGTAAAGCTTCAACTTGAAAAAACGATAGACTTTAGTAAAGTTAATAGCATTCTAGAACCTAGCGCAGGTGATGGGAGATTTATTGAATCAATCTTAAAAATGATACCGGAAGATAAACTTAATATTAAGCTTATTGAAATTGACACAGAGTCATGTAGGAAACTTAGGGAAAAATTTGTCCCTAAGTATAAAAATATTGTTGTTAATAATGATGATTTTCTTTTTTCTAAATTAGAAAAAAGAAAGTATGATTTGATTATTGGTAATCCTCCTTACATATCAAAGAGTAGATTGGAAAGGGAACAGATAACTCAACTTAGAAATATACTAACTGAGTTTGATATACCACATTCTGCGGATAAAAATATTTGGACTTCTTTTATATTAAAATGTGAAAGAGCATTGTCTATCGATGGGGTTATGACGTTTGTCCTTCCTTTTGATCTTCTTCAAGTGAAGTTTTCTGAGAGTATACAAAACTTTTTGGAACGAAATTTTGAGCGTATCGATATCTATACATTTCAAAGCTTAGTGTTTAGAGCTGCCGGTCAAGATACAGTATTACTTGTTGCACATAAAAGACATAAAAGTCCTGGCTTGTATATATATGATGTGGATTCAATTACCAAAGAAAAAAGAAGTAATGAACCTTTACTTTTGACAAGGCAGGCTTGTCGTAAGAGCACCGCCAAAAGTAATGGAGTAAAATGGAGTTCCTTAGTATTATCAGATTGCGATATAGAATTTTTGAATAGCCTCTACACTAAGTTAAGTTTAGTGGACAATTATTTAATATCTCGACCTGGCTTGGTAACTGCCGCTAATGACTTTTTTATTATAGATTCTGAACGTCTACAAGAGTTCGGGCTTCAATCATTTTCAAAACCTGTTGTTCAGAAAGGTCTTTACGTTAAGAATAAGCTCGTTTTTAGTAAGCGAGACTATGATGAGCTAATAGATACTGGGTTACCCGGTTTTTTTCTTGATTTTAATAACTATACTCAAGGAACATCGAGCCAAGTCGATGAGTATTTGGCTTTTGGAGAACAGTTAGGTATACATAATAGATTTAAGTGTAGAAATAGAGAGTTTTGGTATAAAGTACCAATGGTTCCTCCTGGTGATGGTTTTTTCTTTAAAAGAAGTAGTGAATATCCTAAATTATTAAAAAATGAGAGTAAAGTTTATTCAACTGATTCCGCTTATAATATTTTTGTTAAACTTGGTTATGATATTAATTCGGTTATTTATTCGTATTACAATCCTTTGACTATGTGTTTTGCTGAACTATTTGGCAGATATTATGGAGGAGGGGTTTTAGAGTTAATACCGAGTGAATTTAAAAGATTACCTCTACCCTATACTAGTATTTCTCTACAAGAGTTTGAGTCTTTTAAAAAAGATTTTGATGAAAAGTCTTCGATTGTCGATATTTTGGATAAATATGGACGATTTATTTTAAAGGATGCATTATGTATATCAGATAGTGACATTGATAGAATATTGATTATATATAGGTCTTTAGTTAATCGAAGGCTTAATAAATCTATCACTAGATAGAATAGTTATGTTTGTTTCTGTTAGTTTTAATTTGGTAATATACCAGAAAGCATACTAATATGAATGCCAGTGATACCTTACTGGCATAATTTTTTAATTTATAATACCTGATTGAAATAGTTAGAAAATATTTAACTCTCGAAAAGGATGTTTACATATTATTCTTATCCATTTTTCTGCAAAATTATCTGACTATTTATTTGGGTTGGTATAAATCCTCTCTTGATCTGAAAAGTCACCTCTGACGTATAACATAGAGAACTCAAACATAGAGGTACATATGTATCAGTTAACCGTTTTTTATGATGGAACTTGTCCATTGTGTGCAAAAGAGATGAGAGCACTCAAAAAGCAAGACAAAAACAATGTGATAAAAACCATTGATATTTATAGTGAAGCATTTTCTGAATACCCTAATATTGACCCAAAGGCTGCGAATACGGTTTTACATGCATTAAACCAGAAAGGTGAGCTGATTCTCGGGTTAGATGTAACGTATCTCGCATGGAAACTAGTGGGTAAAGGTTGGTTTTATGCTCCTCTCAGATGGCCGGGAATTAAGATGATCGCAGATTGGTGCTATCTACATTTTGCTAAAAATCGTTATCGAGTGTCCTATTGGTTAACGGGAGTGTCTCGTTGTAATAAAACAAGTTGCTCAAAATAGATTGTGATGTGACAGAGCTTTACGAGGAATCATGATGAATATACTCATTGTTGGAGGAAACGGTGGTATAGGTTTTGCGATGATAAAAGAGTGCCTTACTCAGTATTCAGTTGCTCACATCCATGCGACTTATCGTCGAACTAAACCACGGTTTCAGCATGAAAGAGTGAGCTGGTATCAAGTCGATGTTAGCCATGATGATGAAGTGAAATTATTCAGTGAATTATTTGATGATATCGATTGGGTTATTAATTGTGTTGGTATGCTACATACATCAGATAAAGGGCCTGAGAAAAATTTAGGCGCATTAGATAGTGCTTATTTTCAGCAAATAATATTGGCAAATACATTACCAACGTTATTATTAGCCAAATATTTCACCCCAAAACTTAAAAGTACGAATCACCCTAAATTTGCCGTTATTTCTGCGAGAGTAGGTAGCATTTCAGACAATGAATTGGGGGGATGGTATAGCTATAGAGCATCAAAAGCAGCGTTAAATATGTTCATTAAAACCATGTCAATTGAATGGCGAAGGAGTGTGAAGAATGGTGTGGTATTAGCTCTTCACCCGGGAACTACAGACACTGCATTGTCTAAGCCATTTCAAGCAAACGTCCCACAAAATAAATTATTTTTACCAGCAAAAGTAGCAGGTGATCTTATTGGGTTGATGAAATCTAGTTCACCTCAAGAGAGTGGTAAGTTTTTGGCTTATAATGGCGAAAGTTTACCTTGGTAATAAATCAGTTACTTTGCAACAGAGCGATACATCACCATGCTTTACTCAGTCTAAGTTTACAGTGTTATATCTATGAGCTCTCACCAACCAAAAGATTATTCTTTATTTAATTTCTATTTACCTATCAAGCTTCTTAATAACAGCGTAGGATTAGACTAACTTTAGCTAAAATCAGGCTTGCACTCCGGTGCTTTAAGATAAAATCATGAAACTAACCGAAAAACCGTTGCTTAATAACGCCTTACTTATTTCTATTTGTACACCGCAATTTAAAGGTGAGGAAGCCAAACAATCCTTGGCTGAACTCACTCGCTTGGTGACAACATTAGGCTTTAAAGTTGTCGGAACGCAATCTCAAAAGCAAACCTCTACGCAAAAGATGAGTGTGCTAGGTGCTGGGAAATTGGCAGAGATCGCACACATCACAGGTAATCAAGGAGAGGGTACGGATGCCGATACCGAAGATTTCTTTGATGAAACTGATTTTGATGATATTCCTTCAGAGAACTTACCGTTTGGTTGTGCTGATGTTGTTGTCTTTGATTGTGATTTAAGTCCATCTCAACTGCGTAATGTTGAGAATCAACTTGGTGTTCAGGTATACGATCGCACGGGTATTATCATTGAAATATTCAGTCGTCATGCTCGTACACGTACCGCTCGTCTTCAAGTTGAGATGGCTCGCCTGAATTATGTCGCACCAAGATTGAGAGAATCTTCAATCGGTGACAGTGAACGCCAAATGGGTAAAGGTTCAGGTGAGACAAGTTTAGAGCTGGACCGTCGTAAAGTTCGTGATCAATTAGCTGAATTACGTCGAGAGTTAGACAGTGTTCAAGATGAACTGAAGGGACGACGAGCTCAGCGTTCTGAACTGTTTTGTGTTGCTTTAGTGGGTTATACCAATGCTGGTAAATCTTCAATGATGCGTGCATTAACAGGCAGTGAAGTACTGGTTGAGAATAAGTTGTTTGCAACACTAGATACAACAGTGCGTGCGCTGTATCCAGAAACTCAACCTCGAATTCTTGTTTCAGATACCGTAGGGTTCATAAAAAAATTACCACATGATTTGGTCGCTTCTTTCCACTCAACGTTAGCAGAAGCGCACGATGCTTCATTATTACTGTATGTAGTAGATGCCTCAGATCCAACCTTTAGAACTCAGCTTGATGTTGTACATGAGGTACTTGGTGAAGTGGGTGTTGATGGCATTGATAAGTTATTAGTTTTAAATAAATCTGATCAACTGACTCCTGAGCAGCAACAAGCATTAATGGAAGAGTTTCCTGATGCAATGATGACATCAACTCGTAATCCACTTGATGTAGCTAAATTGCATAAATACATTGTTAACGCTTCAGAGAAAGGGATGATCGAAGAAGAACTCATTGTTCCTTATGATGCAAAAGGCATAATGGGAGAGATCCGCTCAAGCATGAGTGTGGTGAGTGAAGAATATGATTATGATCATATGAAGTTAACAGTGCGTTCTAGTGCAATTGATTTAGCAAGATTAAAAAAGCTGATGTCGAATTTATCAAGCAATAACGACAGTGAGTAATCATAAGCTCAAAGTTGTAATATGCGTTTTATAAAAAATAACAAGGCACTCATTGTTTGAGTCTTGGTTTATATTTATCCAAATGATCATATGAATACAGAAAAAAAATCGTTGGTTTCTCAACAAATCATTGAAGATGCATGTGAATGGGCAATCATGCATGGGGTAGCATTCAGACAAGCAGATAATACGGCAAGACATTGTCCATTTAGTATAGCCTCTATGAGTATCGAGCGTGATGTATATCAACATTTGTTGAGAGTGACTCCGCTGATCACTAAATTAATCCATAACGTTTCTGAAGATCATGATTTTCTCCAATCATCATTAAGTGATATGGCAAAAGCTGATCCGTTCTTTGGTTTATTAATGTCATTACATCAACAACTGCATGGTGACGCTCATAATAAACTTGTTGCTGAGCGTCAGCCGTTATTATTGATGCGAACTGATTTTATGGATGACCGTCAACACGGTGCAAAAGTCATTGAATTTAATGGTATTGCAGCTGGCATGGGGCCTTTTGGCCAACGAGCGGCAGAGCTTCATGCGTTTATGAAACAGCAATGGCCAAATACGTATCACCAATGGATTGAAGATGCATCGGCTGTGCCTGCTGAAAATCAAGGTTTAGAACAACTTGCATATGGTATTGCAGCGGCAGCGAAATCGGTAAATGCGCATTTTGGTAATGAAAGCAAACCGACATTCTTGATGGTTGTACAAAAGAATGAAGATAACGTGTATGACCAACATTTGTTGGAAGTTGAACTCCAAAAGCAAGGTGTTCGAACGGTTCGAAGAACGTTTGAACAATTAAGAACTCAGCTATCTAGTGGTGATAATAAACGCTTATTGCTAGAAAACGTTGGTGCTGTTGATGTGGTTTATTTACGTGCAGGCTATCAGTATGAGGATTATTTCTCAGCAGAGCTTAATGAGTCAATTTGTTGCCATACGTTGAGCCAAACAAGGTTATTTATTGAACAGCATCATGTTGCCGTAAACGCAACCATTAGTCAGCAATTAGCGACCAGCAAATCAATGCAAATGTTGTTAACTATGATGCCAGAAAGTGAATATGCTCGTTGGGGATTGAGTATAGACGAAGCATCATTGGTTAAAAGCGTATTAGCTGATATGAAACCGATTAATGCCGATACTATTCATTGGTTTACTCTTAATGCGAATAAGTCTGAATGGGTATTAAAAAATCAAGGTGAAGGTGGTGGACATTGCGTTTTTGGTGATGATATTACCCAAAAGCTCAATCAATTAGATGCTGCAAAATATGACGCATGGGCGTTAATGCAGCGCTTATATCCTCATGAACGTGATACACCAACGGTAGCGGTTCGAGATGGTGAACAGACTCTTGTAAATGATTTAGTGAGTGAAATAGGGCTGTTTACCGCTTACTACAATGGTAAGCCTGTTACTGAACTGGATGGTTATGCGGGTTATTTAATTCGTAGTAAGCCTGCCAGTGAAAATGAAGGTGGAATTCATAGTGGAAAAGGTATTTTAGACTCTTTGGTTTTAGTGGATTAATTTTTCCTTAATACAAACTGAACCAAACATTAAAATAGTTCGTAAAAAATACGAGTCTCAATTGTGGACTCACACTCAGTTTATGCATTTAAGTACCTTATGGTCATTGAATAAATGAGGTGTTTTTTTTATGGCTGATATTTTTGTTTGGCTCGGTGTTGTGGTGTTTCTCGTTGGCGGTGCTTTACTAGTCTTAGAGGCTTTTAGCCAGAGTATTGTGTGGGGGTTGTTGTGTATTATTTTCAATCCTATAGCGATTGTCTTTTGTAGTATGCATTGGAAAGATGCCAAATACCCATTTGCAATTCAGAGTATAGGGCTATTTATCACATTATTAAGTTTATCGTTACAGTCTAACTATTGATTTTCACTTTATTCATACGGTGACTTTCGGTACATTGAGTTAATCGTTAATAAAGAGAACGGAAACATGTTTGAAGTAAAAAATGTCGCGTATATAAATAAAGAAAAAGAGGAAGTCCGTTCTATTCGAGATTCGGTTTTTATTCAAGAGCAAGAGATCGATCCTGAAATTGAATTTGATGGTTTAGACTCAAGTGCTGTTCATGCGCTTGTGTATTGTGATGGAGAAGCGGTTGGAACTGGACGCATTTTAAGTGATGGCCATATTGGACGCATTGCGATTTTAAAAGCGTATCGCTCTAAAGGTTTAGGCTCTAAAATTGTATTATCACTTATAGAAGAAGCGGTAAGCCAAAACTATGAGCGTGTATATTTAGGCTCTCAAAAACACGCGATTCAGTTTTATGAAAAACTGGGATTTCGACCTTATGGCGAAGAGTTTATTGAAGCCGATATTCCACACCTGTCTATGGAAAAAATGATTAAGTAAGATAATTTGCAGTATGGATAAATTAATATTAAAAAAGGCACCGCATAAAAATAAACGGTGCCTTTTGGTATTTGATTGTATTAGTAATCGCTATCACTTGGTTCAATGAAGAATTCGCCATCAATGGTTTCTGCAATTTCCAGAATTTTAACGATTTCACCATTAATTGTGATGTTAGCTAAACGAACAGGATCTTCATCATAAGGATGGAAAGGAGCCATTTGAACTTCAATTCGGTACTCTTCACCATCTTTACCTTGAAACCAGCCTTCACCGAATTCAAGTTCAGTTTCATCGCCTTCTTCTTCACAAGTGTGGTAAGCCGAAACTAATTGAGCACCTTCAAAATTTAATGTGGTGGTTTCTTCCCACTCCACAACGTATTGTGCGTCTTCCATTTTAATATCTCATAATTATTTAGGTGCGCATTGTAGCGCGCACCGTAATAAGAATCTAAGGAATTATTCGCCTGCAACCATTGGGCGGTGTTGACGAATATTAGCGAAGATCATGTAAATAGCTGTTGCTAATAAGATCGCAAATAAGTAGCTCATAAGACCTTCGGCAGTGTTCATTAATGTATTTGCCATAACAGGGCCACATACCGAACCAATACTGTAGCTAAAAAGCATTACTTGTGTTGCAGACACAATATAAGATTCATCCAGTTGATCACAGCCAAGTGAGATCGCAATTGGGTAAAGTGCAAACGCAGCCATACCAAGAAGAACTAAAGCTACTGCCAGTACAGCTGCGTGATCACTCAATGCAGTTAAACCAACAGAGAAAACACCTAAAATACAAAATAGAGCCATTAGTAGCGTTTTAGCAAAATGTTTCGATAAATAAGAAACAATCGGTTGTACTGCCATACCACCAAGAACGATCAGCGCCATAAGACTACCAATTTGCGCAGTGTTAATGTTGCGATGTTTCAATTCTAATGGCATTAGACCATACACTGCACCCAGTAATAGACCAGACACAACACAACCCATGATAGAAGCTTTGTTTAGTTTTAGTATTTGTTTGAAGTTCAAAACATTGTGGTGTTGAACTTGAGGTTGTGCACCTTTACCAAATAATAAACAAGCAATGGCCATCATGATTAGGCCGATGATCATGTAATACGGTAATAGACCTTCAATACCAATAAAACCGATACCAAGTTGTCCTAGAGATGAACCGCCATAAAGTGCGCCCATGTATAAACCTAAGCGTTTTGGTCGGCTTTCTGCATCACCAATTAACAGCCAAGACTCAACAACAACAAATACACCAGCGACGGCAATACCAGCAACGAATCTTGCTACCATCCAAAATAATTCATCAGGAATAGCAGGAAGAGCTATAATTGTTGCAGCAAGCAGAGCTAAGAATAAAACGAATGAGTTTTTATGGCCTAAACGAGCCACAAAAGGTTCGATAACACCGGCACCAACAAGTAGACCTGCATAAAAAGCACTGGCTAACCAACTGGCGTATTTCGCCTCAATCCCATATTGACTTAGCATTAGGGGGATTAAGCTCATTAAATACCCTGATGCAATAGCAAATAAAGAGAGAGCAATCACAGGAATAAGTAGACCAGATTGTGATTGAGTTGATGTTGTTTTTTCCACCGCAGTGCCTCAAAAAAAGTAATAGATAGGAAGTAATTTTCCGCGACTATGAGGCTAAAGAGTAACCAAGTAAAACGAGTAATTTTTCTCGTAAAGATAAATTTTGCTAATTGAAATATAATGAATAAATTAGTGAGCAATTTATCTCACTTATGCAACAAATGTGATCTTGATCTTGTTTCTCAAAAGATAGATTATTGCGCAACATTTATTACAAGAAATAACTAAAGAGGTGTGTTTTGAACACTATTTTGCGTCAGATTTTTAATCCTAAACGAATGCTATCTTATTGTTTACTGGCTTTAATTCCTGCTATTGTATTTTATGCATTATCATTGTTTGGCCTTAATAAGGCATTAGGCTTTACTCCAATGGAAGTGTTGAGAGATTTGGCACAACAAACAGAAGTGCATAGTTTCCGTGGATTTCTTTCAAACATTGGCGTGTGGTTTTGGGTAGGTTCAATTTCAATTGCTTTTTTCAGTGCGATTTTTGTTCATAGTGGTAAGAAGCAACGCTTACTTTTTCTAATGGGAACGTTGGCATCAATTTTAGCTGTTGATGATTTTTTCTTAATTCATGATCGATACGTAAATCAATATATTTGTTATTTCTTTTATGCTGTCGTGGCTCTTGCCATTTTAGCGTTACACTATAAAGATATTATTGAAATTGATGGCTTCTCATTTTTACTGGCTGGCGGGTTACTAGCAGGTTCAATTGGTACTGATGTGATTCAAGGTTATTTACCTTTTGGTTATGAAACAACTCAGATCTTTGAAGAGGGCTGTAAGTTTGCTGGTGCGGTATCTTGGTTCTACTTTACTTGTGTTGTTGCATCATTTGGTGTGACGAGAGTGAAACACGACTCTTAATAAGAGTAGAGCAGTATTTGTTATGTAAATACTGCTCTTTTTTATTTTGGTTAAGATTGATGATGTCTTTTTTCTAATTTCTGATTCACAAGAAGCGCCAATAAAATTAAAGCACCGCCAATGCTCAACCTTAGAATATCCGCATCTCGATTCCATATTAATAGATTTACTAAGATACCCGCAGGAATAAGTAGATTATTCATTACGGCTAACACACCAACATTCACCAGTGTTGCACCTTTATTCCACATAAAATACCCCATGCCTGATGCTATCACGCCAAGATAAATTAATACTCCCCACTGAACGGATGTTGTTGGCAGCTTTTCGCTATTTCCGAATAATAAATAACAAGTACTGGCAACAATAAATGCGCCTATAAAGAAGAAACCAAAAACTGTTTTTTGTTCAATTTCTTGATCTTTCATTAAACGTTTATAGCAAACTTGTCCTGTCGCAAAACAAAGGTTTGCCCCTTGAACGAGTCCAAACCCTAATAAAAAACCTGCATCAATCCCATTATATCGAATGGCAATCGCTCCTAGTGTTGCGATTACGGCACTGATCATAAAATGCGAATGAAATTTACCTTCAAATGCATCATTTAATAAAGTGATATAAATAGGGGTCATCACAGTAAAAAGCAAAACTTCAGGAACGGTAAGGTATAAGAAGGATTGGTAGTAGAAGACATACATTCCCCCTAATTGAATAGCACCAATAGCCATTAATTTAAGCGCTGTATTCAATGAGATATTTTTTGGGCGTAGGAAAGGAAGAAAAACTAAGGTAGCTAAACCAATACGCATTAGCACAGAAAACCAAGCATCAACTTGGCCAGCTAAATATACGCCGATAAGGCTAAATGAAAAAGCCCATAGTAGAGTAATTGAAAGTAAATATGACATATCTCATCTCGTAATAAAAACAATGTACGCATTCTAAATGAGATTTACTATCAGTAAAGGAAAAAGACAAATAAAAAAAGGCTGAAGAGTCAGCCTTTATTATTTTTAGATATGATTCGTGTTATTTCTGGCTGCTACGGAAGAAATCCCAAGCGTTAACCATTTCACCCGTCTTTAATACACATGTGCTGTCATCTAAGTTATATGTGCCTTCTTGTTCAACACAATATGCAGCAGCAGGATTAGGCTTTCCAACAGGTTTAGTCATTGATTGTTTGTGGTTACGGTAGTATTCCCAAGCGTTAACGACATCGCCGTTACCTAATGTACAATTACCTGTTTCTAAATCATAGGTGCCACGCTCAGCACAAAATGTTGCAGCAGGGTTGGTTGCATCTGCTTTTGTTGGTTCTGGAGTTTCAGATGAACTGCATGCAGCTAGTGCTAATAGCATTGAAATCGTAATTACTGTTTTTTTAAGCATTAGAGTGTCCTTTAGATTGTGGTGGTGTTATTGGCAATCTTGAGTCATGCTGCCTTGCTGAGCAGGTTGAGTCATTTGATATTGACCTTTAAGGCTGCGATATACACGAGTATTCCAGACTTGACCGTCATCAAGCTCAAAATCAATCGCGTAATTAATGCCATTCACTACCTGAGTTTTTACATCTACTATTTGTTTAAGTTTAGCTGATGTATTCATCATGCTTAAAACGTACTCAACCGCTTCTTTTGCTTCCGGTGTTACGGTAGATGTTGTCCATCCACCTGCCATATTATTATCTACATTACAAATTGGATTGATATTATCTGATGAAACCGCTGGTGTTTTTTCTGATTGAGTTGAACACCCTGCGATAAATAATGCTGAGGTTATTGCAATTATTACTGATTTATTCATGGTGACTCCATGTATGGTAAGAATTTTTCTTAAGTTTAATCTAATCCTTAAGAGGCAGAATTCCAAACTAATCGTATTTTTTTAATCATTAATCTCATTTTCAATGCAGTTTTTTATCTCAAGTTAGACGTCTAAAGCATTTATTCATTATTTATCGCCTCAATGAATGAGTGATTATTTTATGGCAGACTTCACATCTTTTTGTGTTTCTGGTTAAAGATATAAGGAAGGTTCTATTATTTTGTAATAAACATTATTAGCATTGGTCGGTTGTTTCTAAATTGTAAATGGTTATTTATGTTGCATAAGTCTGATAAAAGGCTGTTGACTTTTATTTCGTTAATGCCGATTGCTTTAATTGGTATCTTTACTTTGGTTTTAAACGCGATTGTAATTCATGAGAATCAAACCAAAGTTGGCTCATTAATAGAATCATTATATTCGGATGCACTTACGCAAGAAAAAGGTCGTGTAAAGCAACAAGTTGATAGTATTTATGAACAAATTATTTATGAAGATAATTTGGCAGAACAAACGCTAAAAAAATCAATTCAACATCGTATAGACGATGCCTACGGTGTTATTCGTTTTATATATCAACAAAATGAAGAAAAAACCAAACCTGAAATAATAAAGTTAATAGCAGATGCTCTGCGTCAAACTCGTTTTAACGATGGTCGAGGTTACTTTTTTATCTATGACATGAATGGTACAAATTTAATGCATCCTATTTTTCCTGAATATGAAGGGAAGAATCTGATTAATTTTACGGATATTCACGGCAAAAGAGTCGTAGAAGATCATGTGAAAATGATGAGAGAAAAAGGAGAAGGTTTCAGTCAGTGGTGGTACCCAAAACCAGATAACAAAGATGAAGCTTTTGAAAAAATAGGCTATGCAAAATACTTTGAACCATTAGATATATATATTGGTACAGGAGAATATGTTGTTGATGTTGAAGAAGATATACAACAAATATTACTTGCATGGATATCTGAGGTTCGATATGGCGATGACGGTTATATATTTGTTTTTGATCATTCAGGCAACATCTTATCTCATCAAGATAAAAGTTTAATAAATACTAATATTTATAATAAAACGGATATTAATCCTTATGAATTTATGAATACGTTAAATTCAAAATTTGATGATAATAACAGCCGCTTCTCTAAGTATTTAAATCGACTTGATGCATTTAATAATGGTTCTGATTCTCAGCTAAGCTATATAAAAAAATACGATAAATGGGATTGGGTGATTAGTGGTGGAGTTTATACTGATACAAATAAGCGTCTTTTAGAGAAAAAAGAAAGAATATTAATTCAGCAAAATCAAGAAGAGTTGAAGAAAATACTATTACTAACATTAACCTTGGCGTTGATTCTTACCTTATTATCATTGAGTGTTAGTAAATATGTTGCGATGCGCTTTAATAAATTTCAAGATCGAATTTGTAATGATTTTGAAGTGTTAGAGAAAACAAAAAATAAAATGCAATACATGGCTCTACATGATGGATTAACGCAATTACCAAATAGGGTCATGCTAGAGTCAAGAATTGAAGAAGAAATTGTTAAAGCTCAGCAATCAGGAAAGATGATAGCTTTAATGTTTGTTGATTTAGATGATTTTAAAAAAGTGAATGATCATTATGGGCATGATGTTGGCGATAGATTATTAACGTTAATTAGCTCTAGATTCAGTCATTTTATTGAAAAAGACGAAATGGTCGCACGCTTTGGTGGAGATGAATTTGTTTTTTGTTTTTCTAATTTAACGTCTCAACAAGATGCTGAATTATGGGTTGAGAAGATTCAATCCGTTTTTGAAGATGTTTTCTCTATAAACGGTAAAGAAATTACAACTGGATGTAGTATTGGGGTAGCAATGTACCCTAAGGATGCGACTTGTTCTTCTGAGCTTATTTCTAAAGCTGATATTGTGCTTTATAAATCAAAAGATGTTCATAAAGGCGCATCACTTTTCTTTGATAAAAGCATTGATGAACAAGTGAGCTATGAATTTAGTTTAGAAGAGGAGCTAAAAAGTGCATTAGATAAACGTGAGATCACTTTAGTATATCAACCTCAAATTGATACCAAAACTGGTGAGATTTATGGTGTAGAGGTGCTTTCTCGATGGTGCAATAACAAATTAGGTTCTGTTTCTCCCGTTCAATTTATTGCTGTAGCAGAAGAAATAGGGATGATAGATCAGCTTGGCGATTTTGTTTTACAGCAAGCGTGTGAAGATATTCAAGAAGTGATGCCTAATGGTACGAATGCCATTATGCTTTCAATTAATATTTCACCTAAGCAATTAATTAGAAAGGGATTTGTATCTCGTATAATGAAGATTGTTTCGAGAACAGGTATTGATGTGTCACGGATCACCTTCGAAATAACAGAAAATATTCTAATCAGTGATTTAAAAAGTGTATCGCCCATTTTATTGGAACTACAGAAACTCGGATTTGGTATTTCATTAGATGATTTTGGTACCGGTTATTCATCGTTAAGCTATCTTAATATTTTACCGATTACAGAAATTAAGATTGATCGCTCTTTTGTAAGCAGTTTATTCACCAATGATCAAAGTGAATCTTTGATCAAAGCGATTATTGCTATCGGAGCTTCATGCCAAATGACGGTAGTGGCTGAAGGTGTTGAGACTAAAGAGCAATTAGAGAAATTAAAAGAATATCAATGTGATTTGGTTCAAGGGTATTACTTAGATAAACCACTTTCCATTAGTGAATTAAAAGCAAAGTACGCATAAAAGGTTTTTGTTTAGAATATTAAAAAAGAAAGAGCAGTGATAATACATCGCTGCTCTTTTTTATTAAGTGTAATTAATCATTTATTATAAGTTACACACTTTAGTCCAACTGCCGTCACTTCCTGGTTCTGCTGCTGTCCACCAATTTGCTTGGTAAATAATGTTATTGTGAACTACTTGATCTCCAGTATTTGCGTGGCTAGGGTTACCTGCCCAATCTTTTTGTGGAAGATCTGGATAAGTAACAAGTCCTGTAGCATCACAGCCCGCATCAGGTGTGCCGCCATTACCACCACCATTGTTACCACCAGAGCTTAAATCCGCTAGAGGTAAATCTGGTTGCTCAAACTTGAAGGCATAATCAACGTTGTTAATATTGACTGTATAGTTTGCTGGACCAGAAATTGGTAGATAGTAAACCATATCCAGTTCATACACGCCGCCTGCTGGTAGTGCTTTCCATGCTGGAAGAGTGAAAGCAACACGGTGCATTGTTCCATCTAAACCACCAATATTGTTTGGACGAGTATGACCAGAAGCGATGACTTGTAAACCACCACCAGATTGATCTTTCGCATTATCAGGAGCTGATACTGGAATATCGAACTGGAACTCAGTTCCTCCAGGAATATCTTGACCTGTGTTGTTTGTGAACGTCACTTTTGGATTAATTGGGTAGTTTTGATCACCCACTTTAAAACCGCCTACGTTTACAGCAATATCAACCGTTTCTGTTGGAATAGCTCCTGTAGCTACGGTATTGCCATATGGTGTTGCTGATTTAAATTTCTCATAAATCGCTTTCGTCATGGTGTTACCCATGTGGTATTCACCATTACCTGTTTGACAAGCCGCTTCAGTTGCATCTACAGAAGTACGATTACCATTTGCATCCAGTACGTAACAGCTGTAATCCCCAGCCAGTTCCCAGAACATGATGCCACCAATCTCTTGGTCGATAACGTAGTCCGCTTTTACGTTGATAGAATCTTTATCTTCTGTTGATAAGAAGACTTTTTTCTCTGCATTCCATAACCATGGTGCGACAGCAACGCTGTCATAGTGGCGAGTATAAGTGCCCACTAATTGATCCGCAGGGTCATTTGCTGGATCTAAACCATAGATATTCGCGTAAGAGCCAAAGATACCTTCTTGTAAGTTTTTAGCATGCCACATAGGGTTAGAACCTGCGCCCATTTCTTGGCCATATGAGTTCTTATCATGCCACATGTTATCGATACCTAGTGCACCGTAACCACAATTGTTTTTCTCACCTTCACCAGTACCTGGTTCACATTGAGCTTGATCTGGAAGTGGAGCTCGACCCCATAAGCCATTTTCACCGCCAGTTACGCCTTGCCAGCCACGAGTATAATAAGGAACACCAATATTGATTCGACCTGCAGGCATTGAACCGCGGAAATAATGGTAAGCCCAATCGGTATTTAGGTAACCAATACCACCGTAAGCTTCAGTACCATAAACATTCCATTGAGCTAATTCAGAATCTTTACCAGTATCATATAGTGCAGCATTGTGACCAACATGGTCGTTCCATGCACCATGTAAGTCGTATGACATGATATTTACGTAATCAAGGTATTGCGTAACATCAAACGTTTCCATACCACGTAATAAGTAGCCAGATGATGGTGCTGCGATCGTTAGCATGTAATGAATATCATCTTGTGAAGATGCAACATCCAGTTTTTCACGTAATGTTTTCATCAGAACTTGATATGATGCCCACAGGTATTGGCGACGAGGTTCCATGAATTCTTTATCATCAGGATTACCTGCACCAGCCATTGAGGTAGGATATTCATAATCGATGTCTAAACCATCAAATTTGTACTTACGCATCATTTCAACTGCTGATGCTGCAAATTTTTCGATAGCTGCGTGGTTGATGCTGCCATCTGCATTGGTTGTCATGGTATAAAAACCACCATCTGCAACACGATTACCATCAGCACCGAAGTGACCACCAGTTTCAGCCCAGCCACCAATCGATATTAATGTTTTAACGCCGTGTTTTGCTTTAGCTGTTGCTAGTGCACCAAAGTGGCCTTTAAATCCAAGTGCAGGATCAATTTCAACGCCTGCCCACTCTTTACCTGTCGCTGCATTATTTGGGTCGGTAACATCACCTACATTGACTTTTCCATCTGAACCAATGCTTACGAAAGCGTAGTTAATATGGGTTAGTTGCTCCCAAGGGATATCTTTTACCAAGTAACTATTTTGTTCGTCACCGCCATCACGCCAACTTGTAAAGTAACCGATCACACGACGAGGGTGGTCAGCCCCCATTTTCTCACGGCCTTCTTTATCATAGATAGTACAGTAAGGCACTGTTACGCCTTCTGTTTGGTATAAACCATCAGGACGACAGTTATCTGCAACTGGCAATGAACTTGTAACCGTTAAATTAGCGGAAGCTGAATTTGCCGTTGCGCCTAAATTGTCTGTCGCTTTAGCATAGACAGAAAGAGAACCTACAGCCGTTGTAGTGTACTGAAGGGTATAAGGTGCTGTTGCAGCTGTGCCAACAAGAGTGTTATCGATATAAAAATCAACTTTATCTATTGTGCCATCTGAGTCTACGGCATCTGCTGTTAGTGTAACGACAGAACCAAGTTCAACATTTGTTGCAGATAAGCTTAACGTCGCTGTTGGTGCGATATTGTCAGTAGGAGTATTTGTCACATTAATTGCAACAGAGCTTACTGTGCTTTGGCTTCCTTTATCATCATAAGATTGCGCACTGATTGTATGGTTGCCTTCAAGAGCTGTCCATGTAGTAGAGTATGGAGAGGCTGTTACTGAGCTAATTACGACACCATCAACAGAGAAGTCGACGCGAACTATATTGCCATCGCTATCAGCCGCTGATGCTGTTAACGTGACAAGGTCACCTGTAGTGAGTTGTTCCGTTGCACTAGGAGATGTTAGATCTACCGTTGGCGCTTCATTTGGTACTTCTCCTGAACATACACCGAGATCTTGCCATGCACCCCATTCACCAGCAGTTGCGGGGTCATTATTTTGAGTCCAATATTTGGCCTTATAGGCATTAGAACCTTGTTTTACTTCTTCTCCACCATTGTACACTTTCCCTGCATCCCAAGCTTCAAGTGGCGAGCAATCTACAGCCGCTTGAGCATTAAATGCCATTAAACAAGAAAGGGTTAGGGTAGATAGAGCAAATTTATAATTATGTTTTTTTCTTAAATTTGAATGTTCCATTTCATATCCTTAAAGGTAATTCAAAAATCACCAATCACTTTTTAATTGGTGTGAAATAAGATTAGGATATAAAAAAAATTCTGCTAAGAATGATTTATAAATTACAAAGCGACTCGCAATAAAACTAATGTAAGTTAACAAGGTTACATTTGTTTTTGTATCAAGGTTACTCATTTACTATGCACCTATCTGGTTAACATGGCTTATTATGAGTAATAACTATTATTTTTCATTTATTTATTAAATTTTATGTGCAGTTTTAACTTTTTGAATCTAAATGGTTTTTGCCGTATTTTTATGTTTAATCTGATTTAAGATATACGCTTTAGCTATAATAATTTAGATAATTTTCATTATTTAAATTAATTCCAACTTTATTTAATTAGCCTATTTTTTTGCTTTTTAACCCACGGTATAACACTTGAAAAAGCGCGATAACGTTAATTAGTTAAAGGAAGCGTTTTAGTTATTAGCATTCATTAGTCATGGTTGAATTTATGAATGAAGTTACTTTTATAAGGCATATAAATGGGTTTACTCCTTCAATATTATCGTAATTCTTTACAGCTACGTTATCAGCTAATGGTTCCATTTATTGGTACCTTCATAATATTCTTTTGTAGTGCTACATTTTTGCATACAAACCTTATCCGCACAGAAAATAATATTATGTCTTCAATGGTGAGTAATACTATTTCTGAAGACTATATTGAACTTGATAACTTGTTTTCGAGATTAAGAACTGCTGCAATTCGTAGTGAAATGTTCGATCCTGAGAGAGGACAAAAGGAATATAACGAAGCTTACCCTAAGATCTTAGAAGATAAAGACAAAGTGATTACTCGTTTAAGAAATATGGGGGAGTTAAGTCGTCAGGACCTGAATGATTTAGAAAGAATTTCACAATCTTTTGATGAGTTTCATTCTATTTCAAAAAAGATGATTGATGAAAAAGTAGATGGGCATAATATATTTTTAAATGTGTTACCGTGGTTAGCTCCTTATCTTGAGAATTTAGACGTGAATCATCATCCTTCAAATGTAGACGAATGGCCGATTATTCGTGATAAGTTATCGGTGATATCTGAAGGAATTGGGTATAAATCTTCGGGGGTGTTCTATTTACGTCTTCAAGAAGATGGTGATGAGCTTCACGCATTGCTAGACCAAATGGAAGAATTGATTGAACCAATGTATAAGGGACCAGCGTTAAAGAAATTACAAAGCGAATTTCTTGATGTATGGCGTAAAGAATTAAGAACATTAGAAAGCATAACTGCGCGTTGGGTTGGATATCAGGCTAAGCGTGCTGAAATTAGAGCAGAAGCTAGGCAATTAATTGATAATTCAGTTGCAAACAGCAAAAAATACTTAGAAAACAACTTCAATAATACAATAGAAAATGCAGAAAATAGTATTGTTGTTAATATTGTTGGGTTATTAATTGGTGCAGTGTTAGCATCTATTTTAGTGACGATTTTAACCCGTATCATTATTACTCAATTAAATTCAGTACAAAGTGTTATCCGTGGTTTGGCTGAGCGTAATTTAGTATTTCATACCAGTTTAAAAGGTGTGAATGAAGTTTCTCAGCTTGGTGAGAATACCGATATAACGATTAATACGCTAAGAGGAACAATTAAAGATCTTAACTCGCATGGTCAAGAATTGGCATCTGCATCATTACAATTGCGTTCAGTTATGGAATTAAGTGCAGAAAACAGCAGTGTTCAAAATGATCAAGTGAGCATGATTGCTGCGGCAATTACTGAATTATCGGCATCTGCAAATCAAGTTGAAGCATCTGCGAAGGCGGCGGAAACAAGAATGAGTGGTGTACAAGAGCTATGTCGCTTAGAAATGCGTTCTTCACGTGAGAATGGTGATCGCGCCAGTGCTTTGCAAGAGCAATTAAATGATACGTCTTTAGTTGTTGAGCATCTAAACAAAGAATGTGAGCAAATTGGTAATGTTATTGCGGTGATTCAGAATATTTCTGAGCAAACTAACTTGCTTGCACTTAATGCTGCGATTGAAGCTGCTCGAGCTGGTGAAATGGGACGTGGTTTTGCTGTGGTTGCAGATGAAGTTCGAGTACTAGCAACAAGGACTCAAGACTCAACGGAAACCATTCAACGAATTATTGAACAATTGCAAAGTAAATCGACAGATGCGCAGCAAAATATGCAACGTTGTTTATCTATGATTGATGAAACTGCAGCGTCAGTATTACAGTCACGAGATCAATTATCGTCGATGAATGAAGCGATGGATGAATTATCACAATCGAATGCTGAAGTAGCGACAGCGGTTTCCGAACAATCACGTACTATGGTTGAAATTAGCGAGAATATTACGACAATTCGAGACATTACTAACCAAAATGTAGCGGGTATTGAAGAAGCAACAGTGACAAGTACACACCTATCAGAGCTAGCTGAAAAACAACAGCAACAATTGGCTACTTTTAGAGTCGATTAAAGTGCTTAAAACATCATGAAATTAAGTGGGTGAGGAATAATTATTTCTTGCCCATTTTTTTATTAAGAATAAAAAGTGAAAGTAAAGCTAAAGGAAGTAATAGAGAAGTGAAACATTGAAATTTACAAACGCTAGATGGGTGGAAGCCCCAGCCACATCCCGGCACACACGTCGCCCGCTGCGGCTGCTCCCTTCCAGGCCTGACCGAGTTCACGAGTTAGTGTTGCGGGAGGACCAGGGCCTCCATAGATTCTGTTGTTCCTAAGAACGAATTGGATTATTCAACATGCACGTTGAGATTGCAAGCACAAATAAGCAAAAACAAACTAAGTGATTAATAATTAAACGCTTAGAGTATGTTTGGGAATCATTGAAAAAAAGGCACAGTCTCGATTTTGAGATCTAACAGTGCTTTAGCCTATAAAGTAAATTCTCTTGGTTATAATTACAGCACTTTAATTACTGTATAGAGGAAATTCATGTCACAGTTAACCGCAATTGCATTATTTATCTCATCATTAAGCTTGTTGAGTTTTTCATCTCTAGCAGCAGAACCGCCTGCTGATAATGGGGAGTTTAGTGGAGATGCAAAGGTCGGATTCATCTATACCAAAACAGATGAAACTTCGATGTCGGTTAATTCTGGATTAACTCTAAAATATGAAGAAGCACTTTGGCATCATAAAGTTGCGTTCTCGACTTACTATACAAAAGGTAATGAGAGTGATGATGGTACGAACAAAAATAAAACAGTTTATGATGTTAAATATGACATGACAGATACTTTCTTTGTATTTGGAAATGCTAAATATGAGCACGATCAGTTTGCTACATACCGTGAGCAAGCCTTGTTAGTCGGTGGTTTTGGTGCAACGTTGGTGGATTCCTCAAACTCAAAATTAGATGTAGGGGCCGGTCCGGGTTATCGTTATTCTAAACGACAAGCTTTTGATGAAGATTTACCAAACAATTCGGAAGATGAAGTAATCGCAAACTTGTTCATTGAAGGGGACAGCAAAATCACTGATGGTTTAGAGCTTGGTGGTGGTGTTCGTATGGATTATGGTGAATCAAATACAACAACAACGACTCATGTTTATTTAAAAAATAAATTAATGGAGAGCTTGTCTTTGTTGATTGATGCTGAGTATATATACAATAGTGTTGTGGCTACTGGTAAAGAACACGATGAAATATACAGTACAATCAGTCTAAATTATGCTTTCTAGATAATTGTTAATTATATTTAGGCTGAATGGTTATAGGTTTAATTAATTAGCATAGATACATAATTGGCGTCAATATGACGGCGCCATTAATTAAGCTATTCACCTGAATTATTAGAGTGTGATCACTAATTTATTTTATATATTTGATAAAATAATCATGAAAAAATTAGTTATTTATTAGGTTACATGAATCTCAAGCAAATAAAATATTTTATTGTTACATTTATATTAATCGGAGCTACTCCGATTTTTTATTTTTGGACACTATATCAAACAGAACTGAATGCCATCCAATCTTCAAGAGAGACAGAGGCTAAGCATCAACTGAATTATAGTCAAAATGCCATCAATGAAATCTCTTCTGAGTTATCAACTTCGCTACGTTTATTGGCTGATAGCCGTGCATTATTGCAGTTTATCCAATCACCATCTTTAAAAAATAGAGCATTACTTGAATCTCTTTGGTCATTAACTGCAACCAATTATTCATATATATCACAAGTGCGTTTTATTGATTCTGATGGTCTGGAGCAATCTCGGGTTGATGATATTAATGGTGAAATAAAAGTTACTCCTATTTACCAATTACAAGATAAGTCTCAACGTAACTATTTTTTATATGCACAAACATTAAAGGCAGAAGAGGTTGGTAGTTTTGGTATTGATCTTGAAACAGAAAATGGAAAAGTAGTTATACCTCTTCAACCTACATTACGCATTTTTACTCCTGTAGAAGTTGCTGATGACCGTAAAGGGTATTTGGTTTTTAATTTAGATGTGTATGAAATAATTGAAGAAATTGATTATTCTATTGATAACCATTATAACTTAGAATTTGTTGGTCTTGATGGTTATTATTTAGCATCTAAGAATAAAGAAAAGATGTTAGGTAACCTTATAGAAGAAAGAGATAGTTTTAATTTATTGATTGAAAATCCTAACTTATGGAAAGCGATGAAAGATCGTAACATCCATAGTTTCAAAGATAAGAAACATTTTTTTGCATTTGATAAAATAGCATTAGGAAATGGATTTGAAGGCAGTGAGCTTTATTTATTATTAACAAGCAATATTAAAATAGACTCTGCGGGTACAGATCATAAATTAGCATTTATTATTTATGAAACAATAATGGCCATTATTTTACTTATTATCTTATCCGTTATTATTTCTCGATATATTGTAAAACATCGAACAACCAGCCTTGAGAGCCAATTAGCACTAGCCGCTTTGAATGGTATGTCTTCGATTGTGATCACTGATAAGAACAACCGTATCATCAAGGTAAATGAAGAGTTTACTCGGGTTAGTGGCTGGGAAGAATCAGAAGTGATGGGACAATGTCCTTCAATTTTTCAATCTGGTGTTCATAGTGATGCGTTTTATGCTGAAATGTGGCAAACAATTCAAAAAAATCAGTGCTGGGAAGGTGAAGTTGTTAATAAAAGAAAAGACGGTACGTTAATTACTGAAATCTTACGAATTCAAGCAATTATGGGTAAAAATGGTAAGGTTCAGTATTTTATCGCCTCTTTTGTTGATATTACTGCTCGAAAAGCATTAGAAAACTGCTTAAGAGAGTTGAGCGAGAAAGACATGCTGACTCAATGTTGGAACCGAAGAAAGTTTGAAGCTGAGTTTTCAAAATTAACAAATAAACAGCGTTTGATGCCTGAAGTAAATATGTCTTGCTTGGCTATTATTGATATCGATTATTTTAAACGTATTAATGATCAATACGGACACGATGTCGGCGATAAAGTTATTAAAAATGTCGCTAGAATTTTACAAACAGAAAGTCGAAATATTGATTTTGTAGCAAGAATTGGCGGCGAAGAGTTTGCTATTTTACTTCCAAATACAAGCTTGAAGGAAGCCGAAGTGATTTTAAATCGCTTGAGGGTTGCTCTTCATCTTGCTGATGGTCCGCAAACGATAACTGTTAGTGGTGGTATTACTGATATTTGCGATTCTGGTGAGGCAACTTACAAGCGTGCCGATCTTGCTTTATATGAATCAAAAACGGCTGGTAGAAATCAAATATCTTGCTTTCCATCCAGTGAAATGGATCAAATCGCGTAATTACTTTTTAGAAAATATGGAAGTTACCTTTTTTATCATAGGCACTTTGGTGTCTATTTGGCAGTTCTTCATTTCTTTGAATATATTAAGTAGCCCTTTAAAGTTCAAGTGTCGTTCGCTTGGTACTGGGCCCATTGCTTGTAGTAGTAAATGATGCAGTTTTTGCTCTTCTCTTGTTCTTGGTTCTAATTGCTCTTTATTCTGTTGATAAGGATGTACTTTAAATAGTAATTTATAGAGTAAAATGGCTAATGAATATAAGTCACTTTTTATTGTTGGGGCATTGCCTTGCAACACTTCTGGAGCTGCATAGTCGCCACTCCAAGCATGGACTTGGTTAAAGTTTATCGTAAATTTGTTTTTCTCTGGGTCTAGGTTTCGACTGATACTAAAATCGAATAAAAATAATTCATTACTATCAGAAATAAGGATATTTCCTGGTTTTAAATCGCCATGTATCACGCCTCGTTTATGACAATGATGTATGCAATTAATTAAGCTATATGCGTATTTCAATCTCGCATCGATAGGAATGTTTTCAAAAGGTGAATCCAATAATAGAGAGAGCAATTCACCTTTAATAACCGGCATAATAAGAAAACCACGCTGCGACTCATTACATAACGCCAAGTGTTGTATTGATACAATATTTGGATGGTGTAAATGACTAGATTGAATATATTCATTTACCAGTAATAAATCGGCATCAGCAAAATGGGAGGCTTCACTATTTAACACTTTTATTGCCATATGGTAATTATTCAACCCTATGCTTTTTAGCAATAAATCATCAACTTGATACACAATCCCCATACCACCAACACCAAGAACTCGCTTAATTTTATAACGTTCATTAATGATCTTTGGAAGAGGGAGAGCACTTGCCTCTTTTACTGTAGACTTTGTATTTATTTCATCGGAGTCATCGGAAATAAAGTGATCTATATTGATATCAGTCATCTGTTGGCCTTAATCATAATGGCAGATAAATTATCATTAGCTTCTGTTAGTAATACTTGTTCTTTTAAGTGATAGCAGCCTTTGAGGGCACTTGGAAGAGCCATGCACGCTTCAATCATATTATTTGATAAGTACTTATGTACGCCATCACTGGACAGAAGAAAAGTATCTTTATGCTGTAATGGAATAATGCAATGTTCAATTGATAAATTGTGGCCCATTCCTATGGCTTGTGTGAGTGCTTCTTTCCCATTTTGCTCACGGGTGTGATCTTTCGATATTTGATATAACTTGTTATGGCGAAATAAATAGCATCGAGAATCGCCTGCCCATAGACAAGCGATATGACCATTATGAGCAATTAACATACAGACCGTGCTGCCAATAACGGCACTATGGGATAATGTCTTTTCTTGACTTAAATGGTGATTAACTTTTAAAAGCATTCTCTTTGCTTTATCAATTTTTTGTTCTAGGCTGCCGTACAGTAATTCAGAGTGGAAGGCATCAACAATCATTCCACTCGCAATTTCACCATACTCATATCCACCCATGCCATCTGCTATTATCCAGATGCCTTGCTCGGTAAAAGATAAAATCGCATCTTCGTTTTTATCTCTTACCTTGCCTTCTTCTGAAAAATGGGCCGTTTGAAATTGTTGGCTCATCCATTAATCCTTTTTGGAAGATAAAAATTCGTTAATATTTTTCTATTAAAAGGATTAGGGGTTCGATCACTATAAATAAGGTATTTGGCTTTCATTCCTTTATTTTCTAGATCTACTTTTATGACATCTTGACCTCGGTATTTATTGACTCTGAATTTGTCTAATACTCGGAAGAAAGCCCAAGGGCCTGAGTTTTGTTGGTTTACGACTTTAGAGCCACTCAGATCTTGCAAAACAAAGCTGACGTATTGACGCTGATTTGTTATTGGCCAAGTAAATTGTTTTTTCTGTATTGGACCATGACGGTAAGCAAATTTGTTTTTCCCGTAATAAAATGTGGACTGTAAGGCACTTGCATCCAGTTCAAATGGCGCAATACGGAACGAGACATTGGCTTCTTTTCCTTTTGAGCCATAAAACATACGCTGGATAGTTAACCCGTAGTTATATTGATCTAAGAATGAATCAGACAGCCCTAATGAACGTCCATGTAAGGATTTTTGTTTGAATTTTCCTTTTTGTTTATACACAAATGAGGATAAATAGGCGTCAAAGAAATTATCTAAAATACCGCCGTTTTGAAAGAATTCATCAAAGTCAGCAATGTTTACATCATGGCTACTATTTCTAAATGGGTATCGACCAGATAAAGCGACATCGTAATGAGTAACGACTTTATCATGGTAAACCATTTGTACGTGTTTTCTTGAATGACTCAGAATAATTCCCCATGCGTTATTCGATATTTGTTTCCACCATTGCTGTAACGGTTGAGGAAGTGTTTCTGCCATTACACGTATATCATTTAACTCATTTGGTATTCCTTGCATGCGATCACGAGCAATCTTAAAGGCTGATGAATCAGGGTTAGGTGAGAACTTCACCATAGATAAACGTCCACTCAATTCGTTGATCACAACTAGCGCATCTTCTAATGGAATCGTTGCTTGATCTTTATCTGTGAGTAACAGGTTCAGTGGTTCAAATTGATTACTTACTGCTTTACGAGCGCTTTGAGATCGTTCTTCGACACTGTGTAAGCCAAGAGAGGCGACTTTCTTCAGTTTCGTATTTACAGGTAGTTTCTTAACTTGGCCTGCAGTTTTTGAAGCAACTTGAGCCTTATCAACAAAGGTAGTGTTTTCTTTTATTAGATTTAAAAGTTTTAAAATTGGTTGACTCGAACCAGTAATATTCGATATCTGAAGAATGGCTTCATCCATGTTTTTAGATGGCTTAATTTGAAGTTGATCTACCGCTTCTTTCCAATATTTAATGTAATCATGGAAATATAAGTCTTCGACATCTGCGTATAGTCCACGGATCTCATTTGCACTTAAGTCACTTGATAAACCGATAACCCAGTTCTCTTCAATCAGTTGTTTTACTTGGTCTAATCCTTTACTCAGAAAAACCGCTTTATATCCTTTTTGCGTATATAAACCAGGAATAATGGTATTGGTATGATTGAACAGGTTTTGATTTGGTCCTAAGTGGTCACTGATTTTTATGTCACGTAAATCCATCTCTTTTGCATCTTGTTTCAGTTGTTGGTAAACCAATTCTGATGTATCTGCTTCACGTAAAAATTTACGAGATTTAGCGATTAAATTATCGTTTAATTGAACTGGTTCAAATTCGATATTTAATAGATTAGAAAAATGCGCTTGAAGTTCTTTTTGTTCTGTTGCTGAACCACTGTATAAATATGACCAATGCAATCCCATCCATTCTTCTAGATATGCTTTATCGAGATGTTCATGTAGATTCAACATTAAATATGCACGTAAAGAGGGCGTTAAAAACTCTCTATTATCTTGATTGTTTGCCACTTGGTATTCGAGTTCACTTGTCACTTTAGGAAGTAATAAGTTCAGTAAACTTCTTTGATACGCGGTTTCTGCTGCCTTCCGTAATTTATCTCCTTGTTGGAGTCCCGCAAACTCATCTGTGAGCGTTTCACTCTCTTTTGAATACACTTGAGTTGCTGCTAATAAGGTATTTAACGTTGGCAGTAATTCAATAGAAGGAGCTAAAGGGGATAAATGGACAATCTGTTGATTATAATCGCTAGAAAGAGACAGTAATTCTTGTTGCTTATGATGATTGGTTAAAAAGCTGGTTGCCCATAATGAACCAAACCCAATCACAATAGCAAAAGAGGCTGCATAGACCGCCATGTTTTTCAGTTTTACTTGTTTCTCATATTTTTCATCCAATGTAGCGAGCTCACTGTTTGGAAAAATCACCTCTTCGAGTAATTTTCGAATAAAGAACCCACGTTGATGTTTATAAGTAGGGAGAACTCGAGAGCTGATCCCAAGGTTTTGCCCAATACCTGACGTGGTTGATTCAGTATGGGTATTTGTTGGCTCGGGTACTGACGTTAGGTATAAACCGCGTAAATGAGAGGCTTGGTGATAACGGGTTTTAGTAAAGGCTAATTCAGAAAATAACGCTAAGCGTTCAGCAAGAAAGCTTAATTGGCGTGGGAATTGTAATAGCTCTGCACGTTTCATCACATCACGCTCATCGTGTAAGCGCGACATGACTTGGGAATCGATACGTAAAATGAGCTTTTCGAACTCATGTTTAATTTTATCGGCTTGTTGGCCTTCACCTTCGTTAAAAGTGACGCCAAACACTTGGTCCATTTCCTCTCTGGATAGAGAAGAGAAAAAGGGTTCGAATCCCTCGACTTTATCCATTTTCGTTAATAAGAAATAGATAGGCATATCTGAGCTTAAATCATGTCTTAACTCTTGTAAGCGTTCACGAACATAGCGGGCTTGAACTTCGATAGCACTTTCATCTGGAGATTGTAATGTTGTGATATCAATAGTTAGTATGACTCCATTTAATGGGCGACGGCGGCGCTTATTGCGTAAAGCTTTTAAAAAATTTCCCCAAATTGGTTTACTTAACTCATTTTCATGTTGATCAAAAAAGCGTCCTGCAGCATCTAAAAGAACGGCATGGTTAGCAAAATACCATTCACAATGTTGGCTATTTTGAATGTCTCTTGTGTAATGCCCATCAGTTTGGTTTAAAGGGAAATCTAACCCTGAACACTCTAAAAGAGTTGTTTTACCACTATTTTGTGGGCCAATAACCATATACCAAGGAAGTTGATATTTAACGTTATTATTGAGTTTTCCATATAACCCAGCACGCTTGATTGTTGCAATTGCAGCTTCAAGTTTTGTTTTGAGAATGGTGCTGTGTTCACGAATAAAAGCCATTTCAGATTGTGCGGCTTCATACGCTTCTCTATTTTCTTCTTTTTGTGCTTCTCGTTTTGCTAAGCCCCACAAAGTCAGATTGAATGCTCCCCATAGTAGTAAGCAAATGATAACCGTTAATGTTTTTCCAGTAGTCGTTTCAATTAATGGGGTATTTGCTATCGCAATATGTTTACCAAATAGACACAATAATAAGGCAATAAATAGTGTTAATAATAAGCTCCAACACCATGTCTTTTTTAATGTGTTAAGCAATGAATTAAAAAATGATTTCATCCGTAAAATCCTATAAATCAATTTGCTGAAAAGCTTGAATTACATGCTCTGATTGTTGGTCCAATACATAATAGAAACCACCGTAAATAGCACACAATGAGAAAACCACAACACATACGATGCCAACCCAAGAGCTTTGTCTTGTGAGTTTATGGCGTTGAACTTGTTTCGGTTCCCAGTTTGGAGAGAGACTGGCTTGCTCATCTCCTCGTAAAGAGCGAATTTGGCGATAAAGAGAATCACGAATGGCGTCTAATTCGACCAGACCTCTTGATAACACTCGATATTTGCCTTCAAAACCTAAGCTCAAACATAAATACATTAACTCTAATAAATCTAAATACTTAGCAGGGTTTCTACTGAGTTTTTCTAATAGTAAGAAAAATTTCTCACCACCATATGTTTCGTTATGAAAGCTACTTAACATGCTTTTTGAGGCCCAGTGACTTTCTGAACCCCATGGAGTTGTTACGATAATTTCATCAACGAAAGTGCAAAGCAGGTAGCGAGATAAGGCAACATAATTACTCTCAACGCCTGAGTTAATGGCTTGAAACTCGAAGGATTTTAACTCTTCAACTAATTTCGGTTTTAGTAACTCAATATCTTGGTAGCTTTCTTTTTTTAAGTCACACGTGATACAGAGTAATGAGGAAGCAGCACTGATTAGTGGGTTGTTTCCTGCAAAATTGTATTCTTCTGGTTTAATACGCGCGGCGTAAACCATTCGTTCTTGAAGCTGGTTGAATTTGGGTGCACTTGGGCTTTCAGTTAATGTTGGGTTAACTTGATTTGGCTCTTGTGTGATAAGTACAGTACGGTCATCCATGCTACTGCTGTTCATATTAACTATTCCTTATTGCCCAAAAGAAAAGAGAAAGCTCAGGGAAATCACCTGCAATATGGAAGGCAAATCCTCCAGATTGCGTTAGTTGAGAGCGATCGTTTGAGGTTAAATCAAGGGTGAAATAACAATAATCACCATGGAAAGGAACTTGTCTTGGGGCTACGGAAAGTGAGCGACAAGTGATACCCGGTAATTGAAGGTTTACAAGGTTGCGAATTTTTTCAACAGGCCCGACTTTTAATTGTGGTGGCAGTTGTTTTCGTAAGCTTTCAGCATCGGTGTGAGAGCGAGCCGCGAGAATAAAGGTGGCTTCTTGCAATAAGCTATCATCAGAAATAGGGGCAATAAGTACACCGTGATTGCGTTTTTGTAGTGGTATCTCAAAGGCGTTTTGTTTTAATGACTGATTCAGTTGTTTACGCAAATGAAATAAGATCTGATCAAATGACTCGCCTTGTTCTTTATGATTGTATGATAATTTTAGATCTGGTCGACGATGACCAGAATCATAAGTAGACAGCTCTCCTTGCAAAGATGAAAGTAATAAAAAGAGCTCCTCTGGATGGTATTGAGAGCACTTATTTAGATAGTGGAGTTGAGGCTCATACTTATTTAATAATTGAAGTAATAAGAAGTCACCAATTTCAGAGGTTGCGTGCCCTGATTTCGTAATACGTTCGGCTAAAATATCGGCTTTATGAGTAACGAGCGTTAAGACTTCTCGTAGCGAACGGTGAACAAGAGACGAGTGAACACCATTAATAAAACTCGCTTCAAAATTAGGGTTGAGTTGAATCGCACCTTCTGGAGTGACTTGTTTAATTTCACACAGTTTAATTTTAACCCAATGATTATCAATCTCTTCTTCGGTAATAATATGAAAATCCAACTCACCACAACTGATAGTCTGCAAGTTTTGTACTTGGGCATTATTATCTGAAATGGTTAAATCGTGAGAAACATAACGAGTGTTAATTTCGGTTTCTTTTTCATCGCGAGCTTCTGGACTATTGATAGTCGATAAAGAAATCGCTAAATACAGATTTAAGTTTGTCTTAGGCGCATCAGACTCCCAAACAATAGGGGTTGTTTGATGTTGAATATCAAATAGTGAACCATCGGGTAAAATACCACTAGCCTGACTGATCACGATCTTTCCAACAGATAAATGATGATTATCAAAACTCAGAGAATGGAAACCCCAATTAAACCTGTGTTGCTTCTGCGTACGTACTTGCAGTTGATTTTGATAGTAACGATCACTTTGTTGGAAATGTTGAGGCCGCAATAGCATGCCTTCTTTCCATATAACTTTTTGCATTTATCTATCCTCTAAATTCGCGCATTATTGCTTTGTGGGGCGTTATTTTTCTTTTTCACGCGTTTTAATTTGACGATAGAAGAGTCGGTAGCGATCAATTCTACTTTTTGCGCCTCTTCTGGCTCAACTGTGTATATGTAATGCCATTTTGCATTATCTATATCTTGATAAGCGCCGATAACGGCTAAATATTGTCCTTTTTCACTGAGCTTTAATTTGATGATTTTCTTATCGCCAGGGCGTAAGATGATTTCCTCTTCTGCGATAAAATCCGTTCCTAAGGTTGATTTTGCATTATTGTATAAATCAAAAAATTCTGAATTTTCAAAGCCAGTAATGGAAGATAACTCCAATACCCTTACCACTAGAGGCGAGGGGCGATCCGCATGATCAGGGTTAACATTTGCAGATGCATTGAGAGTAAGCGCTACGTAAGTTGGATCAGGTGTGCTGCTGCACCCAATGAGTAACAATAGAGCTATGAAGGTAAATAATTGTTTCATAGTGAATACGTCCTTATCCTTAATTCTTTATGCTCATTACACACGAAGTGCTGCTGTGAGCATTTGTAATTGAGATTCATATTGCTTAGCAAAATCTTGCTCTAATAATGCGTTGCGCCAATCAGGGTCCTTACTGATTTGTTTGTGTAGTTTGCTGTAAGCCTGCCAATATTTGGCGTCAGGTTTACCAAACTTGCTTTGTATTCCGTCTTGCACAAAGCGATATATCAGCGTTTCTGGAGAGAGTTTTTCAATCAATGCATCTAACGTATGTTGGCAAGCATCATGAATAGCCAATTGATTCGCTTGGATGTCTTTACAGCTTTGGTTGATGGCTTCAATCCCTTGTAGATACCCAGGTTTATGATGAATAATGATATTGAGTGCATCGTTAACATCATGGGTGAATTTTATTGGGTTATTACCTTGGCCTTGAATCGTGGTGGCATTCGCTGTTAATTTATTTTTGATTTCAGTACGCGTACGTAGCAATTGTTGGATGCCATTTACTGAACTGCGAAGCGCTGATCCAATATCAAATAAGGTTTGTTCTGGATCTTCGAGATTAGTAAGTTCGATGCCTAATCCTTTAGATAATGCAGCTAAATAAGCCTCGTTTGAGGTTACTTGTGCATCAGGTACTTCTTTGTTTGTGATGCTATCTATTTTCTTTTTAGAGGTTGTATTGATCTTTTCCTTTGATCTTTTTGGTTGATAAGTCGGTTCTAGCTCAATCTCATCATCAAGGGAATCATTGCTAAGTTCTTCTTCATTAAATATTGGAGAAATGAATTGCTCTTTAAGTAGCACATCATCCATTTGTGTATGAGAAGGTGTCGATTCTTCTACTTGTTTTAGAATGATTTCTTCGTCTGAATTTAATAGTTCTTCAATTGGTCCATCACTTAAAAAGCTGTCATCAGGGATCATGTCAAATACCGATGGTGATTCATCCGTACCATGGTTTGATAAAGGATCACGAGAGGCATTTGGATTTGTTTCTGGTGAGCGATAATTGGTTGGGTCTTGTAATAGACGAGCACGAATTTTAATGAAGCCAAGCTCATAAACATCCCCATGAGATACAGGATGTAATTCACCGCTATTCAGTGATGCTTCTTCACCATTGAAGTAGGTGCCATTGGTACTGTTATCGGTAATAAAAAATTGATCATCTTCAAAGCTAATTGAAGCATGAACGTTTGATAATTGTCTTTTACTATCTGCAATATACCAATCGGCATTTGGACTGCGACCAATGGTTCCACCAGCCTTTTTGAAGGTAAAAGTAGGTAAGGTATCAATAGGTAAATCTTGTGATTGAATAATATCAAAAGCCAGTTCCATCTTTTATTCCTCCTCTGAAACTAACGTGGTTTGCTCTTGTGGAGCAGGGTTGCCAACAGGACGATATTCATCGTAATTGCTGCATGCTGACAGCAGTAATAGGGTTGTGATTAGTGAAAAGCGTAACAACATGCTTAATATCTCCATTCCTTGGCGGACAAATTGAATTTTCGTAATCGATAATCAAGAGAACCTTTTGATAGCTCTAGTCGGTTAGCTATGGTCTGTAGATGCCCTTGATGTTTCTCTAAATATTGCATTAAAACGTTCTTCTCAAATTGGTCTATTTGAGAAGATAAACTGCCAGTTAACGTCTGCTCTTTCTTCTCTTTTGGCGTCATCATCATGATGCTATTCAAGACTTTTTCTATGATGGATTTATCCAATTGTTGGCAGTCAGGTGCCTCCATACAGCAACGCTCTATGATGTTTTTTAGCTCACGAACATTCCCTGGGAATGCGTAATTATCAAGGTAGTTGATAAACTCATTAGTTAATGCGGGAATGGGTTGGTGAAGCTCTAAAGCATAATGTTTAGCAAAAAATTGACTCAATAAAGAGATGTCGCCATAACGCTCTCGAAGTGGAGGAAGTGCGATGGTAAATTGTGCTAAACGGAAATAGAGGTCTTGACGGAATTCACCTTGCTCAATTTTTTTGATTAAAGCTTGATGTGTTGCTGCAACGACTTTGACATCAATATCGTAAAGGGTAGTTGACCCTAACGGACGAACTTTTTTCTCTTCTAATACGCGGAGCAGCTTGGCTTGCAGTGAGCTTGGCATATCTCCGATTTCATCTAAAAAGAGGATACCTTTATCAGCTGAGCGGATTAAACCAATGTAATCTCTATCCGCTCCAGTAAACGCTCCTTTTTGATAACCAAATAACTCACTTTCAAGTAGGTGTTCAGGAATAGAAGCACAGTTTTGTACAACGTATGGCTCATTTCTTCTATTACCAAATTGATGAATAGCTTTTGCGATAAGCTCTTTACCGCTTCCTGTTTCACCAGTTACTAGCACGTTGCGATTAATATGCAGTGCTTTAGATATATTAAGACGTACCTCTTTTATCGCACTACTATCGCCCACAATATTAAAATCCGATGGGATGTGGGTTGTTGATGAATGAGGAGCAATCTTTTGATCCAATAAAGCGTAACTGTTTTTAATTGCTAGAGCGATTCGGTCAATAGCAAGTGAGTTAAGGGTATAAATTGTTTGGCGATCGCTTTTTTGGTAGGTACTAAAATTGGAGAAATAGAACATGAGTACGCCTGAAATTCTTTGTTGTGAATTTCTTAATGGCATAAATTCAACTTCACCATCGGTTAGAGTGTAATACTCTGATTGTTCGAATAAAATATGCTTAATATCATCAGTACATTGACTAAAATGAAGATTAAAATTACGCCCTTCACTCATACAGAGAGTTAACGTATTAAATTCACGATAATCGGTATTAATGATGTTATTTTTGTCGTGTTTATTCTCAAAAGGCAAAGAGGTGATTTGAGGTTGATGTTTAGAGTCAGAATAACCTTCAGCCATTTTAAATAATTGTGCACCAGAAGGTTGCGATAAAAAGCAAATTACCTTTTGGGCACCACTGTGTTTTAAAATTCCAGATAACCAACATTGAGTGAATTTATTAAAGTCACTTTGTTGTTCTGAAGTAATATTCATTAATAGCTCTGGCATGATGGCTAGTCCTCAAACTCGCAAAAGACTTGGCCATTTTCATCGATACATAGAGATATACTGGTCAATGGTTCTTTTCTAGCCAGTGCTAGCAGTATTTGGGATGAAAATGCAGGTTTTAGTTGTCCATTAATAATGGCATCAATATTTCTCGCACCGGTTTCAGTTAATGTACAACTTTGAGCAATGTGTTGAATGATTGCTTCGTCATAATGAAGAGTGATTTGTTGCAATGACAGCTGTTCGGTTAATTGTTTAAGGCGAATATCTACAAGGGCTTCCATACTTTCCATATCAAGAGGGAAGAATGGGACAACGGTCATTCGTCCGACTAAGGCTGGTTTAAAGTACTGATTTAACGTTGGACGGATGGCTTTAGTTAATGCATCTGTTGTCGGTTTTTCTTCTTGATTACAAAGGGCTTCAATTTGATCAGAGGCTAAGTTTGAGGTCATGATTATTAGCGTTTGTTTGAAGTTGATTTCTCTTCCTTCACCATCATTAGCTACGCCTTTATCAAAAATTTGATAGAAAAGGTTCATGATTTCAGGGTCTGCTTTTTCGACTTCATCAAGTAATACAACTGAATAAGGGCGTTGACGAACGGCTTCAGTTAACACACCGCCTTCACCATATCCAACGTAGCCAGGAGGCGAACCAATTAGGCGAGATACGGTGTGTTTTTCTTGAAACTCTGACATATTGATAGTGGTAAGAAATTGTTCGCCGCCATACATTAAATCGGCAATGGCTTGAGCGGTTTGAGTTTTTCCTACACCACTTGGACCAACAAAAAGAAATACACCAGTTGGAGAATTAGGGTTGTTTAATCCTGCTGCAGTGGCTTGGATTGCTTTTTCTAAGGCGATGACGGCTTGATCTTGGCCTTTGATTTGTTCTTTTAGCTTTGATTTTATCGTAAGTACTTGAGTCGCTTGTCCACGTTGTAATGTACTCATTGGAATTCCGGTCCAATGGGATACTACCTCAGCAACCAAAGATGGGCAGGTTTCGTAATTGACTAAAGAGTGTGTGTGTTGTGCATCCGATAGCGCTTGATGTATCTCTTGCTGGTTGCAAATTAATCGATGCTTTTCTTCTTCATCATCACATAGTGCAATGTCAATTCGAGAAGTTAGCAGTGCTTCGGCTAATTCTTTTTGTGTTTGCCATTCTTGCTCTAACTGTTCAGCTTCAAGGTGGGTTTGAGACAGCTTTTCTTTCAATTGAGTAATGGTGTTTTCTTCAATATTAATTCCTGCTTGTTGATCTCTTAATACACAATCAAGCTCACGTTGAGTAATAGCGATAATATGTAATAACGTTTCTAATGACTCAGGCTTGGCTTTTAAATTGATCTTCACACGTGCACAAGCTGTATCAAGAAGATCGATGGCTTTATCTGGTAGTTGACGACCGCTAATGTAACGTGCAGATAATTCAGCAGCGGCAATAATGGCATCATCTCTTACATAAACACCGTGGCTTTCTTCATAACGCTCTGCAAGACCTCGTAAAATTGTTACAGCTTGACTAACATTTGGTTCGTCTACTTTTACCGGTTGGAAACGTCGTGCAAGTGCAGGATCTTTTTCTATGTATTTTTTATATTCAGACCACGTTGTTGCACCTATTGTACGTAATTCACCTCGAGCAAGAGCTGGTTTTAGAAGATTGGCTGCATCATTGCTACCTGCTTGTCCACCAGCACCAATTAGAGTATGTGCTTCATCAATAAATAAGATAATAGGTGTCGGACTTTCTTGAACTGCTGTGATAACCAAATTTAAGCGACGTTCAAATTCACCTTTAATACTTGCACCTGCTTGAAGTAACCCAAGATCCAAAGAGAGAAGGGCGACATTTTCAAGCATATCGGGTACTTCTCCTTGAGCTATTTTTATTGCTAAACCTTCTACTAATGCAGTTTTGCCAACCCCCGCTTCGCCAACAATCATTGGGTTATTTTTACGGCGACGGGCTAAAATATCGATCATTTGACGAATTTCAGAATCTCGGCATAAAACAGGATCAATTTTATTATCTTTCGCCAATTGTGTGTAATTGGTCGTGTATGCATCGAGTGCATTTTGATGTTCAGCAGAGGATTGAGAATCTTGATTCGCGCAGCTGACTAAGCCTTCAACCTGTTGTTTTAATGAAGCGATAGGAATGACACTGAGTTCACGGTAATAGGGGGTATGCCCATATTTATTTGGATGGGAAAGGAGAGTCAGCAGTAAGTTCGCTGCTAATACTTCAGAAAGCTGCATCTCTAGCATGGAGAAAAGATAACTTTCTTGAAGCCATTCAATTAACGCAGTTGATAAAACGGGGTGATTACTTTCAGATGAGGTGCTTTTTCTTCCGTGTTGTAGCGCTTCAATTAAAACATCAGTAGATACATTGTATTGCTGACAAGCTTTATTCCAAAAACTTTGTGGATTATTCAGTGCCGCAAGAATAAAGTCTTCACATAACACTTCATTACCGCCACGAGTGACGCATAATTGTGCACCTTGCTCTAACGCAAGATGTGACTCTTTATCTAATGTTTTAATTAATTGAGGTAGTTCTACGTTAATCATAATGTTTTCCCTGAAAGTGTAATACGTCCTTCATTTGGGTTTGAACCTAGCCAACTCGTCCAACCTAAGCAGCATTCATTATCGACTGATAAGGTTAATGGACGGGGTTCATCTTTTTTTAAATGAAGTTGAATATCAAAATCGAGTGGATCTTTAACGGTAAATTGCACTAATTGATTGAGTGCGATCCAATTTGGTTTATCGGTTAAAAAAGAGTGGAAGTGATCCCACGTTAATTCTTTTATATGTATACGAAATTTATTTGCTCTATCTGGTGCACTACTGCCCAAAACAGAGGTACTAGAAAGTACGGCATTGTTCTGCCCTAATTCACAGAGTTGTTGTGTTGGTATTGAGCAATGACGAAGAATGCACTCTTCAATATGTATCGCTGAATGCTGGAAGTAATATCGTAATAGCGCTTCGATTGTATTTGCTGATCTTACCCTTTGGCTTAGTAAACCAAGGTAAGGAAATAAGCGAGACCAGTTAATTGAGTCATCATCACGCAGTTCAGGATTTTTTAATCCAAGTAATGCAAAGATATATTGTGAAAACGGATCATTGGCGCCTTCTCTAAACGCTGCGTTATAACGGTATTTTTGCCAAACACTACGAATTAAACGATGTAATCTGTGATGGAAAATATCAAGAAATGACTTTAGAACGTTATTTTCATCTTGGAGTAAATAATCATTATAAAAAGCAGGTAAGGGCGATGAAGCACCAATTAATGACAGCATATTTAACGTCATAATGACTTTTGGTAGCCCATCATCATGAGTGATTACTTTAATACTTTGAATCTCACGAGGAGCGAAACCTTGAGAAGGGTTCGCTACAAATTGAATGCGATCATAGGCCTGATCAAGATCCCACTCATCATGATTGGTTTTTAAGTGATGACATACATGATCCAATGCCTTCATCAAAGATAAATGTCCAATATGTTCAATGGTTATTCCTAATTGAATAGGAATTTGATTTGATGTTATCGAGACTAAATTAGAGGTTGTTGCCCCATTCGTGGTAGCCATGAATAGTCTCCTCCATCAGTGCTTGTAACGTGCAATTGGTTGAATGAATTCATACTGGTATAAAGCGATAAAAATTCATTAATTACAGTGGAAAATAAATATAGCTCGCCTTCACATAAAAAGTGCTTCGTGTTGAGATGAAGTTGTGTATTCATTGCTCGTACAGGAGCACCTTCATATAACATATCGCAAGGTTTGGTCGATATATTTACGATGCCATCGATCAGTCTTTTATGTTTTTTTCCTTTTGCATCATCTTGTTGGCCAGCAAAATCATAAGCAAGCAAAATGCGTTTAAACGCTTCTGGCTTGGTTAATGAAAGATAATTAAGTGACATATTTGATATGAGTGACCAAAGACCATCTTTATCAATGGGTGGGGTGTAGCAAGGCGTTACTGTTCTGATATTGGTAAATGTTGCTGAACCAGTTGTTTGATCTGTTGTTTCTGTAATAGAGTTTACAGATAAACGCTGAGCTAATGCCCCATTACATGCAGTAACGGCAATAGAAACCGTCACGCTATTGGTAAAGGTGTGTTGAGAACGAAACGATAGATACGTATCAAAGTGCCCACTGACAATGTTCTTTTCTTGGCGGATACTGTAATAGTTTGAGCGATTTTTATTTTCATTATGTTCAAATGATTCAAAGTGGTAAAAATCGATACGACCTTTTTGTCCTGGGTTCCAACCGTGTACTTCTTTGACAGATAAAATGGTACTGCTATCGTCATTTAAAGAAACCGGTGTGATCTTATAATGATCTTTTCTGTGGTTAAGTAAGAGTGGTTGAGTATCACTTTTAAATGAATTAACGATTGGGGTACAAAATAGCTCTGGTTGAACACGATTAGCGTAAAAAGGCTGTTGTGTGATGTTATCTAACGTGAATTTTAAATCGACATATTTACACCCTTGACTAAACTGAGCTGGCCAAACTGGTAACTCAGTTAAGTCAATGTAGTAATATTTTTCTGGGTAACAAAAAAATTCTTGAATGTGTCGGTAGCCTTCAAATGTATTGAGAGGGTAATCAAAAATAGCTTCATTGGTTTTAAAGCCAACAGGTTTAATGCTATGGATTGGAAACGTTGAGCGATTGATTTGTTCTAACTCTTTATCCAAAGCGCAAAACTCAGCTTGAGTGGTGGAAGAGCAAAGTGCCATAATGAGAGACAAGCAACTGGCTTTGTCACCATTAAAATGAACACGTAACTGTTTCATATTTAACGATGCTAGATCGATTCCTGAAGGTAATTCCAATCGTAGTTGATAAATGCCACCATGCCCATTTGCTGTAAAAGACGATGAATGAAGAGATACAGGGTAAATATCAACATCAAAACACGTTTTAAACTTACATTGAACGCCATCAATAGGTTGGCTAAGCACTTCCGTACCACGCTTAATTATTGATGCTTGGGTTGCTTCACTTGCTGGTGTAAATTGCAGAGTACTCATTGCCGGAATTGCTTGAACATAATTAGGCCATAATAGACGCATTAATGAATGGGTTAATTCAGGTAATTGGTTATCTAAGCGTTGATGTAAACGACCAACTAAAAAAGCGAATCCTTCGAATAATCGCTCAATATCCGGATCTAATCCTTCTTGCCCTAAATAAGGCGCTAGAGCCGGATTTTCTCTCGAAAACGACTTTCCTAATTCGCGTAGTGCCGCTAATTCAGATTGATAGTAATGATTAAAACTCATGCTGCACCTTGTGTAATATTGGTTTCAGCGTTGCGGTTAGCGGCTTGAGCATGAGCGGTAAATGAAATAGCGGTATTTTTCCCATTAATGATGACATCACCACTGACATCAAAATAGAGACGTAAAGGGTTATAGATATCACCTAAATAGCGGACTTGAGGATTAATGATTCTCGTTTCATAGCGAGCGATAACACGTTCAACCTCGCGTTTAATATGAAGGATGGCATCATGCGGACTCATGTGAGACATATTAAGATCTGGCAAGCCTAAATCAGGACAGATCAATGCAGCCCCTTGTCTTGTTGAAAGTAACTGACTGACGTGTGAGCGAATTGATTCTGTCATATGCTGTGCCGTGACAGATTGATTGCTTTGTGTTGTACCACTTAATAGTCGTTCAAATAATCGTTGGTTCGACATATTTCACTCTTTATTCCATTAACACCCTGTGAAATACCCTGTGTTTATTGTCAATAATTAGACTTTTACTAAACACAGGGTGAAAGGGATTACTCTTGATCCAATTTACCAACTAACGACAAAGTAAAATCAGAACCCATGTATTTGAAGTGTGGGCGAACTGATAGGTTTACTTTGTACCAACCTGGATTGCCTTCAACGTCCATTACTTCGATATTGGCTGCACGAAGTGGACGACGGCTACGAACTTCTGCTGGTGGATTTTCTTGATCAGCAATGTATTGACGAATCCAAGTGTTTAACTCTTGTTCTAAGTCTGTACGTTCTTTCCAGCTACCGATTTGTTCACGCTGTAGCACTTTAATGTAATGTGCAAGACGGCTAATAATGAACAAGTAAGGGAGTTGCGTGCCCAAACGGAAATTTAACTCAGCGTTTTTACCTTCTTCGGTATTGCCAAAAAACTTCGCTTTTTGAACGGAATTGGCAGAGAAGAAAGCCGCATTATCTGAGCCCTTACGCATAGTGAGAGCAATAAAGCCTTCCTCTGCTAATTCATACTCTCTGCGGTCAGAAACAAGAACTTCTGTTGGGATTTTAGTTTCAATATCTCCCATACTTTCAAAGTGGTGGAGGGGTAGATCTTCCACTGCACCACCTGATTGAGGACCAATAATATTTGGACACCAACGGAAATTAGCAAAACTTTCAGTGATACGAGTTGCCATTGTAAAAGCGGTATTTCCCCATAAATAATCTTCGTGAGTAGCAGAAACATTTTCATGGTAATTGAACGCTTTTACAGGGTTTTCTTCTGGGTCATAAGGCTGACGTAATAAGAATCTAGGTAATGTTAAGCCTACATATCTTGAGTCTTCTTGCTCACGGAAGCTTTGCCATTTTGCATATTGAGGACTTTCAAAATGATCATTAAGATCTTTTAGATCAGGTAATCCCTCAAATGATTCTAAGCCAAAGAATTTAGGACCAGCGGCTGAAATAAATGGTGCATGAGACATCGCTGCTACAGAAGCCAGGTTTTGAAGGTTTTTAATATCAGGCGCAGAAGGACCAAAGTCATAATTACCAATAATAGCACCAACAGGTTGGCCACCAAATGTACCAAACTCGTTAGTGTAGACATGCTTGTAGAGTCCTGATTGAGTAATTTCTGAAGCATCTTCGAAGTCCTCTAACAAGTCAGTTTTAGATACATTAATTACTTCGATTTTAATATTTTCACGAAAATCGGTGCGATCAACGAGTAATTTTAATCCACGCCAAGCTGATTCAAGTTGTTGAAAAGAAGAGTGGTGAAGAATTTCGTCAACTTGCTTACTTAAGCGTTGATCAATCTCTGTGATCATTTTATCAATCAGTGCTTTTTTGACTGGCTCTTCTTGATTCTGAGGTTTTAATAACTCTTCAATAAAAGCGCTGACACCACGTTTAGCAATACCGTATGTTTCATCTTCTGGAGTTAAATTAGTTTGAGCTACGATTTGATCAAGAAGTCCAACAGTAACTTGATTATCTAGCTCTTGTGCTGTGCTTGTATCTGACATGTCTTATTCCTTTTCTGTCACTAGACCTAATTCACTTAGTAGTTTTTCACGAGCTTCATCATCAACAAGGGCATCTTCAATTGCTTTGCGAAATGCAGGAACATTGCCTAACGGGCCTTTTAAAGAAACAAGCGCTTCACGTAAATCCATTAAGCCTTTTAGTTCAGGTACTTGCTCAACAATGCTTGAAGGATCAAAATCATTGATATGTTTAAAACTTAGATCGACTGCTATTTCCTCATTTCCTTCGCCATCATCTTGAAGTTGGTTTTTCACACCAAAAGAGATGTTTAAGTTTTGTTTTTCAATAACGTCATTGAAATTGCTTTTATCAACATTAAATGGTTTTCGATCTTCAAGTTTTCGATCATCTTCTTGCTGAGTAAAGTCACCAAGAACCATCATTTTCAGTGGAAGTTCAAGATCTTCTGCAGCGTCACCGCTTACTGGTTTGAATGTCACATTTACACGTTCTTTTGGTGCAACAGATCCATCTTTTGACATGGGGTCTCCTTGGGTTTAATTAAGAACTCGTATTGGGTTTAAACAGCAGAGTCTTTCACGTATGTGTGTCAGCAACTGACTGTCTTGGTCTTTTTTAGATAATTTGTTATGGCATTGAAGCCACAGTTCAAGTAAACGTTCTTCCAGAATAGGGTCCCAATGAGCGAGTACGGATTGGGAATATTGCTTATCAAGCCATGAGAAAAGTGAATTAGCTAAATCGTATTTACTGGATTGAAATAGCAGTTTTGCTTGAGTAAATTGCCAAAAAAAGGCTTCTCTATCGGAACGTGATTGGTGATGACCGCGAATAAGAGGTTGCATCACTTCGTTTAAACTGTGCTGCTGTAACAATGTGAGAGCTTCTTGGAAGGCATCTTCCCAGTCACTACTATTTTGTGATTCATCGAAATGATTTACTGGGGCAGTAGCAGCATGAGTTGAAATCGAACACTGCTGTTGTATCCAAGCCTTTGTTGATTCACTAGCAAACTCAGTTCCATCATCGAATTTAAGATCCGTGATGCTTGGTGTTTTGTTGATTAATAAAGACAGCTGATCAGTGATGTTTTGTGCTGCATCATGATGATTAAGTGCGGTTAGACTTTCCCAAACCATGAAATGACCATCGATCCAAAATGGTGATTTAGAAAGGCTCTCTTCCATTTCTATAATTAATGTAGAGTGATTTAATTCTGCTTTTAATTGTTGAAAATATTGTATTCTGGCCTGAGGAACAGGCTTTAACATAGTTACATTATCGTCATTACTTGCTGGCAATTGAGATATGGTTAACCAGGTTAAAGTCCGGTTTAATTGATACACTTTTTCGTCACTAAGTTTCTGAGATAACCAATATTTTGAGAGTGTTCTCGCTACATCTTGTAAGTGACGAAATGCTTTATTTGCATCTCTATCGTTTGTGATGTCATCTTGAGAAAATGAGATAGTTGATGTTGTTGATGGAGCTTGTGTTGGTGCAGATGGTATAGATTGTGCTGTTACTATCTCATTATTTTCGGTTTCTGATTTTAAACGTTTTTTAAGTTTTTTGATTAATGAAATAACAGAAGATAAATTATCTGTATTATTTTCAAAAATAGACTCAATTGAATCATCTAATACTGATAATTGTGTAATTAATATATCTGCATCATTTATATTGTCTATATTATCGATAATAGATTTTGTGGTATCTGTAATTATATTAATGATTTGATTAATAGAGGAATATAGACTTCTTTTTCTTCTTGGGTAAATATCGTCTTTGAATTTAATGATGAAATCATTAATAACACGGATTAACTCATTATGATCAATAGCAAGATTTCTCTTAGTTATAGATAAGCACAACCAGTAAAGTAACCTATAATCCTTACTAGTTTCATTTAGTAAATTCAATGAGTTATCATGCACGGCAGACCAGTCCGTCTTGCTTGTAGCAAACAGATTCGTTGATTTTTTTATTTCTTCTTCAATTAATTCAAACTCAGGCTCATAAGTTAAATCTGTGCCTAAGCGATCCTTATCTGATATATCAGAAAGGATTGAGTCGTAAGAAAACATATTTACCCTAGCTAAATGATGTTGTTCAAGTCAGATTGTATTGATTTAATTATTATTAAAATTATTTTTATATAGAAATAGTAAATGGAAGAATTTAATTAAGAAAGGGGAATAATTTGCGATGAAAATTAATTGAGAAATAGATCTAAATTTTATGAAACTAAATTAAGAGAACTATTTCTCATGATTTACAAATAAAGCAGGTGTCTTATTTTTGATGCATTATTTATTCTTGAAGTCGGAGAGCACAATCTCTAATGCTTTGATTGCTGTTTCTTTGTCTACTTCGTTGCTTTCAAGAAGATAGATTAAATCTACTGCTAATTTGATTTCATCCGGTGCGTTATCTAGAGGGTTAGGAGTCTCTGTTTGAACTTCAACTTCGGTTTCAATTTGCGGTATTTGCGGATTATTTTGGGGGTTAGTCATGTTGCTCTCGATAAGTAATTTGTTGTTCTAATCGGATCATTGCTTCTTTACAGCGTTGTAAGCGTTTTTCTGTTGCTAGCAGTTTTTGTTGTAGATCTTGCTGCTGAGAGAATGAATGACATTGATTAATTGCCAGTTCTTGATCATTTACCATTTGTGCTAAACGGCGTTCCCACTCTTGGTGTTGAGCTAGGTCTTGATACATATCACTAATGGGTTTTTTATAGCTTCCCTTCGGACGAGGTTCGTTAGAGCGTATACGTTGAGTTGCTACTTCTCTTTGTATCGCTTCAATTTGAGCAACCAACATTTGCGTTAAATATTCAGCTCTTTGTGTAGTAAGAATATTTGCTTTTTCTTCTCGCTGAATCGATCCAAGCGTTGCTTTTGCTTCATTTATACAGGGCACAAGATAGCGGCTTCTGCATCCAAATAGACGTTCATCAAATAAAGGAAGTCGCTGTTCCCCTCGACGTCGGTCAATTTCAGCCGCCGTTTTACCTAGTTGTTCTAGCATGATTTCGATAGAGGTAAAATTAGTCATAATTGTTCCGTTAGAACCAAGCGTCTAAAGCGAGTTTAACAGCCAAGATACAAACCACAGTTACAAACACTGGTCGAATAAACTTAGAGCCAAAACGAATAGCTGAGTGTGCACCAATAAATGCACCGACCATTAAGCAGGCGCCCATAGTTAAACCTAGTGCCCAGTTAATATGGCCAAGAATTGCAAAGGTAACCAGTGAAGTAAAGTTACTGGTGAAATTCATAGCTTTTGCTAAACCTGATGCTAATAAGATGTTTAGACGATACATCGCCATGCTGCTCACCGTCCAAAACGCACCCGTTCCAGGACCTGCAACACCATCATAAAATCCTAAAGATAAGACTTGAATAATCTGCTGAGTCTTTAGTTTAGGTGTGATATCAGGTAATTGATTTTGATCTGCCTTTGGTTGTGGATGCCAAATAGTATAAATTGCAGCAGCTAAAATAATTAAAGGTAATCCTTTTTCAAGCCATTCCGTTGAAATATAGTTAACCAGCAAAGTTCCACATGTTGCGCCAAATAACGTTGCGACAAAAGAGGCTTTCCAAAAATGAGGGTCAAACAACTTCTTTTTAAAGTAGGTGAGTGCAGCCGTAGATGAAGCAAAACTTGCGGCTAACTTATTTGTACCTAAAGCTATGTGTGGGGGAAGCCCTATTGAGAGTAGAGCAGGAACGGTTAACATCCCTCCTCCGCCTGCAACAGCATCAATAAATCCAGCAATAAAAGCAACTAACCCTAGGATGATGAGGGTTGATGGTTCGAGAAATTCCATATCAATTCTTAATTATTAATAGCTATAGTAAGCTCGCATCTGCGAATGATTTAAGTAATAACGAGATATTACTCTATTAGTCTTTTAAAAGGAGGTAAGGCATCCAAAAGAGCTTTACCATAACGCTTAGTTATTACACGGCGATCAAGAAGCACAACTCTACCAGAATCCTCCTCTTTACGCAGTAGTCGACCTACCGATTGAATTAATTTTTTACTCGCTTCTGGAACACTGATCTGTATAAATGGGTTACCACCACGACTCTCAATATATTCAGAATGTGCCTCTTCAACTGGAGAGGTTGGAACTCCAAATGGAATCTTAGTAATAATTAGATTTGTAAGTAGGTTTCCAGGCAAATCTAATCCTTCAGAAAAGCTTCCTGTTCCAAATAAGATGCTGATTTTATTCTCCTCACAAAGCATTTTATGTTTTTTTAGAATTTCTTGTCTTGATTCCTGTCCTTGAATAAGTAGGTTCCACCCGTGTTTTTTTACGATCTTTTCTATACCTTCAGCAACTTTGTTCATTTGCCAGTAAGATGAGAATAAAACTAAGCTTGAAGATTGATCGGCAAGATAAAAGGGGAGTTCTTCTATTAATAAATCTGTAAAACCAGGCGCTGACGGTTCCATTGGTAGCTTAGGGATGACTAATTGAGCATTCTCTTGGTAATTAAATGGTGAAGCTAAGGATAAGAAGCGTACGCCATCCTCAGGCTTTTCTGATATACCTGCTTGTTTACAAAAAAACGAATAGCTATTTAATGCTCTCATTGTTGCTGAAACGACAACCGCCCCAGCGGCTCGACTCCACAAATTTTGGTCAAGTTGCCAACCTACCTCTAGAGGAGATACGTTAATGAAGGTATCGCCGTCTCTGTCTTGACTCTTTTCTAGCCATCTAGCAAGTGGTGCTCCTTTATCACTATTGGGTTTTGCCATTAAAAACCAAACTTGAGCTAAATTTTCTAATCTTTGTAAGTAAAAGCCTATTTCAGCTAATGCTGGCTCTGCCATTCTCGGTGCTAATTCGCCATCTTTCATGCGTTCAGAGATTAAGTCACTAATTTTCGCTAGTGCTTGGTTGGCTTTAGTTGAGACTTCTTTTAATTCTTTGGATTGCTCTGCTAACCAGTTTGGTATTTCACCATGTTCAAAACGATAAATTCCATCATTATTGAATAATGTTGGATCAAATTGCTTACTTAACTGATTAAGCGTAGGAATTAATTCCTGAATATGTTCATGAAGAGAGTTTTGAAATCGATTAACTCTTTTTTGATCTGCAAGATTACAGAATTTACTAACCGATTTGTTTAATGACTCTAACCACGAGGCTGAACCTTTTAAACTTGCTGCAGCAGATGAGTGTTCTCGCGCAACATTTGGCAGATGGTGAGCTTCATCAAAAATATATATGGTTTGTTCTGGTTCAGACAAAACAACACCACCGCCTAAATCGATGTCAGCCATAACTAAACTGTGATTTGCAATAACCACATCCGCTTTATCTAAGTGTTCACGAGCTTTTTGAAACGGACATTCACGGTGCATTGGTAAGCCGTTATGACAGCTGTACTTATCTGAAACAATGCTTTGCCAGATAGAAGAGGGAATTGTTGTTGGCCAACTATCTATATCACCGTCCCATTTACCTTCAGCTAATGCTTTGTACATTCTCTTTAGTAAATCTAACTCTTTCTTTTTTGGTTTTTCAGTAAACAAAGCAACTTGCTTGTCGTCTTCATTGTTTGATTCTGTTAGTAGAGACAACTTATGACTACAACAATACCGCTGACGACCTTTTGCAATAATAAAAGAAAAAGGCAATGGCGATATACGGCGATAGAAAGGTAAGTCTTTATGAGCAAGCTGTTCTTGAAGTGCAACAGTTGCGGTTGAGATAACCACTTTTTTGTTATTTAACTTTGCATATGGAATTGCGCTTAGTAGATAAGCAAGAGATTTACCAATGCCTGTTCCTGCTTCTGCAACAATCATGCGATTAGAATCACTATATTCACCTGCAAGTGATTTAGCGATTTCTGCTACTAAATAGTTCTGAGCACGGCGAGGTATAAAACCTGGAAGTTGATCTTGTAGTGTTTTGTAGCTTTGGCGAATGCTATCAGTAACCGATTTATTCAGCATGAGAAGGCTCAATTAAATTTAAAGAACCATTGTAGCACGCAAGTTTGAGTGTGATCTTCTGCAAATAATGGAATTCAATGTATTTAAATTGAGATGAATATCACGAAAGTGAGAATGTGGTAATGCTTTAATCTAAATGTTAAAATTTAGGTTTTATGTAAGTTCGATTTTAACCTGATTATTAGTGAATAATTTTAATGAATTAATTTTTTCTTGTGATATTTAGCTTTAAATTCTTTTATAGGTGAAAATAAATATTTATAATCAAACTTGTTTTTATCGTTTTTTTCAAAATAACAACTTCACTCACATTGTTAACTGGTTGTAATTTATGGCTTTATGTATTTTTATATGTTTATTTAGATCGTTTGACATGTGAATTTAGTTTTTGCAAAGTAGCAATCGAATTCAGAAGTACTGATTAATCACACGGTTAGATGTGTTATCGATAGTGAATAAATTATATAAAAACAGGGAACCGGAAATCGGATTTCCAACTTTCTAAGAAAAGGCAGTGGAATATTATGAAAAAGACTCTAGTAGCGTTATCAGTTTTAGCAGCAGGTTCAGCTCAAGCTGGTATTGAGTTATACAATCAGAATGATGTTACGGTTAATATGGGTGGTGACATTGAAGTTGTATATAAGCAAGGTAAAGCTGAAGACGCTGAATTAACTCAAGAAATTCAAGATGCTGATGTTAGCTTTGATGTACGTTATGCAATTAACGATGAACTACAGTTTGGTGGTTTTTGGCAAATAAATGATGTTGCTATGGATAAAGATGGCGAGAATGCTGGTGATGTATATGTAGCTCTTTATTCAGACACGGTTGGTTCTTTTAAAGTTGGTCGTTTGTGTACCGTTCTTGATGATGCTGGTATTGGTTCGGATTACCAGTTTGGTATTACTACATTCTTCCAAGGTGAAGATATGTATTGTGCAGATGAAGTTATTCGTTGGGATATTGATAAAGAAAACTTTTATGCAGCAGCTGCTATCGCACAAGATAAGAATGGTAACACTGGTCTAAATAATGATTCTACGTATTTTGATGGTAAAATTGGTTACCGTGTAGCTGATTTTGACTTTACAGCTCTTGTTGGTTTAGGGGAGGTTGGGGGTGATCTACCTACTAGCACTAAACATGATGAGACATTATGGTCTGCACAGGTTCGTTATAATGGCATTGATAATCTTGGTTTAGCAGCAGCTTATTATTCGATGGATAACGATACAGATACTACAAATACAATGGCTCTGGCTGCGACTTACCAACTTGATCTTCTTGCTCTAGCTGCTGGTTACAGTCTATCTAGTCATGATGATGATGCTATTGATGACCTTAATACATGGTATGTAAATGCAGGTTATACAGTTGCACCAAATACAACAGCATATGTAGAAGTTGGTGGTGATGATGCTGACAAGACTCAAACAGGTTTCGCTATCGGTGTTAAAGCTGCATTCTAATCTTAACTAATTAAGATATACTTTTAACCACCCTTTAATAGGGTGGTTTTTTTTTAAGGATGAAATATTTGGAGTTAACAATGAAATTTAAATTAACGCTTTTAAGTTTAATGTTCGTATCTTCCGTTCAAGCCGCGACTTTAACTCCCAAAAAAGGAGTGGAAATCTTATTTGTAAATGGAATTAAAACAGAAGAAAAGCGTGAAACTATCGAAGTTGAAGCTATTCCTACTCAATTACTGTTGCGTTATAACCAACAATTGGGCAAAGGTAGTTCTAAGAAAGTTTTTGATTCCGCACCATTCGTCGTGACATTAGATGTTCCTGAATCTGATTTAGTTATTCAGGGGCCAAAAGTTTATAGCTATGAGCAAGCAAAGAAACAATTTAAGTCTCAACCTAAATGGATTATTTCAGATTCACAAGATAATCCGATTGTTTATAAGCAAGAGACGTTGAAACCAGCTGAAGGGTTTATGCCTTATTATGATTTAGAGTCAATGCTTCAAAAATATAATAAAGAAAAAGGCATTGCTTTAGGAGGCGAAAATACTCTGATGGCTAACGCGCAAATGATAGGTAATGAAAATAAATCCACAAATAATGAGGTTTCAAATCTTGAACAACTGCAAGGTTGGTATTTAAAAGCAACAAAGGAAGAGCGTAAAGCATTCCAGAAATGGGTGATAGATCACAATTAATTTTTTAGGCTTCTTCATTTTTTATTAGTTTATGGCTTGTGAATATAAAAAAAATGAAACTAATTTCCCCTTCAAATCTACCTACTTAAATATCAAATTCTATTTATTAACATTAAACGGTAACGCTCTCTTGCGTTGCTGTTTTTATTTATTTTTATCTTTTTGTGTTTTCTATTTCAATTGCTTATGTGATCTTGTGGTTTTTTTGTCCTTTTTGGTGTTTATCTAAATTTATATTTTTCGGTGTGATCTGTATCAAGTATTAAGATGTGCTTATGTAAGTCGCTGTATTGTGTGTGTTTATCATTTTTTACTTTCCTTGACTTTCTTCGTTGACATGGTGAGAAATCTTTAGCAAAGTACTCTCCAGAAATCGAGATGCTAACAAGTTGCACACATAAGATGCTTCTGTAGCAATCCAGATATAAAAAGGGAACCGGAAATCGGATTTCCAAATCTTTCTAAGAAAAGGCAGTGGACTTAATTATGAAAAAGACTCTTTTAGCGCTTGCTATCGCAAGTATCTCAGCTTCAGCATTTGCTGTTGATACAAGCAGCCAAAACAGCCGTAACGAAGACATGTTTGCATTTGACCCAATGCACAAAGACCAATTCTCTGTTTCTGGTTCTGTTGGTGTAGGTGGTTACTACGACACTGGTTCTAAAGCATTTTACGATGACTGGGCTACTGGTCTAACACTAGCGGTTAACTACCGTAACAACCGTATCGTAGGTTACTTTGAAACTGACCTAATGATGAACTATGCAACTAAGCACGATGTAGCTTCAGATGTTGGTACAGCTAAATGGGTTAATGGTATCGAATCTGGTCCAATTGCTAACGTTGATAAAGCATGGTTAGGTTTCGATACTGGTTTCGGTATCGCATCTTTTGCATGGGCTAATGATACTGCTCTTGATGCAATCGATGGTGCTGGCGATAACACTTATGAGTTTGGTGCTTCTGCTGGTGATGCATCTGATGGTTTTAACGTAGTTAAATTCCAAGGTTCAACAAGTGGCTTCGCATACGGTGTGTCTTACTTTGAAACTGACGAAAGCCATAAAGCTTCTGATACAGGTGTGAATGGTTACATTGGTATCGAGCAAGAAATCTTCAACGTATACGCTGGTTACGAAACTCGTGATTCTGATTATGACGTATACACTGTAACTGGTAACGTACAGTTAGGTGCTGTAAAGTTAGGTGCTAACTTCTGGATTGAAGAGACTGATAACGGTTCTAACCTAACTGATAAAACAAATACAGGTTATTACGTATCTGGTGGTTATGCTGCATCTGAAGACCTAACTCTTGCAGCTGGTTATGCTGGTAACACAGAAGAGATTGGTAAAACTGATACAGATTACTCTTACGTAAACGTTGCAGCTATGTACACACTAGCTAAAAACATGGACATGGGTATCGATATTAAGCAAGAACTTGATAGTGGTGAGCGTGATGAAGAAACTCACGTATTCGCAGCTGCATACTACTACTTCTAATCTCTTGATTTAAAGTATTCGATTAAGCCAGTCTTGATGACTGGCTTTTTTTTGCCTGTAAAAAGCTTGTGAAAAATTAAATAAAATTTTCTTTAAAATAATTCATCTTTTTTGTTGAAATAAAACCACAGTTTGATAATGTGTTTACAAGGTTAAAAACAAATACAGTTTGTTACTAAAGGTTTATATTTATGCGTATTCAAGGTCTGAACATTCATCACCACCATCATCCTGATTAGTCTTTCGGGAGGATACGTATTATCCGGAAGGCAATTTGAATTTCCTTCCGATGAATAAAAATTCTAACCCTCGGAAGGTAAAACTTCTGAGGGTTTTTTCGTTTTAATAACAAATTAAAATTAGATTATTCATTGATTTATAAGAGTTTAAAATTAACCGATTGCATTGTTTGATTTAGAAAACGATTTAATTGGTATCACATTTTTACAAGGAAGAAATTATGTCATCACAACGATTACGCATTGCGATTCAGAAGAAGGGTCGCCTATCTAAAGAGTGCCAAGAATTATTTAAACGCTGCGGCATGAAATTTAACATTTCGGGTGAACGTTTGGTGGTTCATTCTGAAAATATGCCGATTGATCTACTGTTAGTTCGTGATGATGACATCCCAAGTCTAATTATGGACGGGGTAGTTGATTTAGGTGTGATAGGTGAAAATGAATTAGAAGAAGTTCGTTTAGAACGTAAAGCATTAGGTGAACCTTCTTCTTTTACAACTTTACGTCGTTTGGATTTCGGTGGTTGTCGCTTATCTATTGCGATTGACAAAGATGAAGTATACAAGGGTCCACAAGACTTAGCCGGAAAACGTATCGCAACAACCTACCCACAATTACTTAAAAGTTTTATGGATGAGCAAGGTATTCCGTTTTCAACCTGTATTTTAAATGGCTCTGTAGAAGTAGCCCCACGTGCAGGTCTTGCGGATGCGATTGCTGATTTAGTATCGACAGGAGCGACACTTGAAGCGAATGGTCTTAAAGAAGCTGAAGTAATTTTTCGATCAAAAGCGACATTAATTCAACGTGAAGGTGAATTTGATGCAGATAAAGCAGCATTGATTAATAAGTTATTAACTCGTATGCAAGGCTGTATTCAAGCAAAAGAATCAAAATATATTATGTTACACGCACCAACAGATAAGCTTGATGCAATTAAAGATTTGCTTCCGGGAGCGGAAGATCCAACGGTTTTACCTCTGTCACGTGATGGGGCAAAGGTTGCGGTTCATTTAGTAAGCACAGAAAATCTATTCTGGGAAACAATGGAACAGTTAAAAGCACTAGGTGCGAGTTCTATTCTAGTATTGCCAATTGAGAAAATGATGGAGTAGCCATTATGAAAACGTTAGTTTGGCAATCATTGAGTGATTCACAGCAAGATACGGTTTTACAGCGTCCCGCAATTACTGAAGGTGCGAATATTACCGCAGCAGTAACCAGTGTTATTAATACTGTAAAACAAGAGGGTGATGTCGGTATATTAGCCTTAACTGAAAAGTTTGATGGTGTGAAACCTGATTCGATTCGTGTATCTAAATCAGAAATTGATGCGGCAAGTGATCGTTTGTCTGAAGAAATGAAAACAGCACTTAAACAAGCTTACAGTAACATTTCTAAATTTCACCAAGCACAAAAACCACAACGAGTTAAAGTTGAAACACAGCCAGGTGTTGTATGTGAGCAAATCACTATGCCAGTAAATAAAGTGGGGCTGTATATTCCTGGCGGAAGCGCTCCGTTACCATCGACTGTATTAATGCTTGGTGTTCCTGCGCAAATTGCAGGTTGTCACAAAGTTGTTCTTTGTTCACCGCCTCCAATTGCTGATGAAATTTTGTATGTAGCGAAGCTGTGTAAGATTGATGAAGTTTATAATATCGGTGGTGCTCAAGCGGTAGCTGCAATGGCGTATGGTACAGAATCGGTTTCTAAAGTAGATAAGATCTTTGGGCCAGGTAATGCTTATGTAACTGAAGCAAAACGTCAAGTTTCGAATGATTTTCGTGGTGCAGCAATTGATATGCCTGCAGGGCCATCTGAAGTTTTAGTGATTGCTGATGAGAGCGCAGATCCAGACTTTATTGCAGCGGATCTTCTTAGCCAAGCAGAGCATGGTCCTGATTCACAAGTAGTGTTAGTCACTCCATCGCCAATCATTGCAGATCAAGTCGCTGATGCGGTTGAGAAACAATTGAAAGAATTGACTCGTGCTGACATTGCTCGCCAAGCTTTAGGTTCAAGTTTATTGATCGTTGCAGATTCTCTTACTCAGTGTGTTTCAATTTCAAACTTTTATGGGCCTGAACACCTTATTGTTCAAACTAAGAATCCGCGAGAGTTACTGCCTCTTCTAGATAATGCGGGTTCAATTTTCTTAGGGGATTACTCACCTGAATCGGCAGGGGATTATGCATCAGGAACTAATCACGTATTGCCGACTTATGGGTACACACGAACTTATTCTAGTTTAGGATTAGCAGATTTCTCTAAACGAATGACTGTGCAAGAATTAACGGCTGATGGTTTAAAAGGTTTGGCTCCAACGGTTGTCACAATGGCTGAAGCGGAAGGGCTTGATGCTCATAAAAGAGCCGTAACGATTCGAATTGAAAAGCTCGCTCAGTTAGAAGTTAATAAACAAGAAGTGAATCAGTAGGAATTCATTATGGAAAAGTTAGCTAGAAAACAAGTACAAGCATTAACACCTTATCTTTCTGCTCGTCGAATCGGTGGCTCAGGAGATGTATGGTTGAATGCCAATGAATCTCCATTTGATAACGAATATAAGTTTAATTTTGCTCGTCTTAATCGCTATAGCGAATGTCAACCGCCAGAATTAATTAATGCTTATGCGGCTTATGCAGAGGTAAAGCCTGAGCAGGTTTTAACTTCTCGCGGAGCAGATGAAGGTATTGAATTACTGGTTCGTGCTTTTTGTGAACCGAACCAAGATGCAATTTTATATTGCCCGCCAACTTATGGTATGTACTCCATTAGTGCAGAAACAATCGGTGTGGAAACAAAGACGGTACCACTTACATCAGATTGGCAATTAGATCTTCCAGCAATAGAAGCAAATTTAAATGATGTAAAAGTGGTGTTTGTTTGTAGTCCAAATAACCCAACGGGCAACATCGTGAATCGCAAAGACATTCTTTCATTATTAGAAATGACAAAAGATCGAGCCATTGTTGTAATGGATGAGGCTTACATCGATTTTTGTATGGAGAAATCGACAGTTGATTTACTGGCTGACTACCCGCACCTTGCGATTTTACGTACTTTATCTAAAGCGTTTGCATTAGCTGGACTTCGTTGTGGTTTTACTCTCGCGAACGAAGAGTTAATCAACGTATTACTGAAAGTAATTGCACCATACCCAGTACCTGTTCCTGTAGCTGAGATTGCAACTCAGGCCTTATCAGAAGCTGGTCTAGCTCGTATGAAATACCAAATGCTTGATCTCAGTGCTAATCGCGCTTATTTACAAGCAGGATTAATGGTCTTGCCGGGTGTTACCGTTTATGAAGGTTGGGGTAACTACCTGTTAGTGAAGTTTACTAATGGTGACGCGGTATTTAAAGCTGCGTGGGATCACGGCATTATTTTACGTAACTCACCAATTGAAAATTGCGTACGCATTAGTGTTGGTAATCGCGAAGAATGCGAAAAAACATTGGGCTTTATTCGTAATCAATTATTGTGATGTTATCCCCAAGCTTAGGAATAAGGTTTGGGGTTTATCAAGAACAAAACAAGAAAAAATGAAAAGGACGTTCCTGTGAGCAAACAACAAAAGATTTTATTTATTGACCGTGATGGCACCTTAATTGTTGAGCCGCCGGTGGATTTCCAAGTAGACCGTTTAGATAAGCTAAAGTTTGAGCCTTTGGTTATTCCTTCTCTACTTTCTCTTCAAGATGCCGGTTACCGTTTAGTGATGGTGACAAACCAAGACGGTTTAGGTACAGATAGCTACCCTCAAGATGAGTTTGATGCGCCACATAATATGATGATGGAGTTTTTTGAATCTCAAGGGGTGAAGTTTGATGATGTTCTTATCTGTCCACACTTTGAAGAAGATAATTGCTCATGTCGTAAACCAAAGTTAGGTATGGTTAAAGAATATCTTCAAGGTGGAAAAGTCGATTTTCAACACTCAGTTGTGATTGGTGATCGCCAAACGGATCTTCAATTAGCTGAAAACATGGCGATCCGTGGTATTCAGTATCATCCTGAAACGATGAACTGGCCTGCGATCTTAAAAGATCTGACCGTAAATGCGCGTACTGCAGAAGTAATACGCACAACCAAAGAAACGGACATTAAAGTGTTTGTTAATTTGGATGAGCAAGGTGGTAATGAGATCACTACTGGTCTTGGTTTCTTTGATCACATGCTTGATCAGATTGCTACACATGGCGGTTTCCAAATGAAGATCAATGTAGAGGGCGACTTACACATTGATGATCACCACACCATTGAAGATACCGCTCTTGCATTGGGAGAAGCGTTAAAAGAGGCGTTAGGTGACAAGCGTGGTATTGGTCGTTTTGGATTCAGCTTGCCAATGGATGAGTGTTTAGCACAATGTGCGCTTGATTTATCTGGTCGTCCATATCTGAAGTTTGATGCTGAATTTAGCCGTGAGCAGGTAGGAGATTTATCAACCGAAATGGTAGTTCACTTCTTCCGCTCATTAACGGATACCCTTGCATGTACCTTGCACCTTTCTTCATCGGGCCATAATGATCACCACATTATTGAAAGCTTATTTAAAGCGTTTGGTCGTACGTTACGCCAAGCGATTAAAGTGGAAGGTAATGAACTGCCAAGCTCAAAAGGCGTATTGTAGGAGTGGCTATGACAAATCAGAACGTCGTTATTATTGATACAGGTTGTTCTAATGTTTCATCAGTGAGATTTGCGATTGAGCGTCTGGGTTATGAGGTTACGATAAGCCGAGATCCTCAAGTGGTTTTGGCTGCTGATAAGCTGTTTTTACCGGGTGTTGGCACTGCAAGTGAAGCGATGAAGAACTTGGCTGAACGTGATCTCATTGAGTTGGTTAAACAAGTAGAAAAGCCATTATTGGGTATCTGTTTAGGTATGCAGTTGCTGGGTAAACTTTCTGAAGAGAAAGGTCAAAAAGCCGATCAAATTGTGGATTGTTTAGGTTTGTGTGAAGGTGAAGTTCGTAAGCTTCAAACCGGTGATTTACCACTGCCTCACATGGGGTGGAATACCATTAAACCTGTTGAAGGTAACCCGTTGTTTAAAGACATTCCAGAGAACAGTTATTTCTACTTTGTACACAGCTTTGGTATGCAAGTAGGCGATTATACAATTGCTTCTTGTGATTACGGACAACCGTTCACCGCAGCACTGCAAGCAGGTAATTACTACGGTGTTCAGTTTCACCCAGAGCGCTCAAGTAAAGTCGGTTCAAAGCTGATTCAGAACTTTTTGGAGCTATAAGGGCAGGGACGAAGTGCGAGCTCGCTTCGCTTCGAGGTTTTAGGGCTTTTACTCGTCCCTTAGATCTCGCAATGAGCGAAGCGAATGTTCTCGGTTCTGCTAATAAGGATATTTATGATCATTCCAGCATTAGATTTAATTGAAGGCCAAGTGGTTCGTCTGTTTCAAGGCGACTACGGGCAAGTAACAGAATACAAAGTTGATCCAGCCGAGCAGTTTAATTTGTATCACCAAGCGGGCGCTAACTGGCTGCACCTTGTGGATTTAACTGGCGCAAAAGACACGACAGCACGTCAGTTAGATTTAATTGCACGCTTGTTAGCAAGTACCCCTGCCAATATTCAAATTGGTGGTGGTGTGCGTAATGAAGTGGATGTACAAGATTTATTAAACGCGGGTGCACAGCGTGTGGTTGTTGGTTCCACTGCAGTAAAACAGCCAGAATTAGTCAAAGGCTGGATGGAAAAGTACGGTGCTGAAAAAATCGTATTAGCATTAGATATCAATATTGATGAAAATGGTACTCGTAATGTGGCTATTTCAGGTTGGCAAGAAGACTCTGGCGTAACGATTGAAGCGCTGCTTGAAGATTATTTAACCGTTGGTTTGAAGCATGTTCTGTGTACTGACATTTCACGCGATGGTACGTTGCAAGGATCGAATGTAGAACTCTACGTAGACCTATGTAAACAGTACCCTCAAGTACAATTCCAATCATCAGGCGGCATTGGTTCATTAGATGATATCGCTGCGTTGAAAGGTTCTGGTGTTGCTGGTGTGATTGTGGGCCGAGCTCTGCTTGATGGCAAATTTACCGCAGAGGAGGCATTCCAATGTTGGCAAAGCGAATAATTCCATGTCTTGATGTAAAAGACGGTCAAGTAGTAAAAGGCGTTCAGTTTCGTAACCATGAAATCATCGGCGATATTGTCCCCCTAGCACAGCGTTATGCGGAAGAGGGTGCAGATGAGCTCGTCTTCTACGATATTACCGCATCAAGTGATGGTCGTGTGGTAGATAAAAGTTGGGTTGCTCGAGTAGCTGAGGTGATTGATATTCCATTCTGTGTTGCTGGTGGCATTAAAACCGCAGAAGATGCAGCAAAGATTTTAGAGTTTGGTGCTGACAAAGTATCAATTAACTCTCCTGCATTAGCGAACCCAGAACTTATCACAGAGCTTGCAGATAAGTTTGGTGTTCAATGTATCGTAGTGGGTATTGATTCTTACTTTGATAAAGAGACTGGTAAATACCAAGTTTATCAATTTACCGGTGATGAAGAGCGAACTAAGGCAACTAAGTGGGAAACCAAAGATTGGGTGCAAGAAGTACAGAAACGTGGTGCGGGCGAAATTGTACTAAATATGATGAATCAAGATGGTGTTCGTAATGGTTACGATCTTGAGCAATTGAATATGGTGCGAGAAGTGTGTCATGTGCCACTCATTGCATCAGGTGGTGCTGGTGAAATGGTTCACTTTGCAGACGCATATAATAAAACAAACGTAGACGGTGCATTAGCTGCATCGGTATTTCACAAACAAATCATCAATATTGGTGAATTAAAAGACTATTTAGCCGAACAGGATGTAGAGGTACGCCGATGAGCCAACAAGAATTAGCAACACGTATTGATTGGGAAAAAGTGGATGGTTTAGTACCTGCAATCATTCAAGATTTTGGTTCAAGCCAAGTGCTGATGATGGGATATATGAACCAAGATGCTTTGATTAAAACATTAGAGACAGAAAAAGTTACATTTTTCTCACGTACTAAAAATCGTTTATGGACTAAAGGCGAAGAGTCTGGCAACAGTTTGAACTTAGTTAATATTTCACTGGATTGCGATAACGACACGTTGCTTATTAAAGTAAACCCAGTTGGTCCAACGTGTCACACAGGAACAACAACGTGTTGGGATGGCGATAAAACCGAAGAAACTCAATTGGTGTGGCTTCATCAGTTGGAACAGCTACTCGCCGAGCGCAAGAATGCTGATCCTGACTCATCTTACACAGCAAGTCTCTACGCCCGTGGCACCAAACGTATTTCGCAAAAAGTTGGCGAAGAAGGCGTTGAAGTCGCGCTTGCAGCGACGTCGGGTGACAAGGCGGAGCTAGTGTGTGAATCAGCTGATTTGATCTATCACTTATTTGTGTTATTGCAAGATCAAGGCTTATCGTTTGATGATGTGATTAATAAATTGAAAGAGCGTCATAAGTAGTTCTTTCAATTGAACAGTAGCAAAATAACGCCGATCATTTGATCGGCGTTTTTATTGGAATTGAAATACCATCCTCGTTATACTCTGCGCTTACTTTCAGGAGCGCCAATGTTCGATATCCTTTATCAAAATTCAAATTTTCTTGTCATAAATAAACACCCTAATGTTAGTGTTCATAAAGACGATGGTGAAACCTCATTGTTGATTGAATTAGCAAAAGAGACGGGTGATAAACAACTCTATTTAATTCATCGTTTAGATAAGATGACATCAGGTTTATTATTGATTGGTAGAAATCAAGCTGCCGCTAGTGAATTATCACAGCTGTTCGCAAACAGGTTGGTTGAGAAATATTATTTAGCGATTGGTGATAAAAAACCGAAGAAGAAGCAAGGTTTGGTTATTGGGGATATGGAGCGTTCGCGTAGAGCATCGTGGAAGTTGATTAATAGCAAAGAAAACCCTGCAGTAACTCAGTTTTTTTCGACGGCTGCACAGGGTGGTAATCGCCTATTTTTATGTAAACCTCATACTGGTAAAACTCATCAAATTCGAGTCGCATTAAAGAGTGTTGGTTCGGGTATTTTAGGTGATCCAATTTACAGCTCATCTAACGCAGATCGCGGTTATCTCCACGCTTATGCTTTACGTTTTACGTATCAAACTCAAAACTTTGAATTTGTAGAATTACCAAAGCAAGGTGAAGAGTGGGAAAATGAAACTGTTCAAGCAGGATTACAACAATGGCAAATGCCATGGACATTAACTTGGCCTGAGATTAAGAAAAAATAATGAAAATAGAAGCATTAGACACGTTATTTACACATCTTGAAGAGCAATTGAATAATCCGCCAAGTGAACTACGTCGTTTGTTTCACGGGCGCGGTCAATGTTTTGAGGGATTAGAGCAAATTACGGTTGATTGGTTACAGGCAAAAGATTCAACTGGCCAGCTTGTGGTTGCTTTATTTAAAGAGCAAACTCCTGAATTTGTTGAGCAATTAGTTGTTAAATTAAATAAGCTTGCAGAAACTTCATTATGGAAAGTTGCAAATGGTACGTCGATTTTATTGCAACATCGTTATCAAGAATTCGCCCCAACGCAAGTAGTTTGGGGAGAGGAAAATACATTTCCTGTCGTAGAAGAGAGTAACCTAAAGTATCAATTAGAACTTAAAAAGAACCAAAACATGGGGATCTTTTTAGATATGCGATACGGTCGTAAATGGGTGCAGACGCACAGCGAAGGTAAATCAGTATTAAACTTGTTTGCGTATACATGTGGTTTTTCTGTTGCAGCGATTGCTGGTGGTGCAACTCAAGTTGTTAATTTAGATATGGCCAAAGCATCATTAGGAAGAGGTCGTGACAATCACCGTCTAAATCAGCATGACTTGTCTAAAGTTAAATTCTTAGGTCATGATATTTTTAAATCATGGGGTAAGATTAAGAAGTTAGGTCTATATGATCTTATCATTATTGATCCGCCAAGTTTTCAGAAAGGTAGCTTTGCTTTAACTAAAGATTATCAGAAGATCTTACGTCGTTTACCTAGTTTATTAACAGAAACGGGTGAAGTATTAGCGTGCGTGAATTCGCCAGCGGTATCTACTGATTTCTTAATTGATGGAATGGCTGAAGAAGCGCCTGAGCTTAAGTTTGTTGAGCGTTTAGATAACCCACCAGAGTTTAGCGATATTAACCCTGAGAGTGGCTTAAAAGTGATGCGTTTTACTCGTTAATCTAATTAGTTTGATATAAAAAGCCCTTCTCATCATGTTTATGAAAAGGGCTTTTTTGTTTGGTAAGTCTTTATTATTCTTCGTTTTCTTGTTCTCGATCCAAACACGATTGCTCATTTACAATGATATCATTTTGTTTTTGACCACGTGAATTACGAATAATGTAACGATAAGTCACCCCTTTATCTAGCACAGGACGAACTTCTTTATCTTTACAAAAAGTAGTTATGCTATTTTCAATGATTTGGTTGGTACTGACTTCACCATTACCACCATCTAAAAACATCATTTCAACGACACCTTGCTTTGCTTTTGCTTGTAATAAAGTCAGTTGTCCCATTTCTAGGGGCAACACACTAGCAAGAACACTTGCACGATAGTCTGCAAGCATTTCAATCTCTTGTTGCTGCTCATTGGATGCACAGCCAGATAGGATGATTGCACTAATAGCGGTGAGTAGAATTTTTTTCATCAGATAATCTTATTGTTTATATTTATTAAGCTGGAAGCACTTTTTTGAATGGCTTAACAATTACATTTGCGTAAACGCCAGCTTCAATATAAGGATCATTATCAGCCCAAGTTTGAGCCGCTTCTAATGAAGCAAAATCAGCAATAACTGTTGAACCAGTGAAGCCTGCTTCTCCTGGATTTTCAGAATCAATTGCAGGCATAGGTCCTGCTACTAACAAACGGCCTTCATTCTGTAGTTGAGCAAGGCGCTCTAGATGTTTTTCACGAACACTTAAACGACGTTCTAAGCTGTTTTCAACATCTTGAGAAAAAATCACATACCACATAATAGAGTCCTTTAATTAAATATCATCATTGATCTCTTCATCATAAAAAAAGCCCCAGTCATAAACCAGAGCTTTTTGAAAAATAATGAAAATTATTCCAAATACTACGCATTTTTCGGAATTGGACGAGGTTTTCCGCTGGCATCAATAGCAACATAGTTAAAAGTGGCTTCACAAACTTGAAAGCGGTCACCAATCCCGTCTTCTTTAACAGGTTTAACCCATACTTCAAGGTTGATACTCATTGAGGTTCGGCCAATCTTAACGCATTCACCATAACAGCAAACCACATCACCCACTTTAACTGGCTTTTTAAAGGTAATACTTGATACTGAAACCGTAACAATTCGACCACCAGAAATCTCTTTTGCTAAAATACCACCAGCTAAATCAAGCTGTGACATAATCCAACCGCCAAAAATATCACCATTAGCGTTAGTGTCAGCAGGCATAGAGAGAGTTCGAAGAAGCAGTTGGCCTTTAGGGGCTTGTCCAAGGTTATTTGGGCTTGTCAAAGTTGGGTTCCAATACAACAAAAATAGAATTGAGCTGAGTTTACCACATAAAAAAGCCGTGTTGTATACACGGCTTAATCATTATCTTTTTGGCTATTCTTGTTCTTCTTTTTTCTCTTTTGGCATATGTTTATAAACGTACATACCAGTGAATAGAGTATATAAGAAAGTTAATCCTAATAAACCAAAGACTTTGAAGTTGACCCATACATCCAATGGCATTTCAAAAGCAACATAAAGGTTAGCAATAGCACAAACAGTAAAGAATAATACCCATGCGTGGTTGATTTTAGCCCATTTATCATCAGGCAATGTGACTTCTTTACCAAGCATGCCTTTAATTACAGGTTTACCCAGAATATGCGCAATAATTAAACCTGCAGCAAAAACGCAGTAAACAATGGTTACTTTCCATTTAATGAAGTTATCGTCATGTAGAAATATGGTCATGCCACCAAATACGGTTACCATAATAAAGGTGATTAGCTGCATTTTTTCTACTTTCTTGTATAGCGCGTAGGTCACAACAAGTTGAATGGCTGTTGCAATAATTAATGCTCCTGTAGCGGTATAGATGTCGTACATCTTATATAGAGCAAAAAAGATAATCAGTGGGATAAAGTCTAGAATTTGTTTCATTTTTTATGTTGAGCCAATAATAAATTATGTTGTGAGTGTAACGAAAATTGAAGGCGTAGGGAATCGCTAAAAATTGCTTGTTACATTTTATGTACGATGACCAAAAAAAGGCCAATTTGAAATAATTGGCCTTACTTATTTAAATTGGCTTATTAGATTAACTTTTTCTAAGCACTTTTATTTTCTGTTCTTACTGTTTCTTTGTTTTCTTCTTCAACCATTGCATCAACGATTACTGCACACGCTGCGTCACCTGTGATGTTTAAGGCTGTACGGATCATATCGAAAATACGATCTAGTGCGAATAACAGTGGTAAACCTTCGATAGGAATGCCAGCTGCTAATAAAACTGCAACCACTAAGAAAGAAGGACCAGGAACGCCAGCTTGACCAACAGCACCTAGAGTTGAAGTCACAATGATAGCGATGTAGGCGCCAATGGATAAGTCAATATTGAAGAGTTGAGCAAAGAATATAGCAACTAGGCCGTAGTAAATTGCGTTACCTGACATGTTAATGGTTGCACCAAGCGGCAAGACAAAAGAGGCAGTAGAGTTGCGAACGCCTAAATCTTTTTCAACGGTTTCCATTGTAACAGGTAGTGTTGCCATTGATGATGCAGTTGAAAGCGCCACGGCTTGTGGTTTTTTTATTGCAACAAGGAATTGCTTTGCAGAGGTTTTTGTAAATAACCCAACCATTAGTGGGTAGGCTACAAAGCCAAAGATAACAATAGCAGCAACGTAGACAATGAATAGCTTAAACACCACCATTAGTGCACCAAAGCCAAACGTACCAACGGCTTCTGCCATTAAACCAAATACGCCGATAGGAGCAATGATCATTACTTTGTTGATCATCCAAACCATAACATCAACAATTGCGTTAACGGCATTAAGCATTGGTTCACGACGTGTTTTTTCTAATTTAGATAAACCGATACCAAAGAATAGACAGAAAACAAGTATTTGTAGAATATTTGCTTCATTTAAGGATTGGAATACATTGGTTGGGATCATGCCTGTAATGGTTGCCCAAAAAGTAGGTAGTTCTCCTTTAGATGCATAGGCTGAAGAGAACATTCCTTCTACACCTGAAACATCAATTCCTTTTCCCGGTTCAAAAATTTCACCCATAAATAGCGCTAAGGCAACAGCTAGTGCAGATGTTATACCAAAATAACCTAGTGTACTTAAACCAACTTTTCCTGCATTACTACTGTTACCTAATCCTGCAGCTCCCGAAATAAGAGCAACAGCAACTAATGGTATAACTAACATTTTAATTAGATTAATAAAAATGGTCCCAAGAGGCGCAAACATGGATGCTGATTCGCCCATTGTTGCCCCAACCATGGTACCTATAATCATGGCTATAACGACTTGAACCCCAATGTTGTTCATAAATCCTTTTTTGTTTAACACTTTGTCTACCTCTATGTTGTGTTCTTACGAATATTTAGTGAATAGTTCTTATTTATTATGTTTATTGTTATTAGAAATTCGGGGGTCTTTTTACACGTAAATTTAACATGTAGCAATGACTTTATTAACTTTTGTATGTTTAATTGTATCTTTATTGTTTTATGTCGTTATGTTTAGATGTATTTTATTAACAATTTAGGTGAGGGAGAGCTAGATTGATATATCTAGGAAAAAAAAAGAGGCTTAACTTAGCCTCTTTGATCATGATGAATTAGATGTATTATTTTTGTGTTGCCGCTTTCATCGACGATGTGAAATCCGTAAGCGCTTTTAATAATGCTTCTGGATTATCTTGGTGTTGTTCTATCAATTTGACCGTTGCAGAACCTGAAATAGCACCAGCAGCTCCCGCTTTTACCGCTTCTTCCACTTGAGCTGGCTCTGAGATACCAAAGCCAAGAATCGCAGGTGGTGCATCGTATTGATTAAGACGCTCTAGTAATTGAGCAACAGGCATACCCGCTTTGGTCTCAGCTCCGGTTACACCTGCACGAGAAAGAAGGTAAGTGTAGCCACCGCCTAATTTAGCAACCGTTTCTAGCGTTTCAGGCGATGCTGATGGTGGTGCAATGAAAATAGGGTGAATACCATGTTCTATTGCACTTTCTCTGAATTCTTGGGATTCATTCGTCGGTACATCGGCGATCAATACCGAGTCTACCCCTGCTTGTTGGCATTTTGCGTAGAAGTCATCAATACCGTTAGCGAAAACAAGGTTCGCATAAACCAAAAGACCGATTGGTGTATCAGGGTATTTAGAGCGAATTTTTGCAATGAGTTCAAAACAAATAGCTGGCGTTGTTTTGCTATCTAATGCTCGAATGTTTGCGCCTTGAATAGTAGGGCCATCAGCAAGAGGATCTGAAAAAGGGATACCTAATTCTAATGCATCCGCACCAGCTTCAATCAGAGTTTCCATGATTTTATAAGACAGCTCTGGGTTTGGATCGCCGATAGTTACGAATGGAACAAAGGCACCTTGATTTTTTTTCTCTAACTGAGCAAATAGGGCTTGATAACGATCCATTAGATTTCTCCCTTTTCTTTTAAAATGTCATGTACTGTGAAGATGTCTTTATCACCACGGCCAGATAGGTTTACAACTAATAGCTGTTCTTTCTCTGGCTCTGCTTGTGCAAGTTGTAATGCATAAGCTAAAGCATGAGAAGATTCTAGCGCTGGAATAATACCTTCCCCTTTTGCTAAAGTTTGAAATGCTTCTAAGGCTTCATCGTCTGTTACTGCACCATATTCAGCACGACCAATAGCATTTAGGTGGGCGTGTTGTGGGCCAACGGATGGGAAGTCTAAACCTGCAGAAACCGAGTACGACTCTTCAATCTGCCCGTGCTCGTCTTGCATTAATGGCGCTTTCATTCCAAAGAAAATACCTGTTTTACCGTGCTTAAGTGGTGCGCCGTGTTGGTCGGTATCAATACCTTTACCTGCGGGCTCAACACCAATTAACTTCACGCTTTCTTCTTCAATGAAGTCTGCAAACATACCGATGGCATTTGAACCACCACCCACACAAGCAATAACCGCATCAGGTAAACGACCTTCACGCGCTAAGATTTGCATTTTCGTTTCTTCGCCAATCATACGTTGGAATTCACGAACGATGGTTGGGAATGGGTGAGGGCCCGCTGCTGTTCCTAATAGATAATGTGCGGTTTCATAGGTTGCAGACCAGTCACGTAGTGCTTCATTACACGCATCTTTTAATGTCGCTGAACCTGAATGTACAGGAATGACTTCTGCACCCATTAATTTCATACGGAATACGTTTGGACTTTGACGTTCTACGTCTTTAGCACCCATATAAACTCGGCATTTTAACCCTAATAGTGCACAAGCTAGTGCTGTGGCTACACCGTGTTGGCCTGCACCTGTTTCAGCAATGATCTCATCTTTGCCCATACGCTTTGCAAGTAGTGCTTGGCCAAGTACTTGGTTAGTTTTGTGTGCACCACCATGAAGAAGATCTTCACGTTTAAGGTATAGCTTCGTTTTTGTGCCTTTGGTTAAGTTGCGGCATAAAGTCAATGCGGTTGGACGACCCGCATATTCTTGTAAAAGCGTCATAAACTCAGCACGAAAATCTGGGTCTTCTTGCGCATCAATAAAGGCTTGTTCTAGTTGCTCTAGAGCTGGAACTAAAATCTGTGGAACGTATTGACCACCGTATTCGCCGAAGTAGGCATCTAATTTTGCCATGATATTTTCCTTAATAGTCTCGTAATGCGCTAAATACGGCGCTTAATTTTTTATGATCTTTTTTACCCGGAGTACTTTCTACTCCTGAGTTGAAATCTAATCCGTAGCAGCCGAGTTGCGCTGCTTCTTTGGTATTATTTAATTCAAGTCCACCGGCAAGCATGATGTTGTGGTGAGGCAGTTTATTCCAATCAAAACTTACGCCAGTACCTCCCACCTGAGAACCTACTTTACAGTCAACTAACACCTTATCAGCTTGAGTTTGTGGAAGTGAAATGCTTTGAGCATTATCTGACACAGAAATGACATTCCAAATTTGAGTATGAGTCGGTAATAAAGAGGCTAACTCAGTAATATACTCTTCGGTTTCATTCCCATGCAGTTGAATCACAGATAGAGAAAGGTCAGTGGCGTACTGAGCAACACGCTGAGCATCCTCATTTTGAAAAACGCCCACATAATGTAATGTCGTTGCTTGGGTTATTTTCTTTGCGGTTTCAAGAGAAACAAAACGTGGTGATTTTTCTACGAAAATAAGTCCACCGTAGACAGCACCAGAGTCATAAACGGCTTTCGCATCTTGTTCTGAAGTTAACCCACAGACTTTGTTTTCACCTAAAATAACTTTTCTTGCTGCAAGCTCTAGGTTTTTTTCTGCCATCAGTGAGCTACCAATCAGAAAGCCTGAAGCGTGCTGAGCCAGATCTTTTACTTGTTGATGAGTATAAATACCTGACTCAGAAATAATGGTGGTTCCTTTAGACAGTAGAGGAGCAAGTTCTTTTGTTCTATTTAAATCCGTTGATAAGTCACGTAGGTTGCGGTTGTTAATTCCAATGACTTTTGCGTTTAATGCTACAGCACGATGCAATTCTTCTTCATTGCTGACTTCCGTTAAAATACCCATGTTTAATGAATGTGCTATGTCTGCAAGTTCTTTGTATTGCGTATCATCTAAAACAGAAAGCATTAATAAAATGGCATCAGCAGAGTAATGACGAGCAAGATACACTTGATAAGCATCTATCATGAAATCTTTACATAAAATAGGCTGCGAGACTTGATTTCGAATGATAGGTAAGAAATCAAAGTTGCCTTGGAAATACTTTTCATCGGTTAGTACAGAAATGGCACTCGCGTGATTATTGTAGACCGAAGCAATGTAATCGAGATCGAAATCATCTCGAATTAATCCTTTTGATGGTGACGCTTTTTTACATTCAAGGATAAATTCGGTTTTGCCTGTTTTTAATGCGTCGTAAAAGCTACGGTCAGATAGACTTAATGACGATTGAAAATCATCTAGAGGTTGCTGTTTTTTGCGTTCTGCAACCCAAATGGCTTTGTCTTTTACTATTTTTACAAGTACTTCAGCCATTTCTGTATTTTCTACTGAAATGTGTTCAGACAATTGTTGTGTCATTCATTTATCCTCTTGCAGCCAGTTGTTGTACCAATTCGAAGGCTTTACCTGAATTCATTGCATCAATTGCTTTTTGCGCATTAGCTTTTAGATCTTCATGACCAAACAAGCGCATTAATAGGGCAACGTTAACGGCGATGGCACCTAATTGAGCGTCTGTCCCTTTACCCGTTAAAATATCCGTAATAATGGCTTTATTTTCTTCTGGCTCTCCGCCTTTAATCGAATCAAGTGGGTGAGTATTCAATCCAAAATCTTCTGGCGTTAATGTGTATTCTTTAATTTCACCATCAATAATTTCTGCCACCGTTGTTGGACCATGAATGGCGACTTCATCTAAACCAGAGCCAAAAACAACCGCAGCTCGTTTCATTCCCATGTTTACCATGGTTTCGGCAATAGGACGAACCAGTGATTCATCGTAAACGCCCATTAGCTCAATATTGGGACGAGCTGGGTTAATTAGAGGCCCAAGAATATTAAAGATGGTACGTGTTTTCATCGTTTGACGAATTGGTATCGCATGGCGAACACCACCGTGATATTGTGGCGCAAATAAGAAAGCAACACCTAAGTCATCGACGGCTTTTCTCGTGTCTTCTGCAGACATGGCTAAATCAATACCAAAGGAATCAAGAAGATCAGAAGATCCTGATTTACTTGAAACCCCACGATTACCATGCTTCGCAATTTTTAATCCACATGCTGCGGCAACAAATGCGGCCGTGGTGGAAATATTGATGGTATTTGAACCGTCACCACCAGTGCCAACAATATCCGCAAAATCATAATCAGGTTGAGGGAATGGATTTGCGTTCTCTAATAATGCTTTGGCAGCCCCTGCAATCTCATCCGGTGTTTCACCTTTCAATTTTAAACAGGTGAGTGCAGATGTCAGTAGTATAGGATCCAATTCGCCTTTAATAATGGCATCAAAAAGAACTTGGCTTTCTGATTCTGAAAGAGAAACTTGATCGTATAGCTTGTTAAAAATGGTTTCTATTTGAGTCATGAGAATATCCTTATTCTTTATTGTCTTTTGCTGTTAGATCTAATGCCCAATTCAAGGTATTAATGAGTAGTTGTGCCCCTTGAGTCGTCAAAATGGATTCAGGGTGAAATTGGAAGCCACACACCTTGTCTTCTTCTTGAATTACGGCCATTACAAGGTCATCTACTGTGGCTGTAATGGTTAGTTCATTCGTTACTTTTGTTGCCACTAATGAGTGGTAACGAGCAATAGATAGTGGATTGGGTAAGTCATTAAAAATAGGGTGTTGGTTATGGCTCATCATCGCCGATTTACCATGAACGATTTCGCCAGCACCAGCAACCGTCCCATCATACGCTTCTACAATTGCTTGGTGGCCAAGACAAATGCCAATCATAGGTACTTTGCCTTTTAAGCGTTGAATGACTTCAGGCATACAGCCGGCTTCTGATGGCGCACCAGGTCCAGGAGATAAAACGACAACTGGATTGTCTAGTTTATTTACGGCTTCTTCAAAAGCGGCTGCGCTTAAGCTATTACGGTAAATCGTCACTGGGTAACCAAGTGAGCGAAATTGATCAACTAAGTTGTAGGTAAAGGAATCAAAGTTATCGAGTAATACAATGTGAGCCATTATTTTGTCTCCTTAACTTGTTGAGCGGTTGCCGATAAGTGTGCTTTTTGAATGGCTGAGATAACGGCTTGCGCTTTGCCTCGTGTTTCATCAGCTTCGGCCTGAGGATCTGAGTCATATACTACGCCGGCACCAGCTTGAACTTGAGCGACACCATTTTCGACATAAGCTGAACGGATCACAATACAGGTATCCATGCTGCCATCGCCAGTTAAATAACCCACAGCGCCACCATAAGCACCACGGCGAGTTTTTTCTACATCACGGATAAGTTGCATTGCTCGAATTTTAGGAGCACCAGTGAGGGTTCCCATGTTCATGCATGCTTGATAAGCGTGAAGAGCATCGAGTTCGGTTCTTAGTTGCCCAACCACTCGTGACACTAAATGCATAACATGACTATAGCGATCCACTTTAAGCAAATCAGCAACGTGACGAGTGCCAGCTTGCGAAATTCGAGCTACATCGTTTCGTGCTAAATCAACCAGCATCATGTGTTCTGCATTTTCTTTTGTGTCACAGCGTAATTCCAATTCGATACGACTATCTAAATCGTGGTTGATGGAACCATCTGCATTTTTACCACGTTTACGAGTACCTGCTATTGGATAAATTTCAACTTGATTGCTGACTTTGCAATATTTAAGAGCTGATTCAGGAGAGGCTCCAAACAGTGTGAAATCACGATCTTGCAGATAGAACATATAAGGACTTGGGTTACCGATCTTCAGTTCGCGGTAAGCGGAAAGTGGAGCAGGGCAAGGCAGAGTAAAACGACGAGAAGGAACAACTTGGAACACATCACCTTTGATGACAAATTCTTTTAAATTTAAAACCGTTTGGCAAAAATCATCATCAGAGACACTTGGAACTGCATCACATTCAGTTAAGACTGGCGCTAATGGAACATCATGAGATTCAGAGCAGAATGTTTTTATGGAAGACAAACGTTTTGATACTTGTTGCTTTATTTCTTCATTTTGGGAAAAAAGCGTACCTTGTAACGTGGACTTTTGAGTTTGATGGTCAATAACCAGCAGTGTCTCTGCAATATAAAAAAGGTAATCCGGGCACTTATTTGTTGAATCGGCATTACCTAGATTTTCAAAATTGGCAACTAAGTCATAAGCAAATAAACCGCCAAGGAATAATGCATTTGAAGGTAAGCCTGATAAATCGAATTGATGTTGAATAAAGCGTAATGCATCAAATGATGACAGTTCTCGAAGACGGCTGTCTTCATCTAGATCTTGATTAGCATCAGGGAAATGAAGTATTAACAGATTATTTGAAACTGATTGAATCAATGTCGATGGTAAGCATTGAGCAAGTTGAGCTAATAATAGTTCACCATTTGTTGTCATTGCTTCTAAAGTTACGTCTTTGCCAAAGCAATGAATTCTAACAGCAGCGTCAATTAGCATTAGACTTTTTAGGTCTTCTTTTGAATCTACTTCTGCAGATTCAAGTAATAAACTCATTGCGCCGTCAGCACACAATGTGGAATACAGCTCCGTTGGATCTGAAACGTATGGGACATCAAGGCAAAGTAGTTCAAGTTTACTATCTTGTGAATGTGATGAACGCATTATAGCCTCCCTGCTAATTCGTTGATCTTGTGTTAAATTATATTGTATTGGCATAGTCGCATATTTCACAGTTGTTGCCACTCTTTTGTTAAAACTTATGAGGGCTAAAAGGCGGTTTGTATATTATTTCATCGTTATTTCTCAATTGTGCTTTTGTACTATCTATCACATCATCGATGTGTATTTCAGACATAAAAAAACCCGCTTAGTTGCGGGTAGTGGATTTATGTCAAAAATAAATTAGCACAAAACACTACCCTAGGTAGTGCCACCATCGTGAGCTTACCACTGATGTTTTTAAGATTGCTTGTTGTCTGTTAAGCTGTGGCATAAAGTACCTATTGTTGACCAATTTCAATTTGGTGAGAAAGTGTTTAACTGTGTACTAGTAAACTAGTGCGCAAGAAGAAAGTCAAGAATAATTATGAAAATAGACCTACATAGTCACACAACTGCGTCAGATGGACGCTTATCACCCACAGAATTAGTTGAAAGAGCGGTTAGTTTTGATGTGAAGGTGCTTGCTATTACTGATCATGACTCTGTTTCGGGTCTTGATGAGGCTCATGCGGCGATTAAAGAGCAAAACTTACCTTTGCAATTGATTGATGGAATTGAAATATCGACGTTATGGAGCAATAAAGACATTCATGTTGTTGGTTTAAATTTAGATATTCACCATCCTGATTTAGTTGAGCTAATTAAAAATCAAGAAGCTCGAAGAGATGCTCGTGCAATTAAAATGGCAGAACGTTTGGAGAAAGCGGGTTACGAAGGAGCATTAGAGGGAGCAAGAGCCTTAGCTGGAGACGGTACGTTAACTCGTGCTCACTTTGGTAAGTGGTTAGTTGATGAAGGTCACGCTAAAACAATGCAGGCGGTATTTAAAAAATTCTTAACTCGCAATAACATAGGTTATGTACCGCCAGACTGGTGTTCAATTGAAGAAGCCGTTAATGTAATCCATAAAGCAGGGGGCGTAGCGGTACTTGCTCATCCTGGTCGTTATAAGTTAACAGCAAAATGGATAAAACGTTTATTAGCTGCGTTTGTTGAGGCAAAAGGCGATGCGATGGAAGTTGCATTACCGCAGCAAGGGGTGCAAGAGCGTCGGGTTCTTGCTGATTATGCAATTCAATTTGAATTAGAAGCTTCCCAAGGCTCTGATTTTCATTACTCATCGCCTTGGACGGAGTTAGGGCGAAATTTATGGTTGCCAGAAGGAGTCGTTCCTGTTTGGCAAAAATGGGATATACCAAGCTGAAAGAGAAAATGGATTTAGTATAAAACTAAAATAAAAACCAAATATCACTATGACCTGCTAAGCAGGAGGGACCATGAGTCAATTTTTTTACGTACACCCAGAAAACCCACAAGCACGCTTAATTAGTCAAGCTGTGGCGATTATTCGCGATGGTGGGGTAGTGATTTACCCAACAGATTCAGGTTATGCACTAGGATGCCAACTTGAGAATAAACAAGCACTAGAGCGAATCTGTCAGATCCGTCGTTTAGATGATAAACATAATTTTACGTTACTGTGTCGTGATTTATCTGAGTTATCTATTTATGCTCGTGTTGATAACAGTATTTTCCGTTTACTTAAAAATAATACCCCAGGTGCATATACCTTTATTTTTAAAGGCACGAAAGAAGTACCGCGTCGTTTAATGAACCCAAAACGTAAGACTATTGGTATGCGTGTGCCTGATAATAAAATCGCTTTGGATTTGTTGGAAGCGTTAGGCGAACCACTGATGTCAACGACCTTGATTTTACCAGGAAATGAAATGGCAGAATCTGATCCTGAAGCGATTCGTGATCAGTTAGAACATGCTGTTGATTTAATTATGAATGGTGGTTATTTAGGTGAGCAACCAACAACGGTTATCGACTTTAGTGATGATGATATTAAGATTGCTCGAGTTGGTGCTGGTGATCCAACACCGTTTGAATAATTAATGAATTATCGAAGTAGCCAGACAGTCGTTCTGGCTATTTTTTTATTTCAATTATAGCCATTTATCCACAACTTGCTGCAATTGTGCTTTAGACACTGGCTTTGTTAGATAGCCATCCATAACTTGTGTTATAGCGCTGATTTCTTCATGACTGGATTCGCCAGTTAACGCGATAATCGGTAAATTAGGATAGATTATCTTAATTTTTTTAGCTGCATCAATTCCATTCATTACTGGCATACGAGAATCCATAAAGATAAGATCAAGCTTGTTATTTGTGGCTATTTCTACGGCTTCTTCACCATTTTCTGCTTGTAAAAGTGTTAAATTATCTTTGTTAATAAAAGTATGAATTAACATACGTTGTACTTTTTTATCATCAACAATTAATACTGTTTTAAGCGAATTATCTTTCTTATTAATTAACGGTGGAGTATTTGATTTGTGCGAGTTTAATGCGTTAATGTCTCCTTCTATATGAGGGAAACTAAGTACAAATTCAGTGAACTCTCCTTTGGTGGAATAACATGCGATGTTTCCTTCAAAAGCATGCATAACACGCAAACAATAAGATAAACCTAATCCACTGCCTCCTTCTTTATTATGAGTAAAAAAGTCGTCAAAAATATTAGGGAGGATATGTGAATCAATTCCAGGTCCTGTATCTCTAAATATTAATTTATTGGTAGCAAACCCTTTAACTAAACGAATTGATATGGAGCTGTTATATTCATCAAAGTAATAAGTTGCGTTTCTCAATAAATTAAACAGTATGAATCCATACAGAGTATCATTGATATTTACGATGAAATCATCTTCAAGATCTAGAGTGATTTTTTGCTTCATTTCTTCTGAATCAAATACATATTCATCAATAATTTGTTGAGTTAATAATGAAATAGAATGGTGATGAAATAGGTCATCACTGATCGCGGTATTTTTGGCTTCACTTAAAATAATATCAATTAATTGCGCACCTTTTTGAATCGCTAAACAACCTTGGTTTAATTCATTTTTGATCAGTTGTTCTTGTTTTTCATGTTCAGTATTTTTTTGATAGTGATGTTTGATTTTTTCAAAATGATACTGAAGTTGTGATAGAGGGTTGCGCATTTCGTGTGCGATAGAGTTAGCAAGAGCCTGTGATTGACGAACTTTTCGCTCACTCTCAATGTAGCCTTGAACTTTAGTTAGTACCCACTGAATAGCTGAAATCTCTTCATTTGAAAACGTCGTATTATCGTGTTTATTTGCAGAAATTAAAAAATGCGATATTAGCTTGTTTTCACCAAAGATAGGTAAGATCAATGCCGTTTTACTTTCACTCATTTTCTCTTGTACTTGATGAAGTTCAGCGTTAGCAGTCTTAGGAGAGTAATGAATTTGGTAATCAAGTTCATCTTTAACCAAAGCTGAATGACTTTGATTTAGATGTGGAATGAAAATATTATAATTAGTGTTTTTGCCAATCAATAACAATTCTTCTTTTGGCGTGTTTAAAATTGATGCTAATTTAATAATGGCATTACTGCTTGAGTATTTAAATTCCTCTGCAATTTTGTATATTTTCTCAACTGGCGTCTGCTTGTCTTTATATATAATAATAGAAGCGATTTTTTTTGTCTTTTTAAGGGTTTTATCCCAAAATAATCCAGTAAAGATTATTTCAATGATACAAATATATAATAAATCAGAGGGGGTTGTTAAATCGTAAATTATAATAATAGGGATTAGATATAAAATTAGATTTATAGAATATGATAATGACCAAAAAAGCAAATATTTGAAGCTATATAATCTATGGTAAAGTAATGTATATCCAATTAATAAAGCTTCAGTAACAGATAATGCAGGCGGTACCCATGTGTATGAGAAATCAGCCCATATGACTGGTATAATTATTTGAGATGCTATGGTTGAGATCATGTAAATAAATATTCCAACCATTAAATAAATAGATTTTTCTTTATTGAGTTTTATATTACTTTTTCTAAGCTTAAAGAAATTAATGCTTGTCAGAATTACGAATAGAAATGCATTTAAGAAAAACAAAGGAGCAAAGGGCCCGAACTCAATGGTGAATACGCTAGGAGCTTGGATTGTTACTCCTATAACCGTTAAGTTAGGGATAACATTCACAATTAAAGCGGCAAACGTTGTAATGCTCGTTAAGCCAAACTGCCATTTCGATAGTCGTTTATCTGGGTGTTTGGAAGCAAGGCGACACGAAAATAGAAAAGCAAAAGCAAAAGCTAAGTATGAGGTCATATTAGCAAATAGCGCCATAAAGATAGCGGCAGATTCATCAAAGTATGTGAGTAATGGAGACTGAAAGTAAGCATTACTCAGTATCCATAAGATAATAAATAGTGCATAGAAAATGTATGATGAATAAATGTAAGGATTAACTTTTGTTCGCTCTTTATATAGCGAGCGAACAAAATACCCCACCCAAAGCAAAATGATTGCTGAGGTTGTCAGTAACAAATAAACTTTAGATAAGGTCGTTAACATTTATATAAAACTCACTAATTTCTAAGTTTTTTTCTTAGGTTTATAATGTTAGCATTGTATGCCTTAAAATTATATTGATTGAAAGCAGTAGATGCATTTTTTAAAAGCCAGATCCCTTTATAAGTAATTATTCCCGTTTTATTTACATCTTGCTCACTTGTGAAAACATAGGGAGATTGCGTAGGTGTTAGTAAATTCATTGCTTTATAAAATAGAACCATTGCTGGTTTCTCTATTATTGTAAATACAACATCTCTTCCACTTTCTTTTAAAGCCATCGCCAATCCTTTTTGAGCCAAATATAAGTGATAATTTGCTTTAGATTTTGAACCACTAATTGTTAAACGAATTGCTTCGCATATCTTTGTTTTATCTAAGATAGAATAAAAAAGATCATTTTCTATTTCATTGCTAGTTTTATCGATAAATTGTGATCTTGTTAACGGAGTCATAGATGTAGCTTCGGTGAGAGATAACAGACCATCGGTTTCAAGATTTGGTTTCCATTTGGTATTTTGAAAAAAACCGTCAAAGAAGAGCCATTCGTGTTTATTTGATGTAGTTTGAATTAGTGCTGATGAGATGATAGTTGGATAAAGATTGTTTTCAGTATATTGGTATAGGATGAAGTGTTCGCCTTTAGAGGAAATGTCTAAATGGTTAAGCATTTCATACCATTTGTGTTCTTTGACGAAAGTGGCGATATTAATAAGAACAATGGCATCAGAAAGAGGGAGAGGTTGATCACTAAACTCGGTATGAAAGTACCGTTCGTCTTGTGAAATATCTTGTACTAATTCGTAGTGATACTTTTCATCAATGATGGTTGATGTGGTATTTTTTGGTACTGTTTCTGATTCGTGGTTAAGTAACATGTTTGGTTTATGGATGAGTTTGAAAATTTCAAATTCAGTACTGCATTTTAGAAGACAACCAAAAAATTTGATGGCCAATTGCTCAATATGAAAATACATCTTAGGTAAAGAAGAGCAAGGTTGTTTTCCTAAAATGTTTGCCGCTTCTGATGTTGAAAATAAGTATTCCAAATTTCCAATAGTTCCGCCTTCAAACTGACTCAAAATAATTCTTTCCCTTGTACTGATCAGTTGCTGGAGTAAATTTAAGTTTTGAGTTTGTATGCAATAATCATATAACTCTTTTATAAATTCATACTGCAGGTTTTTTTTCGACAATCTCATTATGAGAGATAGATGGAAGTGGGCTTAAAAGAAGTGTGAAGTTTTTCATAATACTACCTTATTGATTGATAACTCATTAAAATTACTAAGAAAATTACCTTCTCAGCATAACCAGTATAGTAAAAATAGGTAGTAGTGGTATGAGCACTTTGCGTGTCTTACGACAAAAATTAAAATTAAATTTTGATTAAATTCTTACCGCTTATTAGTCACAATATTGTATAATCAATTTTCATAGAATTTGATTGTGATTAAGAGTGAGTGGTAATGCATTCATCCTCTTGATTAATAATAAGTTAATTGACGCCTGTGAAGGCGACATAAAAAGGTAAAGAATGAGCGAAAAATTACAGAAAGTATTAGCACGAGCAGGTCTTGGTTCTCGTCGTGAGCTAGAAACCATGATTCAAGCTGGTCGTGTTAGTGTTGATGGTCAGAGAGCAAAATTAGGCGATCGCCTAGAAAACGTTGATGCAAAAATTCGTATTGATGGCCATGTCGTATCAGTTAAAGAATCTACTGATGTGATCTGTCGAGTACTTGCCTATCATAAACCTGAAGGTGAGTTATGTACTCGTCATGACCCAGAAGGTCGCCGTACTGTATTTGATCGCTTACCAAAAATTCGTGATTCTCGTTGGGTTTCAGTTGGTCGTTTGGATGCCAACACTGCAGGTTTACTACTTTTCACAACCGATGGTGAATTAGCAAACCGTTTGATGCACCCAAGTCGTAAAGTTGAACGTGAATACATGTGTCGTGTATTTGGTGAAATTAACGAAAAAATGATCCGTAATTTAGTTTCTGGTGTGAAACTAGAAGATGGTGAAGCGCGTTTTGAAGATGTAATGTACGCTGGCGGCGAAGGTATGAACCATACTTTCTACGTTGTAATTAATGAAGGCCGTAACCGTGAAGTACGTCGTTTATGGGATTCGCAAGGTGTAACGGTAAGTCGTCTAAAACGTGTTCGTTACGGTGATATCTTCCTTGAGAAAGCATTACCACGTGGTGGTTGGATGGAACTTGAACTTAAGGAAGTTAACTACCTACGTGAGATGGTTGAACTACCAGCTGAGAAAGAAAGTCTTCTTGATGTAGATAAAGAATCTCGTAAGCGTGCTAAATCAAAAACTCAAAAGATCCGTCGTGCGGTTAAGCGTTACGATGAGCGTTCAACAGAAGAGCGTAATACTCCTGCTGGTCGTCGTGGTCGTAGCAACAAGAAACCTGTTGGTAGTTCATTACCTTCAGCAAAACGTGGTTCTAACAATGGTGAAAGCCAATCTTCTGGTAAGCCTCAATCTAAAGGTAAAAAACCAGTAGCTGGTCAAAAGCCAGTAAGAAGTAAGTTCTCACCAAATGGTAAAGCGCCAAAGTCTAAACCTAGACAACGCTAATTACATCGCTTAAAAGGCGAAGTAAAGATGAATTTAAAAGGGTTGCACCGTAAGGTAGCAACCCTTTTTTGTTAGATTTTTTAAGAATTTATTTTGGCTGAGCATCAATACACTGGCTGTGTACGTTAATGCCTTCTGGAGCCATTAAATATACATAAAGAGGCATAATGTCTTTTGGTGTTTTAAGTAAACTAATGTCTTCAGCAGGGAAGGCTTGAGCTCGCATACGAGTATGAGTACCTCCAGGGTTAATAGCATTTACTTTTACCTTGGTGCCTTCCATTTCATGCGCTAATGTTTGCATCATGCCTTCTGTAGCAAATTTTGAGATGGCGTAGGCTCCCCAAAATGCTCGCCCTTGATGTCCAACTGTTGAAGTGGTAAAGATGATTCGGGCATCATCAGATTGTTGTAAAACAGGAAGTAGAGCTTGTGTCATCAAAAATTGAGCTTTGACATTGATCTGCATTACTTCATCAAAAATGGTCTCTTCGAATTGTTCGAAGGGACTAAGCATACCTAATAAACCAGCGTTATGAAGAAGACCGTCTAGTTTTCCAAATTGACTTTGGATGGTTTCAGCCATGTCAATGTAGTGCTGTTTGGTGGCGCCTTTCAAATCTAAAGGAACAATGGCAGGTGTTGGGTATCCTGCGGCTTCAATCTCATCGTAAACTGCCTCTAATTTAGCAACTGTACGACCTAATAAAATAACGGTAGCACCATGTTGTGCATAATGTAGTGCGGCTTGTTTACCAATACCATCACCAGCACCAGTAACTAAAATAACTTTATTTTTTAATGCGTCAGAAGAAACCTGATAATCCACTCTGTAATCCTTGTATTTCAACGTTCACCTTAAGAAAACTTACAAATTAGTGTTGTAAGTTGATGTAAAAATGCGCGTTTAGTGCGATTTATTATCATAATGTGAACTAACTTCGAGTTAAGTCGAGTACAATACACGAAACATACTTAAGAGGGTATTACATTGGAATTTTTGTTTGATTACGGTCTCTTTTTAGCAAAGATCGCAACCGTTGTTGTTTCTATTATTGCCATTTTAATTGCAGCTAAAGCGGTAGGTGGAAAATCTGCTGGTGCAAAAGGTGAATTAGAAGTAACTAATTTAACTGAACAGTATAAGGACACTGTCGTTGAATTAGAGCATCACTTATTTGATGATGCAGAATTAAAAGCTCGCACAAAGGCTGAAAAGAAAGCAGACAAAGAAGCGGAAAAAGCAAAACAGAAAGAAATCAAGCAAGCTGCAAAATCGGGTGAACTTGAGTTAAAGCGTGATGCTCGTTTATTCGTTTTAGACTTTAATGGCAGTATTGATGCAAAAGAAGTTGCTGCTCTACGTGAAGAAGTATCAGCTATCTTAGCGGTTGCTATTGAAGGTGATGAAGTACTTTTACGCCTTGAAAGCGGTGGCGGTATGGTTCATGGTTATGGTCTGGCTTCATCGCAACTTGACCGTCTACGTGATGCAAACATTAAATTAACGATCTCTGTAGATAAAGTTGCAGCTTCTGGTGGCTATATGATGGCATGTATTGGTGAGAAGATCATTGCTGCACCATTTGCAATCGTTGGCTCGATTGGTGTTGTTGCTCAGTTGCCAAATTTCAATAAATTATTAAAGAAAAATGATATTGAATTTGAGCAATTAACCGCTGGTGAATACAAACGTACCCTAACAATGTTTGGCGAAAATAGCGATAAAGCACGTGAAAAATTCCAATTAGAGTTGGAAGAAACTCATGTTTTATTTAAAGATTTTATTCGTGAGCATCGTTCAGAACTTGATCTTGAAAAAGTAGCAACAGGCGAGCATTGGTTCGGAAAACAAGCGTTAGAGTTAGGTCTAATTGATGAGATTCAAACGTCGGATGATTATTTAACAAAAGCGTGTAAAAATCGTGAAGTTTTAGCGATTCATTACGTACAAAAGAAAAAATTAAGCGATAAAATTGCAGGGATTGCAGGCCAGTCTGCTGAGAACGTATTTATGCGTTTAATTAGCAAAGGTCAGCGACCGATTGTTTAATTTTTAATGTAAGAAAACGCATTAATTTAGGTCATATCTGTTCAGTTATTTACAGGGTAGACAATAAAAAAGGCTGAGATTTCAGCCTTTTTTATTGTCTACATTGTACCAAAAAAAGTCGCAGTTATTTAACCGTAAACTCTTTTGATAAATGGTGCGCAAGGTATTTAAACATATTGAAAACAGCGGTTGTTTTTTCAGTAGGAAGCCCTTGTTCTGATAAGAAGTATTCTCCTTTAAACACAAGAACTTCATCTTTCTCTTCTACGCTGGTCGCACGCATACCTTCAAGGTAGTTTTCGTGATCTTGAATGATTTGATTGGCAATTAACAGTAAATCAGCCTCAGAAATGGATTTTTTATCGCTCATAAGTCACTCATTTTTTGCTATATAAAAGAGGGATTCTAAGCTCAAAAAATGAAAATCACAACGAATGCGGCATATCAATTTAAAATAATAGGTTACTTGTATTCACTTTTTCTTACCAAAGTTATTGAAAGATAAGCAGAGTCACAAAAAAGCATTTTATTGTGAGCAGGTGCAAGATATTAAACTAAGCTTTTGAGCTTAAACTCAGTAAATGCTAATAGATGCGCACTGTTATGGATTTGCTAGTTGAATAATCACATTTGATTAACAACTGTCCAAAGCGCGACCATTCAGCACTGTTTGTAAAAAAAGTGGTTGACGTGATGCCATACACCCTCAATAGTAATATATAGATAAACATTAGATTTTAACTGTGGATTAATCGAAAATCGGCAGTTAGGTAAATTTCAACACGAGGACGTTAGTGAGACATTATGGGTAAATCTCTAGTTATCGTGGAGTCACCAGCCAAAGCGAAAACCATTAATAAATACCTTGGCAAAGACTTCATAGTAAAATCCAGTGTAGGTCACGTACGTGATTTACCTATGGGTTCGACAAGCACTGGTAAAAAGGCAGCAGCGTCGACCAAAGGGTTAAGTGTTGAAGAAAAAGCACGAATTAAAAAAGAAAGAGATAAAAAGAACCTAATTAATAAAATGGGTATTGACCCATATAATGATTGGGCAGCTAACTACCAAATCCTTCCGGGTAAAGAAAAAGTAGTAGCAGAATTACAAAAATTAGCAGAAAGCGCAGATACCGTTTATCTCGCAACCGATTTGGACCGTGAAGGGGAAGCTATTGCGTGGCACCTTCGCGAGATCATCGGTGGTGATGATTCACGCTTCAAGCGAGTGGTTTTTAACGAAATCACCAAAAATGCGATTCAACAGGCATTCGAAACTCCAGGTGAACTAAGTATGCCTGGCGTAAATGCACAACAAGCACGTCGTTTCTTAGACCGTGTTGTTGGCTTTATGGCATCTCCGTTATTGTGGAAGAAAGTGGCTCGTGGTTTATCTGCTGGTCGTGTGCAATCGGTAGCAGTGAAAGTATTGGTAGAGCGTGAGCGTGAAATCAATGCCTTTATTCCTGAAGAATTTTGGGATATTCACGCAGACACATTAACAGCAGATAAAGAAAACTTCCGTCTGCAAGTAGCACAACGTAATGGTTCAGCATTCAAACCGCTTAATCAAGCAGATACCGAAGCGGCTGTAAGCATTCTTCAAAATGCAGAATACGAAGTGTGTAAACGTGAAGATCGCCCAACGAAAAGTAAGCCATCAGCACCATTTATTACATCAACACTGCAACAGGCGGCAAGTACTCGTCTAGGTTACGGTGTTAAAAAGACCATGATGTTAGCTCAGCGCCTCTATGAGGGCGGTTACATCACTTATATGCGTACTGACTCAACTAACTTAAGTAAAGAAGCTGTAGAGGCGTTACGTGAGTTTATTGGTTCTGAGTATGGCGATAGCTATTTACCATCAGCCCCTATTGTTTATGGTAGCAAAGAAGGAGCTCAAGAAGCCCACGAAGCGATTCGTCCTTCAAGCGTAGAAGTAAAAGCTGACGACCTACAAGGTATGGAAGCTGATGCGCATAAACTTTACAACTTAATTTGGAATCAATTCGTAGCCTGTCAAATGACACCTGCACAATATGATTCAACAACATTGAGCGTAAAAGCAGACGAATTCACACTAAAAGCCAAAGGACGTATCCTGAAGTTTGACGGTTGGACTCGTGTACAGCGCCCGATGGGTAAAAATGAAGATCAACTGCTTCCTGCTGTGCAACTTGGCGATAAGCTAAAGTTAGAAAAACTGGATCCTAAGCAGCACTTTACTAAGCCACCAGCTCGTTTCACAGAAGCGGCATTAGTTAAAGAACTTGAGAAAAAAGGCATTGGTCGTCCATCGACTTACGCATCAATTATTTCAACGATTCAAGATCGTGGTTATGTTCGTATTGATAGCCGTCGCTTCTACGCTGAAAAAATGGGTGAAATTGTAACGGATCGTCTAAATCAATCATTTGATGATTTAATGGATTATGACTTTACTGCTCGTATGGAAGGCAATCTAGATAGAATTGCAGAAGGCGAGAAAGATTGGAAAGATGTACTTAATACGTTCTTCCAAGATTTTACAGCGGATATTGCAAAAGCAGAGTTGGATGAGTCTGAAGGCGGTATGTCACCAAATAACATCGTTGAGACAGACATTAAATGTCCAACATGTGGTCGCAATATGGGTATCCGTACTGCATCTACAGGTGTTTTCCTTGGTTGTTCAGGTTATGCATTGCCACCAAAAGAGCGTTGTAAAACAACCATTAACTTAGGAAGTGAAGAGGGCATTGTCAATGTTCTTGAAGAAGACGTAGAAACTGCAGCATTACGTGCGAAGAAACGTTGTCCTAAGTGTGAAACGGCGATGGACCCTTACCTAATTGACCAAGAACGTAAGATTCACGTTTGTGGTAATAACCCGAACTGTGAAGGTTATGTGGTTGAAAAGGGTGAATTCCAGCTTAAAGGATACGATGGTCCTGTTGTTGAATGTGACAAGTGTGGTTCTGATATGGAACTGAAAAACGGTCGCTTTGGCAAATACATGGACTGTACGAGTGAAACCTGTAAAAACACTCGTAAGATCTTAAAGAATGGTGAAGTTGCTCCACCAAAAGAAGATCCAGTGCATCTGCCAGAATTAGTATGTGAAAAATCAGATGCTTATTTTGTATTGCGTGATGGTGCGTCAGGTCTATTCTTAGCTGCGAGCACTTTCCCTAAATCACGTGAAACACGTGCACCATTAGTGGAAGAGTTAGTTCGATTTAAGGATCGTTTGTCGCCTAAGTTCTTATACTTAACAGAAGCGCCAACACATGACCCTGATGGTAAACCTGCGGTAGTTCGTTTTAGTCGTAAAACAAAAGAGAACTATGTTCGTTCAGAAGTGGATGGCAAACCAACAGGTTGGACTGGTTTATATATTGATGGAAAGTGGGCTATTACTGATAAGCGTAAGAAGCCAAAAGCTGAAAAATAATCAATAATAAAATATCAAATGAAAGAGCTTCAGAAATGCGGCTCTTTTTTTACGTAACATTTGTCACAAATAGTCATATTTTTAATTATTTCAAAATAATCTTTGATCTAACACGTTATACCGAATAGCAGTAAAAGTAGATAATCGATGTAATTCAACATTTATTGTTCTATGGAAGTCGGAAACGTTATGCGTCAATACATGAAGTATTTAATCCCAACAATTATTCCTCTCATCATTTTATTGATGCCATTGTCTGCTTTTCCATTTGAAGGCATGACCATAATCCAACAGCGTGTTATTGCTATATTTTTATTAGCAGCACTATGTTGGGTATTTGAACCGATCCCAATTTATGCCACTTCGGTTGTGATCATCGTTTTAGAATTATTAATGGTATCAAATAAAGGTTTTTTCTTATTTAAGATGAACCAAGATTCACCTCAATTTGGCGAGTTGTTGAATTACAGCGACATCATGGCGACGTTTGCTAGCCCAATCATTATGCTGTTTTTAGGTGGCTTCTTTCTCGCAATGGCGGCAACGAAATATCGTTTAGACGTTAACTTAGCGCGTGTATTATTAAAGCCGTTTGGCAGTGATCCTAAATTCGTAATGTTAGGTTTAATGCTGATCACTGGTATTTTCTCAATGTTCATGTCAAATACGGCGACAACGGCGATGATGCTATCTATCTTAACGCCTGTTATTGCTGTATTTGGTCCTAAAGATCCAGGACGTGTTGCTTTTGCTTTGTGTATTCCTATTGCAGCAAACATTGGTGGTATTGGTACACCAATTGGTACACCTCCTAATGCAATCGCACTTAAATATTTAGTTGGCGATAATTTAATTACGTTTGGTGAATGGATGGTCTTTGGTGTGCCATTCGTTATTGTGATGATGGCGCTAGCATGGTTTTTAATTAACTATTTGTATCCTGCTAAACAAACATCCATGAACTTAAATATTAAAGGTAAATTCTTAAAAACGCCGAAAGCTATTACAGTTTATATTACCTTTGCAGGGACGATTTTATTATGGTTGATGGGGTCAAGCCATGGCATGAATTCATACACAGTTGCTTTAATACCTGTTGCTGTATTCTCTATTACAGGGATCATAAACAAAGAAGATCTCAAGAAGATTTCATGGGATGTGTTATGGCTAGTTTCTGGTGGTATCGCTCTAGGCCTTGCATTAGATAAAACGGGTTTAGCGAAACTGGTTGTTCATAGCATTCCTTTTGACTCTTATTCTCCTTATGTTGTGTTATTTGGTGCTGCGTTCTTGTGTTTATTAATGGCAAACTTTATGTCGCACACTGCAACAGCAAACTTATTAATGCCAATTATGGCAGCTCTTGGTACTTCAATGAGCTCGTTAACTCCGCTCGGTGGCGAACTTACGCTAATCTTAATTGTAACTTTTGCTGCATCTTTAGGTATGTCTTTGCCAATCAGTACACCACCTAATGCGTTAGCACACGCAACAGGAAATGTAGAAAGCAGCCAAATGGCGAAAACCGGTGTTATTTTAGGGATTGTCGGGGTTTTATTAAGTTTTGTTATGGTGTGGGTTCTTCATTCAGTAGGTCATATTGGATAGTTTATGAATCAAGAAAAATTACAGCGATTAATTGGTGCGTATTTTTCTCAACCTGAGCGTCGGGTAACGCTTCCTGCAGGTGAAACACTACTTGAGCAAGGAGAAGATAATGATCGTTTGTATTATGTCTGCTCTGGTGAACTTGAAGGGTTTTATCAAGAAGAAAATAGCGAAGCGCAAGTCAAAGTATTCAGTGCAGGAGAAGGGGCATTCATTGGCGTTCACAGCTTTTTCTCTGAAACATTGATAGCGTCGTCGACGGTCATTACTAAAACAGAAACTGAATTAGGGTGGATTGACTCTAAAACAACGGCCATTGATTTGGATAGATATGGTCCTTTAACGGCGCAATTTACTCCAATTATTGTTAATGAGCTTTCACGTCGTCAGCGACGAGCAATGCATGAATCTATAGAAAAAGAGAAAGCGTTACAAAAGTTATATACCGCAGAGCAAATGACAACGTTAGGGCAACTTGCCGCAGGTATTGCTCATGAGTTAAATAATGCTGTTGGGGTATTGAGTAGCAAAACCGAAAGACTCCAAAGTATTATTTTAGAACTACTCGAAGAGATTCATCCCGAAGCGAGCAGTTTTGTTGACCAAGGTTTAATGTTTGGACAAAACATCAGTTCAGCGGAGGTGAGAAAGCGTGGACGTGAGTTGGAAGTGACTTATGGTATAGAACGAGATACAGCAAGAGAACTCGCTCGTGCGGTTCCTGAAGGAGAGCTTTCAAAGTATTGGTTAAAAAGCCCAGAGCAAGCGGTGCGGTATTGGAATATAGGACGAGACCTTCACGATATGCGTCTTGCTGCAAGACACTCTGTTGGTATTGTTCGTTCAGTGAAACAACTAGGACGCACTGATATTGATACCGATGAAGTCTTAGACGTTAACGACAGCATAAATAAAGCTCTTGTGTTATTGCAAAGTGATTTACGACGAGTGTCGGTTCATTTAAGTCCTGCAGCAATGCCTATGGTAAGAGCATCGGCTACTGAACTCGTTCAAATTTGGGCAAACATAATTAAGAATGCCAGTGATGCTATGAAGCATACACAGGAGCCGGAAATTGAAATATCAACTCGGGTATCGAATCGATTTGTTTTGGTTACGATTGCTAATAATGGCCCAGAGATTGATGAAGCGACAAGAAGAAAAATTTTCAGACCAAACTTTACCACTAAAAAAGGTGGGCTTTCGTTTGGCTTAGGGCTTGGTTTGGCTATAGTTAAACGAATTATCAGTGGATATGGTGGTTCGATAGCAGTGAAAAGTAACCAAGAGAAAACCATTTTTAGAATTAAATTACCTGTCGAGGACAGTCATGGAAAAACTTAATCTGATTTGTGTGGACGACCAAAGAGAAGTTCTGAGTGCTGTTTTACAAGATTTGGCACCACTTAAAACTTGGGTGAATATTGAAGAGTGCGAATCTGCGGATGAAGCATTAGACCTATTAGATGAATTAGATAGTGAAGGTGGCTACATCGCTCTTGTGATTTCTGACCATGTTATGCCGGGTAAAAATGGTGTTGAGTTATTAACGGATGTATCTCATGACTACCGTTTTTTGAGAACCAAAAAAGTACTATTAACTGGGCAAGCGACTCATAAAGATACCATTACCGCTATTAATCGAGCTCGTATTGAAAGTTATATTGAAAAACCGTGGAATGCGAGTGAATTGCTGGCACTAGCTACAAGGCTTATCACTGAATACATTTTTGATAAAGGGTTGGAATATACGGATTATCAAGAACATTTAGATCAACAAGTTGTACTAGATAGATTACGATAGTTAGGTGAGTAAGTAATTTAAGCATCTCACTACAGTGAGTAGGAGATGCTTAAGTCAGTTAATTGGTAATGAGTTCATTGCCCGATGTTTCGTCTTTTAAGAAAGCATCAATATTTCCTAGTGTTGTTGACGCAATATTGTCTAGTGCTTCTTCAGTTAGAAATGCTTGATGTCCCGTAAACAGTACGTTGTGGCAAGCAGATAAGCGACGGAAAACATCATCTTTAATAATGTCATTTGATTTGTCTTGGAAGAAAAGCTCTTTTTCATGATCGTAAACATCCAAACCAAGTGAGCCAATCTTTCCTGCTTTTAATGCCTCAATTGCACTGGCTGAATTAAGTAACCCACCACGGCTTGTGTTAATGATCATTACCCCATCTTTCATTTTAGAAAATGAATCTGTATCTAGAAGATGGGTATTCTCAGGTGTTAATGGACAGTGCAAAGTGATTACATCTGATTGAGAAAATATTTCGTCAAGAGTTGTGTATTTCACTCCCATATCAATGGCGACTTGGCTTGGGTATGGGTCAAAGCACAATATATTCATTCCCAATCCTTTTAGAATACGCATGGTTGCTAGGCCAATTTTACCTGAGCCAATCACCCCAACTGTTTTTCCGAAAAAGTTAAATCCAGTAAGGCCTTCGAGAGAAAAATTTGCATCACGAGTACGTTGATACGCCTTGTGGAAGCGACGGTTTAAACACATCATCATACCAACGGCATGCTCAGCAATGGCTTCTGGAGAATAGGCTGGAACACGAACCACTTGCATTCCTAATTTCTTAGCAGCCTCAAGATCCACACGATCAAAACCAGCACATCGCATAGCGATAAGTTTTGTTCCTTGCTTTGCTAGTATTTCTAATACTGGTGCAGATAAGTCGTCATTCACAAAAGCACAAACAACATCTGCTCCATTGGCAATAGGAGCTGTGCTTTCAGTTAACTGAAAATTGAAAAACTGACATTCAAACTGATAGTTTTGATTGATACTATTGAAAGATGTTTCATCATAAGATTTGGTGCTGAACATTGCGATTTTCATATAATATCCTTACAAATAAACAGGTTATATTTAATTTCACTGTTTCCACTCTACCATTTAGAGTTAAGGATTCTCAAGACAGAATGGGATAAAAAAGGTTTTTAATTAAACTTAATATAAAGATACGTATAAACGCTATAATTTGTTCAGTACTGGTTTTTATGAGAGTTTAGCGATTGCGTTCTAGTAATTGATAATGTTTATCATTTAGAATCAATGGAAAGATAATGCTTAAGAGGTTGATATTATGATGCAAAAAGTAACAGAGTGGCTTATGCGAGATCCTGATCCTAAAACTCGTGAAGAGCTTCAGTGTTTGGTTGATAGTCATAATACACAAGAACTAGAAGAGCGTTTTCATTCACGTTTACAATTTGGTACGGCTGGGCTGCGAGGTAAAGTCGGCGCTGGGCCAAATAGAATGAATCGTTTAGTCATTCAAGAAACCGCTACTGGGTTGGGACATTACCTTATTGAGCAAGTTAAAGATGCCAAGCAGCGTGGTGTGGTAATTGGCTACGATGGTAGAAATGATTCAAAGCAGTTTGCACATGATACCGCGAGTGTTTTAACCGCGCTTGGTATTAAGGTATTTTTAACATCAAAAGTGGCAGCAACACCGATCGTTGCTTTTGGTATTAAACATTTCAATGCGGCTGGTGCTGTGGTTGTTACAGCAAGTCATAACCCACCAGAATACAATGGCTTTAAAGTGTACTGGGAAAATGGGGCGCAGATTATTCCACCACATGATTCTGGTATTGCGCAAACTATCGATATTGCAGCAACAAAATCGATTGTAATGATGCCGTTAGATGAAGCCGAAGAAAAAGAGCTACTAGTTTGGTTAGAAGATGATTACTACCAAATGTATCGAAATACGATGAACAGCAATAAATTGCTTTCTAATCATACCGATCCATCAAGTATTACTATCGCTTATACCGCGATGCATGGTGTCGGGGCTGATATGGCAGAAACGCTATTGCGTGACGCTGGTTTTAACCATGTATTTAGTGTGGCAGAGCAAAGAGAACCTGATGGTAATTTCCCAACGGTAAACTTCCCAAACCCTGAGGAAGCTGGCGCAATGGACATGGTGGAAGCATTAGCGGCTTCTGTTAATGCTGATATTGCTTGTGCCAATGACCCTGATGCAGACCGATTTGCACTCGCTGCGAGACAACCTGATGGTGGTTATAAAATGCTAACTGGTGACCAAGTTGGTACTTTATTTGGACATTATTTATTAACGCATACAGAAGCAAGCGGAAAACTGGTCGGCAATACGATAGTTTCATCAACGTTACTTAAAAAAATTGCAGAGTCGATGGGAGCTGAATACTTCCAAACATTAACGGGTTTTAAGTGGTTAACGAATGTCGCTATGCAAAAAGAGACGAATGAAAAACAATTTTTATTCGCTTACGAAGAAGCGCTTGGTTATACCATTGGTAGTCAAGTTTGGGATAAAGATGGTTTATCTGCTTTAGTTGCCTTTGCACAATTAACGGCGGAATTGGCAACACAAGGTAAGTGTGTATGGGACCAATTAGAAAGCATTTATCGTCAGCACGGCATTCATATTAATGCACAACGAAGTATTGCTCTTAAGCCAGACTCTCCAGCAATAGGTGAACACTTGCGTGTAAATCCACCAACACACATTGCAGGTGTGAAGATAAATGTTGTCGAAGATTTAAAAGCATCGTTACGTTACTTATCTGATGGGGCAACTGAATCGATCGATTTACCTGCGAGTGATGTACTTATTTATCATCTTGAGAATGGAGCTCGAATTATCGTGCGTCCATCAGGAACAGAGCCTAAGTTGAAGTGTTATTACGAAGTAGTGGCAGATATTTCTGAAGATGAGGGTTATTTTGACAAACAAGTGCAAGCTCAAGCCGCGATGGATGATCTTATCGCTGAGCATCAAAAAAGCTTAACATTTTAACGTGATATGAAATAAAAACGGCGAGGATAGAACCTCGCCGTTTTTTTTTATGCGGTTACAAAAGAACTTAACATCCATACGGCTAGAATGATGAATATTCCGCCCATAAACTTATGTTGGTACGTTCTAAATTTAACGTTATTAAGTAATGATTTACCAAGAGTTCCAACTAATGCAACAAGCAGTAAATTAAACAGTAAACCAAGTACATTTAATAATAGGCCAAGAGCGAGCATCTGCTCTCCAGACGTTGCTGTAATGTTTGTTGAAACAAATTGAGGTAAAAACATTACAAAGAAAACAAGTGCTTTTGGGTTTAATAGGTTACTTACTAATGCTCGTTGATAAAATGTAGTTGCCATTTTAGAGCCATCGGTTAATTCAGGCGCTTCATCTGCTTCTGCTCGGATGCAATCCCATCCCATTTTTAGTAAGTACATACCACCAAGAAGATGTAATGCCTTTAATGCAAGAGGGCTCATTGCGATAAGAGCTGATACACCAAGGGCTGCTAATAGCGTCAAAATAATACCTGACGTTGCATTCCCTAAGCTTGCAAATAATCCTACTTTTCGTCCATAGCTCATGCTTGAACTTGCAATAAGTAGCATATCCGGACCTGGAAGTAATAAGAGGGCAATAACAGCAGTCAAATAAACTGGAAGAATAGTAATATCAATCATTATTTTATTTTGAATTATAAATAAGAGGGCGGATTTTATAGTAGAGTAATCCAGATTTCCATTCTTAAAGATTCAAAATAGAATAAAAAATCAGCACATTAAATATTATAAATAATATTGTTAATATACGGTTGTGTTATTGATTGTTAATTGTATTTAATTAAAGACGTTACCTTGCAACCCATTCCGTTTCTATTAGTGTTTTTCCATCTAATTTTAATCGAGCAAGAAAGATATCCCCCATATGTATTTCGCCAACACCTTGTGGGGTGCCTGTCATAACGACATCACCATCACATAATTGGGTATAACTTTTTAAATCATTTAAAATCGTTTCAGGAGAATAAATCATTTGGCTTACGTTGCCACATTGAACTCGCATACTATTAATAAATAATTCGATTTGGAGTGCATCGATATTAAGGTTATCAATAGGGATAAAACGGCTGAAGATAGCAGAACCATTAAACGCTTTTGCTCGTTCCCAAGGTAATCCTTTACTTTTAAGTTCAGCTTGTAAGTCACGTTTGGTTAAATCGAGCCCAATGGCCACTGCATTTAATTGTTCATCTTTAATTAGGAAACAAATCTCAGCTTCATAATGTAAGCGTTCTTGATGGAATGAACTTAAAGTAGAAGTGATGCAGGAATTAGGTTTATTAAATACCACCATTTGATCAGGAATCGAATTATTAAGTTCACTAATATGATCAATATAATTGCGACCGATACACAGCAACTTAGTTGGGGTGATCAGCTGTTCTCCAAAACGAATGGTATTCATTGCTTTTCCTTAGCACAAAAATAATTCGAAATTGTATCGTGAAATTATTTCAATTACGTTTAATTTTATTAGTATTTATTAAAAATTCGACATTTAGCTAAAAATTAGAAAATACTGTCATGCAATGGTCAATATCATTTAAATAATAAAAATAACTGAAGTAAGGTCACGAATCGTTATTTTATGTCGTCTTGTTTATGATAATAAATTAAATTTCCCTGTTATATTCCGATCAGTCGGTTACCGGCTAAATCTAATAATAAGTAAATAAGGGAATTTTATGAAACTAAATAGTCTGTGCATTGCAGTTATGCTTGCGACCTCTGCCTATGTAAATGCTGCAGAAATATATAACCAAGAGCAAAGCTATCAAGCTGGTAGCCAAGTATCATTTAATGGGGATATATATGAAGCTAAATGGTGGGCAAATCCGGGTCAAAGTCCTGCTGATGTTGCTGCAAATCCATGGGATACACCTTGGGAGCTTATCTCAGAAGGAGATGGTGTAACGCCTCCGCCACCAGTTGTTGATCCTGAAGAGCCTGAGGTTGAATTACCTGAAGGGGATTATCCCCAATATAAAGAGGGTGAAAAATACAAAGGTGGTGATGTCGTTCAAAACGAAAATCAATTATACCGTTGTAAAACAGGCGTTACAGCTACTTGGTGTTCAGGAGCTGCTTGGGCCTATGCTCCAGGAACAGGTACTGCATGGGTAGATGCTTGGGAAAAAATTACCGAAGATGATCTTGTTCCACCAGTTGACCCAGAAATTCCACCTGTTGATCCTGAAGTTCCTCCAACAGGCGGAGACTATAAAGTAAATCAATCTACATTGGATGCTAAAGAAGCGGAATTAACAAATTTTGATGTAATGAATGATGTAAAAGCATCCATTGCCACATTAGATAATGAAACTGTTGAACGCATTATTTCCGGTGCAGAATCAAACCCTGATAACGTAAAACGTATTGAGCAAATTGTTTCTGAAAGTACATGGAATTTCTTATTCCCTAAGCGTGCTCCTGAATATACATATCGCCATTTCTTACAGGCAACAGGTAAATTCCCAGCATTTTGTGGTACTTATGAAGATGGTCGTGATTCTGATGCTATCTGTAAAAAGTCTCTAGCAACTATGTTTGCTCACTTTACTCAAGAGACCGGTGGCCACACTGCTCATTGGGAAGTGCCTGAGTGGCGTCAAGGTTTAGTTCATGTTCGTGAGATGGGCTGGACTGAAGAAATGCGTGGTGGCTATAACGGTGAATGTAATCCTGATGTATGGCAGGGGCAAACATGGCCATGTGGTACGTTTGATAACGGAGAATTTAAATCATATTTTGGTCGTGGAGCGAAGCAGTTAAGTTATAACTACAACTATGGCCCATTTTCTGATGCAATGTTTGGTACCGTTCGAACTCTGTTAGATAACCCTGAAATGGTGGCAGATACGTGGTTAAACCTGTCTTCAGCGGTCTTTTTCTTTGTTTATCCACAACCACCAAAGCCAAGCATGTTGCATGTTATTGATGGAACATGGCAACCAAACCAAGCAGATTTAAATAACGGCTTAGTTCCTGGATTTGGTGTAACCACTCAGATCATTAATGGTGGTGTTGAGTGTGGTGGCAGTGTTGAAGTAGCACAATCGTTAAATCGTATTAAATATTACAAAGAAATGGCAAATTACCTAGGTGTGCCAATTGAAGATACCGAAATACTTGGTTGTAAAGGCATGAAGCAGTTTGATGCTGCAGGCGCTGGAGCAGTTAATATTTACTGGGAGCAAGATTGGGGATGGTCAAGTGAAACGCCAGATGGTAAAGCTTATGCATGCCAATTAGTGGGTTACCAAACACCTCATTCGGCATTTAAGTTCCGCGATTATACTAAATGTGTAGAAGCGAACTTCCCGAATATTGAAGTAATTAATGATGTAGATTAATTATTTAAATAAAGATAAACACCTTCCAGATGGTTTGGAAGGTGTTTTTTATTTTTGCAATATAAATAACCATTTTTATATTGTGGTTATTGAGAGAGTAGTCACTTAAATAAGATGGAGAGTTTGTAATATCGTTGTTTTATCAATCGTTTTGGATTAAAGCAATGAATGTAGTAGAACGTTTCTTAGGTTACACAAAGATTAATACGACAACAAACCAAGCTAATGGGGCAGCAGGCATTATGCCTTCAAGTGAAGGGCAATATGAATTGGCTTGTTTGGTTAAAAAAGAATTAGAAGCGCTAGGTTGTACAGATATTCTTCTTCGTGATACCGCTATTCTTACGGCAACTCTGCCATCTAATACCGAAAAAAAATTACCAACCGTTGCTTTCTTTGGGCACCTTGATACCAGCTCTGAACGTACAGAAGACACTCATGCAGAAGTGGTTCATTATGAAGGTGGCGATATTCCTCTCGCAACAGGACCTGTTTTATCTTTAGCTGAATATCCAGAACTAACTAATTATATTGGTCAAGACATCATTGTAAGTGACGGTCAATCATTATTAGGCGCAGATGATAAAGCAGCCATTGCCGCTATCTTAAATGCGTTACAGTTTTTTAAAGACAACCCAGATGTTGAACATGGTACGGTTAAGGTTGGTTTTGTTCCTGATGAAGAACAAGGTCTTTTAGGGGCGAATGCTTTTGATGTTGACGGTTTTGGGGCTGATTTTGCTTACACTTTGGATTGCTGCGGTATTGGTGAGTTTGTATGTGAAAACTGGAATGCAGGTAATGCGGTAGTTACGTTTACAGGGCAATCTGCGCATCCGATGAACTCTAAAGGTAATTTGATTAACTCTTTGCTACTGGCTAATTCATTCATGTCCCGCTTCCCTGAGAAAGAAACTCCTGAGCATACTGAGGGGAGGGAAGGCTATTACTGGATGAAGAAGTTGGCAGGAAATTCTGCCAAAACAGTGCTTAATATGGATATCCGTGATTTTACAGAATCGGGATATATGTACCGTAAAGCTTTTATTGTTGAACAAGTTCGAATGTTCAATGAAGAAAACAATAACCGCGCAACTCTTGAATTAAGTGATCGTTACAGTAACGTTCATAACTTTTTAAAAGGCTCTATGCTACCAGTTGATCTTGCAATGGAAGCATATAAGGAAAATGACATTGAACCTAAAGTTATACCGATGCGCGGCGGCTATGATGGTGCGGTTTTGTCTGAAAAAGGTTTGCCATGCCCTAACATTTTTACCGGCGCACATAACTTTCACTCAATATTTGAATACCTTCCTGTCCCATCTTTAATTGCTGCAAGCAATGTCGTAAAAACGATTATTATTAACTTAACGAAACATGAAGAGGTGTAGTTATGGCTTCGTTATTACTTGTTCTTATCGTTGTTGTTATTGCGGCAAGGATGATTTTAAAGGGGTATAAAGCCGAACCCACTTTATTAATGTCAGGAACGATATTGATTTTCGCCACTGGGATTTTTGGTTGGGGGCCAATGTTACCAGCCTCGGTTACATCAACTAATTTTTCAGGGTTCGAGCCGTTTAAATACATACAATTTTTAATGGGATATCGAGCGGGAGCGCTTGGGTTAATGATTATGGCTTTGGTTGGTTTTGCTGACTATATGAGTCATATTGGCGCTAATGATGTTGTCGTTCGTTTAGCCACTAAACCACTAAGTCGTATTCAAAATAAAAACATTATGTTGTTCTTTGCTTACTGTATGGCAAGTATCTTGCAGTTGGCAATTCCTTCAGCTACCGGGCTTGGCGTGCTATTGATGGGAACACTTTATCCTGTGATGTTGGGATTAGGTATATCTCGTGGTAGCGCCGCGGCGGTTATTGCTAGTTCATTAGCGGTAAGTTTTACGCCAACAGGGGTGGATGCAATACGTGCAAGTGAAGCTTTAGGTATGGACTTGATGAGTTATGTTTCTCATTATCAAGCTCCAACATCGGTAGCAACTATGGTGGTTATCGGTATTATGCACGTTATTTGGCAGACACAGGTTGATAAAAAGCATCCAGAACAGTTCGAACAAGCATCAATTGAACAGACACAAAAGGAAGAAGTGTTAGCACCTAGCTATTATGTCATTTTACCTTTGCTTCCCATTATTATGGCTGTTGTGTTTTCTAAATTAGTCATTTCAACGATCAATATGGATGTGACGACGATTGTATTTGTTTCAATGTTTGTTGCTATGTTGTGTGAATGCATAACGAAAAGAAGTTTAAAAACGGTTTTTGATGGTTTCAATGTGTTCTCAAAAGGAATGGGGAGTGCATTTAGCAGTGTGGTTGTATTATTAGTTGCTGCTGGTGTTTTTGCTTATGGAATTCAAGCGACAGGAGCGATTACCAACCTAATCATGATGGCTAAATCAGTGGGTTTACCAAGTGTAGCGATGACGTTTGTTTTTGCTGTAGTGACGTTAATGGCTGCGGTAATCATGGGGTCGGGGAATGCGCCATTCTTGGCGTTTGTTGAATTAATTCCTACTATAGCTTCCAGTATGGGAGCCAACGCAGCGGCAATGCTAATGCCAATGCAACAAGCCTCAGCAATAGGTCGAGCAATGTCGCCAGTTTCTGCTGTTGTTATTGCTTCAGCTACGGGGGCTAAGTTAAGTCCATTTGAAGTTGCAAAGCGAACATCAGTCCCTGTTTTAGTCGGTTTTGTGTTCCATTTTGTTATTGTTTACGCTTTTTATAGCTAAATAGTTAATCAAATAAGTACTGTCATTATAAAAGCCACACTACCTAAAATTCCCAAAATAGGTATGTGTGGCTTTATTATTTTGTTAGATTAACGGATGATCATTTGCTCACGCTCAGGACCAACAGATACCATGCTTACAGGCACTCCCATTAATTCTTCAATACGTAATACATACGCTTGAGCCGCTTTTGGTAGGCTTTCAAAAGTACGACAACCTGTAATGTCTTCTTCCCATGCTTCCATTTTTTCGTACACAGGAGTTAGTGCTGATGTTTGAGGCCAAATAGGGTTCTCAGTATGTTCACCAGCATAAGATGTACAGATTCTAAGATCCGCCATGCCACTTAAGCAGTCGATTTTTGTTAATGCGATTTCAGTTGCTGCTTGCAGTTCAACACCGTTGCGTGTTGCTACTGCATCAAAGTAACCCATGTCACGTGGACGACCTGTTACTGCACCATATTCGTTAGCTGCTTCACGGAAGTTATCTTGCTCTTCCATTGCAGTAACTAATGTACCTGTACCAACTGAAGAACTGAATGATTTCGCAACAGCAATAACACGTTCAGGGCGTAATGCAGGTAAACCACTACCGATACCAGCGTAAGCTGCTGTAACATTTGAAGATGTTGTCCATGGATATTCACCGTAAACTAAATCACGGCCTGCACCTAGTTGTGCTTCAACCAATAAATTTGCATCGTTTTTCTGCATCACTTTTAGCGGTTCAGTCACATTACAAATAAATTCACGCCAAGGTGCTGTTACTTCTAATAGCCATTCTGTCATTTCTTCAGCGGTTTGGCTGAAATCACAAGTCGGGTAAAGCGCTTTAAGTTGTGGCATTTTCCAATCAAGCATGAATTTAATACGCTCAAGAAGTACATCAGGTTGTTTTAGCCAACCAACAAGAATGCCTTTTTTCATAACACGGTCGCCGTATGCAGGAGCAATCCCCTGACGAGTTGAACCGTAAGCGCCATCACCTAAACGTAATTCTTCTAATGTATCTTCAAGTGCATGGATTGGAAGGCAAAGTGTTGCACGATCAGAAATGTGCATTTTAACTTCGATGCCTGCGGCTTTTACTTCAGCAATTTCTTCACTTAATGCAGCTGGACTAATAACCATGCCAGGGCCAAGAACCGCTGTACAGTTTGGGTTAAAAATACCGCTTGGAAGTTGGTGTAGTTTAAAGGTACCAAAGTCATTTACCACTGTATGACCGGCGTTATTACCACCTTGAAAACGAATACTTGCAGCCGCTTCAGCAGCAAGAAAATCAACGATGCGGCCTTTACCTTCATCGCCCCAATTAGCACCAACAACAACAATAGACGGCATAACACAAACTCCTTAATGATTAAGACACCATCCTAATATCAGATTTGTAATATGAGAAATTAATTATAATTATCGACTTGATAAGAAATCCATATATCATATTGAGTGAAATATATTCAAAAAGAGAGTATGAGCATGTTAGATCTTCATTGGCTGAAAACCTTCGTGACATTGGCTGAATTAAAGCATTTTGGTAAAACAGCGGCAGCGTTACATATGACTCAGCCCAATGTTAGCTTGCATATTAAACAGTTAGAGTCGGCAACACGCGTGAAATTGATAGAGAGAAATCCTTTTCATTTAACGGAAGCGGGCAATCGCTTATTAATGACGAGTCAAAATACGTTAATGGAGTTGCAAGTATGCCAAGCGGATTTGAATGCGATTAATGATTTGAGTCGAGGTACGTTAACCATCGCAGCAAGCGATATTATCTCGCGTTTATTATTGATAGGGCCATTTCAATTATTTAAGCAAGAATTCCCTGGGATTGATTTCTCATTGCTTAATACCACTTCTTCACAAGCATCTGAACTAGTAAAAAGTGCAGAGGCTGATTTGGGTTTTGTTATTGCTCAGAAAGAAAGTCAACCTCTGCATTTTACCGAATTGCAGCAAATAAAATGGTGTGCATTGGGTAACCATCTTGAAGAGTGGCAACAAGCACATTTGGATCCTACAATTGTTTTGGATGAAGAACCAACTTTGATTTTGTTAGGGCACGACACTAGAACGAGAGACTTGTTAGACTTGGCATTACCTTCGTTGAAATTACCTAAATATCGAATCATGGAAGTAGGTAGTGTCGATGCCCAAATTGACTGGGCTGAAGCGGGATTTGGTGTAGCGATTGTGCCTGAGTTTTCTATTCATCCAAAGCGAGATCTTAAAACAAAAGTAACGCCGTTACCTGAATTTCCAACAACAAGTTTAGGTTATATAGTTCGTCAAAATCAGATTTTATCTAAGGCAATTAAACAATTATTAAAGTGGGTGGACGACGAGATTATTCGCTCTCAAAAGTAGACATTATTTGTCTTTTTACATTGAATTTAAACTGTCTGGTTTGTCAGAAATAGTGTGGCATTTATGATACTAATTATCATTTTAAAGACAGTTATGCTCTAAAAAAGGCGGTGAAAGAACGTTGACAATGGTCATTAAAGGGTCTAGAAATGTAACTAAATATTAATGAGTAACTAATTGACAGTATTGTAAATTGCTCATTAATTAAGGCCGAATTTAGTTAATTCGACAGTTTGTATTCTTATTGTATGTTCAATTCAATGGAGCTAAAACGTATGCCTCTTCATTCCAAAAACGCAGTCAGAGATGATCTCCTTGATGATATTTATTCATCAGCTGACCTTTCGTTATCCATGCCAAAATATAAAATGCCTGAACAAGAACATGACCCACGTCATGCCTACCAAGTCATTCATGATGAGCTCATGATGGATGGTAATTCTCGACAGAACTTAGCAACGTTTTGCCAAACTTGGGTTGAAGATGAAGTCCATAAATTAATGGATGAATGTATCGATAAAAATATGATCGATAAAGATGAATATCCTCAAACTGCTGAATTAGAAGCTCGCTGTGTGCATATGCTAGCGGATTTATGGAATTCGCCAGACGCAGAAAATACACTGGGTTGTTCAACTACGGGTTCAAGTGAAGCCGCAATGCTTGGTGGTATGGCATTAAAATGGGCTTGGCGAGAAAAAATGAAAAAACTTGGCAAACCAACAGATAAGCCAAATATGATCTGTGGCCCTGTTCAAGTGTGCTGGCACAAATTTGCACGTTACTGGGATATTGAGTTACGTGAGATCCCAATGGAAGGCGACCGTTTGATTATGACGCCTGAAGAAGTGATTAAACGTTGTGATGAAAATACCATTGGTGTTGTTCCAACACTTGGTGTGACCTTTACTTGTCAATATGAACCCGTCAAAGCGGTACATGAAGCTCTTGATAAGTTACAAGAAGAGACGGGTTTAGATATTCCAATGCACATTGATGCGGCGAGTGGTGGTTTCCTAGCTCCATTCTGTGATCCTGATTTAGAATGGGACTTCCGTCTTCCTCGAGTTAAATCGATTAATGCCTCAGGCCATAAATTTGGTTTGAGTCCATTGGGTGTGGGTTGGGTAATATGGCGTGATGCGTCAGCTTTGCATGAAGATCTGATTTTTAATGTGAACTACTTAGGTGGCAATATGCCGACCTTTGCATTGAACTTCTCTCGTCCCGGAGGCCAAATTGTAGCGCAATACTACAATTTCCTACGTTTAGGTAAAGAAGGCTATCGTAAAATCCATCAAGCGTGTTACGACACTGCTGTCTATTTGTCATCTGAAATTGAAAAACTGGGTATGTTTGAGATTATCTATGATGGTAAAGGTGGCATTCCAGCAATGAGTTGGTCGTTGAAGGAAGGCGTCGATCCTGGTTTTAATTTGTTTGACCTATCGGATCGAATTCGTTCTCGTGGTTGGCAAATTGCGGCTTATGCAATGCCACCAAAACGCGAAGATTTAGTCATTATGCGTATTTTAGTACGTCATGGATTCAGTCGAGATCAAGCTGATTTATTGGTTGCGGACTTAAAACATAGCGTTGAGTTTTTTGCAAAACACCCGATCTCTCATGGTAGTGATAGCCATGAATCTTCAGGCTTTAATCACAGCTAATTTCTTACATTAATTCACGTTGTTTTTAGATCCTCTATTTAATAAATGGAGGATCTTTCTTTCCTAAAATATGGGAAATAATTATGAATATCGGTCAAATAGGTCGTCCATTTAATTGGATTCGCTCCAAAGGTTGGATTCAATTATTTACTTTGTTGTTTATTGCTTTATTCAGCCGATTAGCTTTGGCTGAAACTATCGAAAACCAAGCTGCTCATGATATGACTGGTGTTTTTGGTTTTCTATTCTCTTACATTGCTCACAATCCTTTTGTTTTTCTTTTCTTAAGTATCGCCATTGGCTATCCCTTAGGAAAAGTCACAATTAAAGGCGTTAATTTAGGCTCAACAGCAGGCACTCTAGTGGTTGGTGTCGCTATTGCCTTACCTGCGTTTTCTATTTATGGCTTACATATTAATGCGCCGGGATTAGTCTCAGACATATTCTTGATGATGTTCATGTATGCAATTGGTATGAAAGTGGGACCTCAATTCTTCTCTGGTTTGGCACGAGGTGGTTTAGATTTTGTTGTTATTGGACTTATTGTCGTTTTCAGTAATTTTCTTATCGTCTTCTTTGGTTCTAAATTATTAGATTTAGCACCGGGTTATGCTGCGGGGATCATTTCAGGAAGTTATACAGTAACTGCTGTTATGGGAGTGGCTCAATCTGCGATTAATTCAGGAGCCGTTAAAGCCCCAGCAGGTATGACACTTGATCAGATAAGTGCCAATATCGCCGCAGGTTATGCGATCAGTTATATTTTATCTAGTGTATTTATTATCCTACTTATTAAATATCTGCCAGCTATGTTTGGTGTTGATCCGGTTAAAGCTGGTAAAGACGCCGAAGCTGAATTTGGTGCCGGTGGGGACACAGAGGCGTTACCAAGTACCAATGGTTTCTCGAATTTAGGTGTGCTTCCTTTGGATATTCGAGCCTATCGTGTTGATCACCAAGAGTTGGTTGGTCAAAAGGTGGAAACGTTATTTCATCGTTACCCTCATGCTGCCATTCTTAAAGTCGTTCGTGGTGACGATGTCTTTGAAGCCTCTGATAATCCAACACTTCAACTTGGTGATGTTATTGGTATTCGTGGCGACTATCATGTTTTGATCGAAGGAGGAGAATCAACGGTTGGTGTTGAGATAGATGAACCAAGAGCACGTAATGTTGATATCGAAGTGGCGGATATTCATTTAGGTAAATCTGAATATACGGGTAAAACAATAGAAGAAATTAGCAAAGAAGTCGGTTTTGGTATTTATATGAAGGCCTTATTTAGACAAGGGCATCAACTTCCTATTTTACCTCAAACTGTCGTTGAAATTGGTGATGTCATTCGTGTTGCTGGATCAGACTGGTGTGTTAAACAAGCGGGTAAGAAACTGAACAGTAACCCAATTGTGGAGAGTACATTAACAGAGACCTTTTATTTGGCGCTTTCTCTATTGATTGGCTACGTATGTGGCCACTTTAGCGTTACGCTAGGAGGGATCCCATTTGCTTTAGGTACATCAGCAGGTTGTATGTTAACAGGGATCATATTCTCATTCTTACGTACTCGTAATCCAGCTTTTGGTGGACCTATGAGTGAAGGAGCTCGTAGCTTCTTACAAGATATCGGTTTGAGTCTTTTTGTTGCGGTATTGGCCGCGACCGTGGGCCCTAAGATATTAGCGTCTTTCCAAGGTATTGTTGTGATTAAGATTGCAGGTTTGGGGTTAGTTGCAGCTCTACTTCCACCATTATTGGCGTGGATTTATGGTTTATACGTTAGAAAAATGAACCCTGCAATTTTGGCTGGTGCATGTGCAGGTGGACGTAATAGCACACCTGCAATGAAAGGCGCTCAAGATGAATGCCAAAGCGATATGCCTGCAGTAGGCTACCCTGTTCCCTATGCATTAACATCAATGATTGTTCTTGTACTCGGTTATTTAGCGATGGTGCTGTATTAATTTAGCTTAATTATTTATCCCAGTAGGGCTCGTTACCAAAATATTCACTTAAAAAGTCAATTAACATTCGAACTTTTCGAGGCAGGTAGCGGGTCTCTGGATAAACGGCATAGGCCTTGATAGAGTTAAAGCGATAATCGGTCATTATTGGTATTAGGGAACCATTTGCTAACTCTTCCCAAACAATAAATTTGGGTGTGAATAATACACCATGCCCAGATACCGCCATTGTTTTTAGAAAGTCCCCATTATTTGCGATGCAAAAGCTTTCCATCGGAACGGTCATTGTTTTGTTTTTGTTATCTATTAATTCAACACCTGACAGCGGTTGCTGACTGTATCTTAATAATTTATGAGACTTTAGATCACTAGGTGTTGTGATATGACCATGTTTCGCTAGGTAATCTGGGCTTACACATAATACATGATGGATAGGGGCGAGTGGTTTTGCTCGCAAAGTAGAATTACTCAAAGAGCCAATTCGAATCGCTAAATCAACGCCATCTTCAACCAAATCTATTTTTTTATCTGAAAAATCGATATCTAATTTTAAATCTGGATGTAACTTTGCAAAATTGTCGAGGGCAGGGACGAGGTGTTTGAGTCCAAAAGTTAATGGAACAGCTAACTTTAATACACCATTTAATTTGCTGTTAGTTGATGCTATATGACAATGTAAATCGTCCACTTCATCTAAAATTAATTTACATTTATTCAAATAAACTTGGCCTGCTTCAGTCAAACTTGATGTTCGGGTTGTTCGATTAAGTAGTTTCACTCCGAGTTGTTGCTCTAACTCACTAAGACGTTTACTGATGGCTGATTTGGCAAGATTAAGACGTTCTGCTGCTCTGGTAATACTGCCAGTTTCAACGACTGTTATAAAAATGCGCATGTTTTCTAATTGTCCCATAACCATTCCCTTACCTAGTTATTGTTCTTTAAATGAGAACAGTGTTTCCTCAGTATTGCTATTTATTAACATTTCTTCAATGACTATTCTTTATATCAAGCGATGAGACATGAATGATTTATGTCTAATTTAATGTATGAAAAGGAAAAATTATGGACAAATTACAACAACTGGCAGCACCAACAGGGCGTTTCTTTTTATCTCTAATATTTGTTACATCGGGCTTAAGTAAAATTGCACAATATGAAGGGACACAAGGTTATATGGAAGCGATGGGTGTACCCGGAGCGTTACTACCATTGGTTATTTTAACCGAAGTTGTTGGTGGTTTAGCGGTGATGTTAGGTTGGAAAACGAGATATGCAGCCTTTGCATTGGCAGGTTTTAGTGCATTATCTGCGTTACTTTTTCATGCTGATTTTTCTAATCAATCAGAAATGACCAGCTTTATGAAAAATATTGCCTTAGCGGGTGGTTTCTTAATGATATTTTCGCAAGGTGCGGGATCGTATGCGCTAGATAACCTTAAGAAAAGCGAGTCATAGGAGGTTTATATGTCTGAAGTAATGCAAAAAAACAGAACCGTTTTACAAACCATTTCTGGAGTCGAAACATCAGATGGTGATGGTGTAAAACTCACACGAATTATTGGTACACAAGAGTTAGACGTGCTGGATCCTTTTTTATTGCTGGATTGTTTTGAAAGTCACGATGCTTCAGATTATATCGGCGGTTTTCCAACGCATCCACACAGAGGGTTTGAAACTGTCAGCTATCTACTAAATGGTAAAATGCGTCATAAAGACAGTGCTGGGCATGAAGGCGTAGTTGAATCTGGTGGTGTGCAATGGATGACTGCTGGGAAAGGGGTACTGCATTCAGAAATGCCCGAACAGGAAGAAGGCTTACTTAAGGGATTTCAATTGTGGGTGAATTTACCAAAAGCATCAAAAATGATTGAACCTGCTTATCAAGAGTTCCCACCAGAAACGACACCTTTAGAAAAGCGGGATAATGGTACTGAGATACGAGTTATTGCCGGTACGACAAATTTAGGTACTAAAGGTCCAGTGAATAATACTCATGTTTATCCTACGTATATGGATATCAATATGCCTAGAGGGCAAATGTTAGAACAAAGTCTACCGTTTGAGCACAATGCTTTTATTTATGTTATTGAAGGTAATGTGGGTATTAAGAGTGATGATAATCAAGTTCAAACTGTTGATATGCGGACACTCGCAGTACTTGGTAAAGGTCAGAAAGTTTCACTTGTTGCTGATGACTCTTCAGCTCGATTTTTACTTGTTGCAGGTAAGCCATTAAATGAACCTATTGCTCGAGGTGGTCCGTTTGTAATGAATACTCGTGCAGAACTATTACAAGCATTTGATGACTTTAACCAAGGTCGGTTTCATTAAAATTGAAAAGCCATATTAAGATATACTCTACGGCTTTATTTTTTTCTTCGTTTTTTAGGTCTTTTCTTGTTAAGAACTTTATTTAATAGTTGTATTTGTTCTTCAGAGAGAGGGTATTTATCCATCATTTGATTTTGAGCACTTAATAGTATTGTTTTTTCCCAAGGCTTAAATACATCAAACTCAAGTAGGATTGCGTCATTGATTTTTATGAAAAGCTCATAATCGTTCATAAGGCTCCTTATTGTTGAGAAGAACCATAACATAAGAAATGTATAGATGAACGTTTTATAGCAACCTAAATGAATTGCGGCTCATTTTGTTGATAAAAAGCCTTCTAGTTTCAATAACCAGAAGGCTGTTATTTAAATATTATTTTCTATTTCACTTCTTCAAAGTTTGGAAGCAAGGTTTTTGGGTCTTCAGCAACAAAAGCTTTTTGCGGTGAATACGCTCTAAAGTAAACAAACCAACCTTCTTTTTCGTTAGTTTGAACCCAATTTGCCTCAGCAACATCTTTAGGTTTCTTTGGAGAGAAGTGTAAGGTGATTGAGCCGTCTTTATTATAGACCGATCCTTTGATATTGGAGCCTACATCAGCACGACCTAAATCATTTTCAATTATGGCTCTATTTTCAACATTATAAACGGTTATCGTCCAGAACAAGTCAGCATACATATCAGGATTTTTGATGGTTAATTTATAATGTTTTCCACCATCCAAACCATGCTCTTTTGCACCAGAGTAATAATTATCTAAATATACTTGTCCCCAGCCACCATTATCCATACCGTGCATAGCAATATCATTGGTTACGGCTTCATAAAACCATGCTGCTCGTCCATCTAAATCCATGCCATTATTTCGGTCTTGGTTAGGTGTTGAGGCTGTTGCTATTTCCCAAGGATTGCCTTTAGGACCGTATTCTGCGTGATCAAGGCGGCCTGTTTTATTAAAGTCGATATTTTTTGTCATTGCTTCACCAACGACAGCGGCTTCTTTTAATAATGATTGCTGTTTTTGGGTTGGTGTAAATGGTTTTCCTTTTTCAATGCCTAAAGGGCGTAGCATATCCATCATCATACGATCTCGTTCTTGAACGGGATTCGCTTGGATAGCTTGGTTAACCACTTCCCAGAATTCCATGCCTCGTGGTTGTTTATGGTCAATACCGCGTTTTACGTGATAAATTCCTTTGTTTGTTAATGGTTTGCCATTTATATCGGTAATTCCTTTCTGGATACTATTCATCATAGCTGAACGTACTTTTGCATCTTTGTTCATTAAACGCACACCAAAAAAGAAGTCATTGGTATCCATTGCGATTAATGTTGCATCATCTGCTTTTGGTGCTGCATCTTCGGCTTTGTAAATGACATATTTTCCAGGTTTAGTCATTTGTTCTTTACCAATTTGCCACATGTTATGAACGGCACCACGTAATTGAGTATCAGGGAGATTAATCACAATTGGTCCATTATTTAAGTTCATATAACCAATTAAATAAGGCGTTGAAGTGTTATAAGTTAAGCCTCCTAATTTAGACTCGTAGTCTGCTTGGTAAACGAGTTGGCCATTTTCTGTTCCCCAAGTTTGGTAGTGATCGTTTTTCCATTTATAGAAACTGACGATCGGGGTTGCCCAAATATATCCTTGTACAGCACGTTGATAATCTTGTTCATCAAACAGTTTTTGTGATGTTTCAGTCGTTGGCACACCGTGCTCAAACCCATTTTCAAACGTGAGTTGGCCACTGCGTGTTTCTAGAGTTTCATACCCCCCAGATGGAAGGTAATCATTAGCGAATGTAGTGAAACTTATTGTGCCTAGCATTAAAGCGATGAGTGTTTTTTTCATGTGTTTATCCTATTGAATCTGTTGGTTATTTCACGCAGTTAATTTTTTCAAATTCGCCTGGGACCCAAGAACCATCAAATAAACTTTGTTGAGGACCATAGAAACGGATCAAAGAGAACCAGCTGTCATTATCAAATTGCAACCAGTTATTTTTAGCTAATTGCACATTTTCTGGCGCGGTAGGGCCAAAGAATAATGTGACAGAATCATCGCTGTTTTTGATTGGATTATCCCGATCACCTAATGATGGCCACTGATGATTTTCTACATTTACTCCTGCAGCCGTTGCCGCATCATAAGCGGTGACCGACCAGAATAAGCTAGCAGGTACATCTGCAGGGATGCGTAAAGAGTAATTACAAGAACCAATTAACGGATTAAGATCTTTATCTTTATATGCGCCAGCGTATTTAGCTCCTGCACCTATTTTGGCGTTAATCATTCCTGAGGACATAGAGTAATGGTTAGTGTACATATGAGTGATAGCATCAACATTGGTGTAACCGGTTTTTATATTGTGATAATAAGGGTCTGATAGCGCATGATATTGATTCCCTTTGTCAGTTAATGCGTGGGCGACCCACGATGGCGCTTCTTTCCAAAACCATGTGTCACCAGTGGTTTTACTTGATTTCTCATCAAAGTTAAGAGCAATCTCTTTGCTAATTTTCCAACCAGTTTGAGCTGCCTTTGTTAGCATCTTTTTTTGGCTTTCAGTTGGTGTGAATTCAACGCCTTTGCTTATTCCGATTGCAGCCATAACACCGTTCATATATGGATCAAATGTAGCTAACTCCATATTTTGAACGGCTCTGTTTAATGTATCATAGAATCGATAATCGTTATCCCAAATGGATTTAGAAGGAACATCAGAAACATTAAAGAATTCCATTGATTCAGCACTGCCATTTAATGGATATACTTTGATTTCCTTTACTCGATTAACCGCAGGCTCAAGGTTGTTCATGTCTTTAAAGAAAGAGCGAAGGAATAAGAATACTTCAGAGGTATTTGATTCATAAATAAAGTATTTATCCGCTAGCTGTGCGTAATCTTCGCGCTTTTTATTTGGCGGTAAAATGAGAAACTTCGCCGCTTTACCTTTGTCAGGACCGGCATTGCCAATATCACCTAAATATTGTCCACTCGGTTGGTTTTTATCTAATGGACCACGTAATGGATGGTGGTACATATCATCCATTAATGATTGTAAACCTGCGGGATGTTCTATAATTAAAGGACCGGTTTCTTTCATATCTAGCCAACCCATTGCATAAATAACATCTGAGTTTGGTGTAGTTATTAATGAATTAGGTTTTAAACGATCTTGATAAATGGCTATTTTATTATAGGCAGTTCCCCCCATTAGATCTGCGTGACCTTCTTGCATCGCTTTCATATTTACAATAGGCAAAGCCCATTGATATAACATGGATGCACGCTGAAAATAGCTTTCATTTTGAAGAATTTCTTGACTGATTTGTGTCGGGAATCCACCGTTCATTTCTAAGTTAGCCAATGTGGAATATCTATCTGACATAGAAGATACGGCATCAGGTGAACTGCTTGCAGCTGCATTACACGTGATAGCGAAAATTGATATAGCAAGTAAGGTTCTTTTCATGTGTACTCCAATATAAGGCAAAGGTATTTGCTCAACTGAATTACATTGTTGTTTATTTTTGATAACCTAGATAATGAATTGAAGGGATATGAGATATATCATTTAGTCATCATTGGTGGCGTGATTCGTTTATGGTACTAATTTGGATAAGTAAGTAGGACAAAATGAAGCATAAAGTTCATCAGCTGGATCTTAATTTACTCAAAGTGTTTACGGTTTTATTAGAAGTTCGTAATACACGAAAAGCATCTGAACGTTTGTTTTTAAGCCAACCCGGTGTCAGTAGGGCACTTGCTCGATTAAGAGATTTCTTTGAAGATGAATTGTTTATACGCAGTCATTATGGCTTAACGCCAACCCCTAAGGCATTAGAGATCGGAGATAATATTGCGCCTGCAATGACTTTACTTTTTTCTGCTTTAGAGCCATCAGATGAATTTGATAGTTCGCAGTTAGAGGGAAGAATAAATATCGCGATGAATGGCTTTATTGCACCGTCCATTGCTTCTAATTTGTGTGGCATTATTTTAGAAAAAGCCCCAAATGTTGAGGTGGTGTTTTCTAATTGGGACAGAGCAACACCTGAAAATATTTTGCATGATCAAATACAGTTAGGTTTAAATTATTTTCCATTAGAGATTTCAAAACAGCTTTCTCAGTCGGTACTGACCATTGATCGTTTTGTATTAATTGGACGTAAAGAACACCCACTAATTACGGGTGAGGAAAGCTTTGAAAATGCAACTCAATTAGATATTGCTACACTTGTTATTCCAAATTGGAATGAGCATAAAGCTTATGTGATTAATTCATTAAAATCATTAAATAAAGAATGTCGTATGAGATTGAGAAGCAGCTACCTTGATGTCATCCTAAATTCAATACAGCGAACGGATATGTTTTTTCCATGCTCAGAATCATTAGCAAATACCTTAGGTAGTGACTTTCAGAAACTACTATTGCCAGATGATGTTATTCAACCGGGTGGAGAAATAGGGCTTGTTGTAGCGAGTAAAAACCGCAGGACTCCTTTAATTAAATGGTTAAAAGAGTGTACACAAGAAGCAGCTGCTGAGATTAAGTAATTTATTAAAACTTATAATTTAAACCCGTAGATATAATGTATTCAGAGTTATCGTAGAAAGTGATATTTGATTGTTCTGCACCATATCCAGCAAAAGCAACGAGCGACCAATCTTTCCAATCCATTATGTTTTTGTATTCATAAGCAGCAAACAAACTGAGTTTATTATTTTCACGTGTTTTATTATAAATCGGATTTGTCGATTCATATTGACGCTGAGCATAACCGGCAGTTAATACAATTTGATGTCTTTGCATTAATTTAAATACGCTGAGTTCTACACCATATTGGTCGTATGAATTTGCTTTGCCATCGGCAGAAGAAGATTGATAAATAATCGATGGCATAACAAGTATGGTTCTGCTTAGTGGTTGTCTATATTGTCCTTTTAAATAAATCGTATTAGCGTCGCGTTTGAGTTCATCGATAACCGTGTCGGTATCAACTTCCTTTGTTGCAAAGGCACTATCAAGGCTAAAGTTTGAACCTGCAATGTTCTTTAATTGAAAACGAAATGCATTGCCTGATTCATCTGTTTTTGTTCTAGATTGATTGACTAAATATGGGTTTTCCCACGTCTCACTTGACATAATAGTTGGAAGAATTGCGATATCCATGATCATTCTAGATTCAAATTGATATCTGTATCCTACCTCTAACACAACAATACCCGTTGCTACATCCTGACGGCTTGTACCTGTATATGCTTGCTGATTTAGTGCATCACCAAAGGTGTAAGTGATGCTTCCAAGTGGGAAAGCAAGAAAACTATCTTCAGATGTTGGTTTCTGATTGCTAGACGAAATGGTATCACTACCTTCAGTATTGAAGTTAGAGGTCGATGAAGCAAAGCCTGCGGTAATCGCTATTTCACCACTGACGCCTTCTTGATCTGCAAGTTGAGCCATTGCTGGAGATGCTGTTACACATAACATAAGCGATAACTTACGTAAATTCATGAATAGTCAACCCTAATGTTATTGTTATTTAATTAACTATATTGAAACAGTAACGCAGAGATATATCAACAAAGAAGTCGCAGTAAAAATTATAAACTTTGTTTATATTGCTTTGGAGTAGCGGCAACAACACTTTTAAAATTGCGATGGAAGTGACTTTGATCGGTAAAACCAAGATCTGTCGCAATGGATGCAATGTTTTCCCCATTTTTTAATAAGGCTTTAGCTTTATTTATCCGCATTACAATTTGGTAAGCATGAGGTGTAATTCCGTATTGTTTTCTAAATGAATGAATAAGATAGAAGTCACTTAGCCCTGATACTTCAGCTATTTCAGAAATAGAAATATTTTTATCAAAGTTATCTGAGATATATTGATATGCACAATCAATTGCTTTTTTAGAAATGACATTAAGAGAAGGGTTATTGGTGTCTTTTAAAATTAATTCAGAAAAAAAATTGAGGGCGGTTTGCTCAACTTTTATGGTGGATTCATCTTCGATGAGGGTATGAGCCAAAGATTGAAAACCTCGATAAATGAAAGGACAATCAGTATGGGTTATTTGAAAAGGTCTGAATGTATTGTTGTTATCATTTAATATTTGGAATTGTAATTTTGCAATCCACTCTGGTTCTACGTAGAGCATTTTATAACTCCAATTGGTTCCTTTCTGTGGGTTACAGGAGTGAACTTCTTCTGGGTTAACAATTACCGTAGAACCAGGGGATATCGTTTGTTTTTTATTTTGATTGAAATACTCACTAATCCCGCTATCTACTACACCAATTGAAAACTCTTGATGTGTATGTTTTTTATAGCAAGCATTTGAATTATTTGAATAACGTAACTCAAATGGAAGAATCGATGATCTTAAAAAGTGAGGTTCAGAATTAGCCAACATAACGTCCATTATTATTTTGATATAAAGAATACATACACTACTGTTAGTGCGAGTAACCCTCCCATAATACGATTAAACAATTTATAGTGGATAGGGTGTTCGAGGTACTTTCCAATGGTAAGACCTAATAAGGCCCAAGTTGATATACAGCAGTAACATACGATAAAAAATATCACACTAAATGCCCCGAGGTCTTCGAGAGGAATCACACCGTTACTAGAAAATACGGTCACACCCGACAAAGACACAATCCAAGCTTTGGGATTTAACCATTGGCATAACAATCCTTGGAACAGAGTAGGAGCTGCATTTTTTTTCGTATCATCTTGTTCAGTTTTTCCACTTGTCGCAACCTTATAAGCCAAATAAAGTAAGAAAACACTGCCGAGATAATTAAGCACTTTCGTTGCGGTATGAGAATCATCGAAAGCTTGTATTAATCCTAAACCTAAAATAATAAGAATAGACACAAACCCAATAGTAGCGCCAAAAATATGAGGAATAGTCCTTACATAACCGTGATTTGCCCCAGTAATGGTTGCCAGAATATTTACAGGTCCAGGGGAGAGTGAAGTAACCAAGGCGAACATCGCCATAGCAAGAAATAAAGTCATCATTTGTCCTTAAAATTCAGTGACCTCACCGGTTCCATCAATGAAACGGTGCTCTTGTAAATCAACAATTTTGTAGCGTTTTGCTTTGATTTTCCCTTCTTTACAATATCCTGCTTTGGCTTCCCAAAAGCCCGAGTTAAATTCGGTGGTGAAGTGTAATTCAGAAAGGCATTTAACCCCTTTATATCGATAGAGTGAAAAGTCGATTAGTCGGAGAGGGTATCCTTCTTCAAGACTTAATGGCTCTCCATCTACATCCCAAACCAACATCGCTCGATTTGTTATGGCTTGTGAATAAGACAGTGTCGAATCGTACTGTCCTTTATCTGTACCAAAGCTTAATTGCTTTAAAAAATGGCCAGTGTATTTGTTCGGATCGATGTCGAGATATTTCATTACATCAGACAGTAGTACACCAGTCCATGTGCGACGAATACTCCAATTACATACGCACACAACACGGCGATTCTCAGTGATTGGTGCTATGTTTTTAAGTTCATCTAATGTGATTTCTAACGGTTTACTTGCATTAGGTAAAAAGACTTTTAATACCTTGGGTGCATTTTCATGCGTTTCTTGTGGCCCTTCTTGATAATATCTTAGAGACGACGGTTTTTTTTCAATAAAAGGGGTCTTTTCAAACTGTTCCATACAACCTCACAACCTACTCTGTAATGTTTTTTACACAACGGAAACCAACAATATTGTCTCTTACTGTTGGAGGATAATTATCTCTGCTGGTACTGCGCATATAATTTTCATCGTGTAAGCCTGAACCGCCTCTCACAACATGATCAAATGAGATGTCTAAAATACAAAGTGGATCAACATGGTTATCATCCCATGCATAATTCGGTAAATAATTGTCTAAACACCACTCTGCAAGGTTTCCTCCCATATCGATACAACCAAAAGGGGACCGATTTTGAGGGTGGGCGTCCCAATCTGTTGAGCTTCGATTAAATTCAACTGGTTCACAATCGGGAGCGAAATTCGCGATATTTAAATCAGGTTCTGTATTTCCCCAAGGATACATACGGTTATCATTTCCTTTTGCCGCGTATTCCCATTGCGATTCAGTTGGAAGCTCTTTACCAACAAAACAAGCAAAAGCTTGAGCTTCATGCCAACTGATCCCAGTGACTGGTTTTTTATCCCCATTCCAATTGGGGTCATTCCAGTATAAAGGTTTAGTAATATTGTGTTCTTGAATAAATTTAAATCCTGTCGTTGACCAATAACTAGGATCTGTATAGCCACCTTGCTCAATAAATACACGATAATCTTTATTTAATACAGGGTGTATATCCATAAAGAATGGAGAAAGTGAGATGGTTTTTATTGGTTGCTCATCAGAACTTAAAATCGACCCTCTTTGGTAAGGTTGACCTGAAATTAGTACCATATTATTCATTATACTCATCTTATTAACCCCAGGTTTCCTGTGTGTTTATTGATGATTTTTTTTGTGCCATAAACAGCAATACCAAGGTATTCAATATCTTCAGGTTTTGTTGCGGCAAGTTTTTCTGAATAGTCTTGGTAGTTTTTGGTTGTTTGCGCCACATTAGAAAAATCAATTAATGTGGCTTCTTCTTTTAAAGATGCTCTTATTTCTTTTATTTTATGAGAAGAGCTTGCCAATATAGGGATTGGAATCGATGTGATCCCTGTGTGGATCTCCCCATTTTTATTGACGTTATCAGCACCAATCAGTTCCGGATGCAATTTACCTAGCGATAATGTTAGAACGGCCGCGGTATTCGCAATTAACCCTTGTGGCAGAGCTTTATCTATTACGAGTACACATTTGTGGTTGTCCATTTAGCCTCTTCCTTTTGACGTTGTTGATTTTTTATAAAAAGTGCCCATGTCATATTTATTGTTAGGGGCGCGGAAATTTTCTTTAATTGGTATAGGGCGATTGAATCAGAGTTAACAAGACAGCAATCAGAATGTCCTTCAGCAACATGAATAGCAGCTTGACTAGTTGACGTTGAAAGACGGATGTTAAAGCGAGCGTTTGATAAATCGATAACACTTGGGTTGGCTGTTTTTATCAAGTCATCTAAGCGAGAAAGTGGCGCATGATGTGTATCTATATTGATGACTTCGTTATTGTTTACTTTTTGCTGTAGTGCATTTATGTCTTTACAGCAAAGATGATAAGCAGGGGGAGAGAAAAAGAAGGAACCAGAAAGTAATGTCTTTGGGTTCATATAGAAAAAGTCAGTTTTTTGATATGCATTTGCAACCAATAAGGCAGCGCTATCGGTTAACTCCACATAATCTGACGCTTCTTCGAATGTATCGAAAAGCAGTATTTTTAATGGTCGGTTGATAAGAGTAGAAAAATAGTTGGCGGCGGCTTCACTGCTCGAACTCTTAGGACCAAGCGTAGCAACCGTGCTGATATCGTTATTATCTCTAAGCCAAAAATAATTTTGATCCATCATTCTGTACTAATCCATTTGTATTTTTTATTAGATTAATTCAATGAGATAGAGTGATATTGTACAAAATTGCTTTTTGAATTTAATTATTAATACATAGTGAAGGAAATGATTGTTTTTACATTGCATTAACACTTGGTTCGATAATACGTGTATTGTTGAATTTTACAGTAATGAGGAAAAAGGAAAGTCTCTCATGTTTAAGTTTATTACGGGTATAGTCGTTGCTTTTGTTAGTTTTAATACCTTGTCTGCACCAATGCTTAAGCCTCTTCAATTTGAAGAAGTCACGACCAATATTTTTTTGGTTAAGTCATTTCGAGAATTTAAAAATTTAAAAAGTCCGGATAACCCAATTATTATTGATGCTAACTCATTGATTTATATAGATGGTAAAGATGCGTATCTCATTGATACTCCATGGAATGCTGAAAATATGCCTCAATTGATGACATGGATTGAAAACAGAGATTTAACGCTTAAAAAAACAGTATTTACACATTTTCATGAAGATCAAACGGGTGGTTTAGAATATTTGCAAGAACATGGGTTTGATACTTATGCTACAAAATTAACCAATACACTGCTTGTTAGAGATAATAAAAAAGCGGCAAATCATGAGTTAGACGCTCAGGAATCTGTTTTATTGGATAATAAAATTGAGGTTTTTTATCCGGGACCAGGACATTCAAAAGATAACTCTGTTGTGTGGTTTCCTAAAGAAAAAGTGTTATTAGGTGGATGCCTAATGCGAGCGAATGAGGTGAACACCATTGGCTGGACAGGCGATGCAGACCTCGCTCAATGGGCTCAATCAGCCAAAAATGTGTTAATAAAATACCCTGAAACTAAATTGGTTATTCCTGGGCACGGAGATATCGGGAAAGGGACTAGTGTAATTTCTCATACTGTCAATATTGCTGAAAGTTTGTAAAATCTGTCTATTTACATCTTCTTTTTGTAACATGCTAGTTTTATTGAAAATATAAAGCTCTGTTTGATAAAGCTCAAGCAGGGCTTTTTTATATTAAAATAACTTTTAAAGCTGAAGATAAAGGCAGATACTTCGACTCTTGTTAACCACTGTTGTCTATAAACAGTGTTCATCGTTATAAAAGAGAAAAACATGAAAGTAGTAAAAAAAGGGTTGCGAGCTGTTGCGATATTAGAGGCTTGTAAAGGTATAGCATCTCTATTGGTTGGATTTGGTTTGCATGTTCTTGCTGGTCATAATATGCGTCAACTTGCTGAAAATATCGTTAGTCGTTTACATTTGAATCCGGCAGGGCACCTTCCTAGTATTTTTATTCATGCTGCTAGCGGATTAACCGATGCGCGAATGGGGTTATTAGCTATTGGTGCATTAGTTTATTCTGCAATTCGGTTAGTTGAAGCTTATGGTCTATGGCAAGGTCTTGTATGGACTGAATGGTTTGCTTTGGTTAGCGGAGCGATTTATTTACCTTTTGAAATTTATGAAATGATTTTTCATACAAATTTATTAGGTATTGGTGTCTTTTTTATTAACGTATTTATTGTGGCTTATATGGCATATGCGCTGTATAACGAAAAAAGAATGCACAGGGAACCCTCACTATAACTTTTACTCCATCGTAGTTTATATGTGCTGATATTTTACTATCCGATCATTTATATGTTCGGATAAGTATTGTTTCACACAAGTAATGATACTTAGAATGGATAATGACTAAACATATTATCCAACATGTTCTGTAATGGAAGATCACTATCTACAGTACGTGCATACGTTCTTAATCCCGCAATTTGTACCTGAACAAATTGAGCAAGTTGTTTTGTATCTTTTCCTTCCTCTATTTCTCCAATTTCTTGCGCTTGTTTTAATACCTTTTCAAACTCAGACTCCATTATCTTCAAAGAACGTTTTGCTTCAGCTAACAATTCTTCATTTTCATTTGTTAATTCAGTGACCGTTTTTACTAACATGCACATGCCACTTGGCGCACTAGAGCGTTTTTCTACAACAATGTTATGAATAAATGATTTAAGCCCCAGTAAAGGAGATTTTTGTTCCTGACAACATTGCTCTAAATGCAAAATACCAGATTGAGTGTAACGCTGTAGTGATTCTTTAAATAATCCTTCTTTGCTGCCAAAGGTGGCATAAATACTTCCTGGACGCATATCTATCACTTCTTGAAGATTACGCATTGATGTTCCATGGAATCCTTTCTCCCAATAAAGATCAACTGCTTTATCAACAACTTGTACGCGATCAAACTTCGAATTTTTAGCCATAAGAATATGCCTTTAATAACTTTCTTGAACATTTGTTCAAATATTATCTTGAACGATCGTTCAAGTCTAGTTATATTGTTTTTAGGCCAACGAAAACCAGTCGATTGTCATGCTGGTTTATTTTGTAATTAGAAGGATATCAATATGCTTAAGTTTTATTTTCATCAAACACCTAACCCAATGAAAATTGCATTGTATTTAGCTGAAACTGAATTGCCGTTTGAGTTAATGCCCGTAGATACATTAAAAGGTGAGCAGCATACAAAAGAATACCGAGCGATTAATCCAAATGGGAAAGCGCCTGCAATCGTAGATGATGGAGTTCGTGTTTTTGATTCAAGTGCGATTTTACTTTACCTATCAGAAACGAGAGGAAAGCTGGGTGGAAAAGCAGAAGACCGCGCTGAGATGCTTTCATGGCTATTATTTATCGCTTCGGGTCTAGGTCCATTTTCCGGTCAGTCGGTACATTTCCGTCATTTTGCACCTGAAAAATTACCTTATGCAATCAACCGCTATTTATCTGAAGCACAGCGTCACTATGACGTTTTGGATAAACACCTTGAAGGTCGTGAATATATTGTCGGTGATGAGTTTAGTATTGCGGATATTTCGGCATGGGGTTGGATAGATAAAGCGACGGTTGTTTTAGGTGAAGAGGGGTTAGCTCCTTACCCAAATATTCAACGTTGGTTTGATGGGATAAATAGTCGTCCTGCTGTTGAAAAAGCACGGAATATAGCAAACAACGTTGAGTTTAAATCAGAGTTTGATGAAGAGGCTAATCGTTCTCTTTATCCACAAAATTTTTCTCAAGATGGAAGTGTTAAGCACTAAATAATAAATATTTATAATCATTTTTAGGAGTCAGTATGGAACAACAATATATCCCACCTAAAGTGTGGACCTTTGATAGTGAAAGCGGTGGTGAATGGGCGAAAATTAATCGTCCGGTTTCAGGTGCTACACATCAAAAGCAGCTACCAGTAGGTAAACATGATTTACAGCTTTATTCGATGGGAACACCAAACGGACAAAAAGTGACAATCATGCTTGAAGAGTTGCTAGAGCTAGGAATAAAGAAAGCGGAATATGATGCGCATTTAATTAAAATTAGTGAAGGCGATCAATTCTCATCTGGTTTTGTTAATGTAAACCCTAACTCTAAAATTCCAGCTCTTGTTGATTCTTCTGGAGAAGTGCCAATTGAGATCTTTGAATCTGGCTCTATCTTGTTATATTTAGCTGAAAAATTTAATGCCTTTATACCAGAAGCTCCTGAAAAGCGCGTAAAAGTGATGAACTGGCTATTTTGGTTACATGGTTCTGCACCATATCTTGGTGGTGGCTTTGGGCATTTTTATGCTTATGCACCAGAGAAATTTGAATACCCAATTAACCGATTTACGATGGAAGTAAAACGTCAGTTAGATGTGTTAGATAAGCAGTTGGCTAAGAATCAATATATTGCGGGAGATGAATATACTATTGCTGATATGGCTATCTGGCCGTGGTATGGCAACTTGGTCCTTGGTTATTTATATAATGCAGAAACGTTTTTGGATGTAGATAGTTATGTTCATGTGAAACGTTGGGCAAAAATAATATTAGCGAGAATAGGTGTCCAACGTGGACGAGTGGTGAATAGAACATGGGGAGAACCATGGGAACAAGTTCCAGAGCGTCATAGTGATAAAGACATTACCGAAGTTTTAGCGCTTAAACCTGAATAATTTATGGTTACCATAATTAAGCCAAGGATTGGATATTAGGCATTAAATCCTTGGCTTTTTATATTTCATATATAGATAAGACAACTAACCATTGTTGAGATAATAATATTTTTAACTATAACAGTGTTTACAATGAGAGTTATTACTTATATATTGATTTGGTTACCACGATAAATAACTAGGAAATTTTCCATGCTTTCTCTAACAGTCCAACAATCTGCTGCTTTGTGCAAAATGATGCTCGGATCTGTGTCGCGTGTAACATCAACAATTATTGCAGTCATTCTAGTGATTATTAACTAGGCTGGCGGCACTTCCGTCAGCCGGGCTGACGGAGAATAGTCAAACTCCTTCTTATATTTTCCCAGCCAATCTGACGGTCCATAATAAAAGCTACTAGGGTATAGCCCAATAGCAAAAGAGGACTTGTACATTGAAAAAACACAACTTGCTTGCGATTGGTCTAATGACTTTTGCCATGTTTCTTGGCGCAGGGAATATCATCTTTCCTCCTTTTCTTGGTTTAGAGGCAGGAACACAATACTTACCAGCAATGTTAGGCTTTTTGCTTACAGCTGTTGGTTTACCATCTTTGACATTAATTGTATTAGGTAGATTAAGTAGCAGTGGTCAATTAACACAGGCACTACCTAAGCCATTAGCTATTACTTTTTGGGTTCTTTTGTTTACCGCAATTGGTCCTGCATTTGGTATGCCACGAGCAGTAACGGTTGCTTACGAAATGGGAATTAAGCCATTTGTTGAAGGCGATCATTTACTTATTTTCTCGGTATTATTTGTTGGTGTAACACTATTACTTGCGTTTCAACGTGGAAAGTTAGTTGATTATATTGGTAAGGTGATGACACCTTTACTTGTACTAATGTTGGCCGCTTTAGCTGTTGCAGCTATTGTCACGCCTTTAGGCGCTTTCAATACACCGAGTGCTGATTATCAATACAAAGCCGTGACGAGTGGTTTAATTCAAGGCTACATGACAATGGATGCCATTGCAGCAGTCGGTTTTGGTTGGATCATTATCAAAGCAATTCAAGATAAAGGGTGTGAGTCACCAAAAGAGATTTTCCATGCAACGCTTAAAGTAACGTTTGTTTATGCTCTTTTGATGTCTGCATGCTATTTAGCTATGGCATACGTTGGCGCTACTTCTGCTTCTATTTCAGAAGGGGCAACGAATGGTGGTGAGCTACTAACTCGTTATGTTGCAGAGATCTTTGGCCCATTAGGTCAGTATTTATTGGCTGGCATTATTATTATGGCTTGTTTAACTACTACTGTCGGTTTAACCAATGCATGCGCTGAATATTATCAACAGACATTTCGTTCACCATTTGCAGTGACTGCGATCATCGTAACGGTACTTACTGGTGTTATTGCTAACTTTGGTTTAGAGCAAATTTTAGCTATCAGCTTACCTGCCATTCTGATCCTTTGTCCGATAGCCATTGCACTTGTTTTAACCGCATTGTTTGTACCGACAACGAAACAAAATTTAGCGGCGTATGTAGCAATTGTATGTATAACGCTTGTATTTGGTAGTTTAGATGCCTTGCATATTCTTGGTTTATTACCAGAATCATTGGCTACATTGTTAAATGACTATGTACCGCTGTTTGAAGCGCACGCAAGTTGGTTCTTACCTGTATTCGCAGCCATTGCTATTAGTAAGTTATTAACAAAGAAAGCGGTGAGTGGTGATGAAGTAGACTTATCAGAAAAAGCGGTAAATCTAAAATAAACCACATTCTTTTAATTAAATAAAAAACGGGTAGTTAAAAGCTACCCGTTTTGATTTGTATTCATAATACGTATTAGATTAGAACTTGTAAGTTGCACCTGCGTAAAAAGTACCAATGTTCATTGCGTAGTCATCAGAGTAGCTGTAATGACCGTAATCCTGATATACGTTTTCTTCAATAAACATATCGCCTTCATAAGCAACACGGAAAGCCAATCCACTTAGTGCTTTTGGGGCATATTCAACACCTACACCGTAATGGAAAGATGTATTATTTTCGCTAAGTGAGTGGCCTAATACATTCGTTGATGATTCTAATGAACCTAAACCAACGATACCAAATGGGCGCCAGCCGCTATCAAATGTATAACCTAGGTTTGCAGCTAGTGAGATAGACGTTGATTCAATATCAATACCCTTAAAACCAACCGCTTTAGCAGTAGGATGGTTTACATTGATGTCACCATATTTTGTGTATTGAAGTTCAACAGCAACAATACGATTGAATTGGTAACCACCCATGAATTTAAGGGTTGAATCATCAGCATTGATAGAAGCGCCTGTGTAATCAAATGCGCCACCATCATCAAAAGTGGTTGCACCCAAGCCTGCACCTAAGTAAAAGCCGGAAATGTTATCGTTAGCATTAGAACATGCTGAAAATAATACCAATAAAAGTGCGATTTTTTTCATGGGATTCTCATTTATAAATTGGGAAGGAAAAGTAGGGGGCATTATAAGAAAGCTGCTTATAGAGTCTAAATGGAAAACTCACATTTGTTTTTTATTTGTTTTTTTATTTATTTTAACTAAAGTTGTTGAAGGTTTTTTTGTCTCAACTTGATGTTTAATAAGCATTTATTTTACTAAATAATGATATGGCTCTAAGAATTATTGATTTGTTAGTTTTTTTAGGTAGACTCCAGAGTTTTATAAATGAAGCTAATGCCTCTTATTTAAAGATGTGTTTTTTTATGTCATTTATATGAATCAATTTTTCTTCTACTTATATTTTTCACTATAAGGCTTAAATGCATAAAATAATTATTGCTAATTTAGTGTTAGAACCTGAAAGCAGAACGTTAACAAATCAGTTTGGTCACAAGGTAATGTTAAGACCACTACCTTATGAAGTGTTTAGATTATTGCTTGACCAGCAAGGGAAAAGTGTTTCTCGTGATCAACTATTTAATGTTTGCTGGGAAGGTATGGTTGTTACCGATCAGGCATTAACGAATGTTATTTCGAATTTAAGACGTAATTTAGTGCAATTAAAAGCAGAGAACGTAACGATTAAAACAGTAAGTAAAATCGGTTACTTACTTGCAATAGAACAACCAATCACAATTGTTGAAAACACGAATGAAATTGTGCCTCTAAAAAAACAATCAGAATCATCATCTGTTACCAATAAGATAAATAAAAAAGAAGCGTTTAATCGAAAAACGGCTGACGTAATATTTAAAAAATTATTGACCAAACCTTCTGTTAAATCAGTAAGTTGTTGTGTGGTATTAGTTGCGATGATTATTGTTGGTGCCGTGCACCAAAGGTACATATCAATACCGCACTTTTTAGTGAGCAATAATTATGAGCACTTTAGTGTTAATAACACGGATTTTTATTTGCTAAATAAGACAAAAGAAAAAACAGATATAGAGAAGGTCAAAACTGGTATTGAATCTTTGAATTTGGCTGAATGTAATGTAAATGTTTACATTAGGATGTATGACTCAGTATATGAGGATGATACGTACTCCTTAAAAGGATACATAGAAGCAAAAAATAATAATAGAAATGGAAACTATTCGTTAAGTCAATTTTCATATGATAATTTGCCAAACATCATTGGTGAAGCATTAAAAAGGGCGAAACTAGTATGCGATTAGTTAATTTGGTTTTACTGCTTATACTAGTGGGATTGGCATTTTATAAATTTAGCTTTAATGATACTGAGCTCGCTGGTTCTCGTTGGGCATGTAATGAATTATCTAAAAATTTCATTTCAGAACCGTATAAAAAATACCAAGAAATAACAGAGAAAGATGTACTCTATTTTGCTTCATCATCTAATTTAACTATTTTTCAAACCGGTGAGTTAGTTTTCAAAAATGGAGAGCGTCATAAGTATGAAGTTATTATTGATGCGAGCTATAAGGTTAAAAAGAACAAAATATCACTAAAGTATACAAATATAGATTGGCATTATAAACCCGCTAAATCTCCAGTTTTTGTTCAAGATTTGGATTCACTAAAAGGTTTTGAAACAGATCTTAACTATATTATTAATGACGAACAATTGTATTTTTATAATCGAAAAAAACATGAAAATACAAACTATCTTTGTTTCTCTTTATAAAGTAACAATTCACTAAATTTGGTTATTTGTTAAATAAAATAACCAAATTAGTATTTGATTTGTGTTCTCTTTGTGAAATAAAACTGCTTTAATTACAGTGATTTATCTGTTTTCGCATTAACTTAAATTAATTTGAGTGATGTGTGATCTAACACTATTTATCAAATCAATAACCCGATTATTATTCGCTCGATTTTGGAGTTTAAATTGCAGACGAATAACGTAGCAATTTAAAAATTTATTATATAAAAGCTATCATCAGGGAGATTGATATGTTTTTAATTGAGTTTTTAATCGTACTAGTATGTATTTTAATCGGTGCTCGAATTGGTGGTATCGGTTTAGGTGTTATGGGCGGTATTGGTTTAGCCATACTAAGTTTTGTTTTTGGTTTACAACCGACAAGTCCGCCTATTGATGTAATGTTGATGATCATGGCAGTAGTAGCTGCTGCTGCAGCAATGCAAGCTGCTGGTGGTCTTGAATATTTAATCAAAATTGCTTCAAATATTCTTCGTAAAAATCCTCGTCATATTACTTTTATTGCCCCTTTAGTGACGTACATGTTTACTTTCTTAGCTGGTACTGGACACGTAGCTTATTCAGTTTTACCTGTTATTGCAGAAGTAAGCCGTCGTAGTGGTATTCGCCCAGAACGTCCACTTGGAATGGCAGTAATTGCTTCTCAATTTGCAATTGTAGCGAGTCCAATTGCTGCTGCGGTTGTCGCTGTTGTTGCCTTTTTAGAGCCACAAGGAATTACTTTAGCTGATGTATTAATGGTAACGATTCCGGGCACATTCTGTGGTTTAGCACTAGCTTGCGTTATTGTTAACAAGATTGGTAAAGAGCTAAAAGACGATCCTGAATACCAACGTCGTATGCAAGATCCAACGTTCCGTAAGGAAATGGAACAAGAGGTACAAGTAGAAGAAATTGAAATTAAACCAGAAGCGAAAAAAGCGGTAGGACTATTCCTATTTGGTGCATTCGCCGTGGTTATTATGGGTGCATTCCCTGCATTACGTCCTAACTTCAATGGATCTCCAATGGGCATGGCTCATACTATTGAAATCGTAATGTTAGCAATGGCAGCTTTAATTATTTTACTATGTAAGCCTGATGGAAATGAAATAACACAAGGTTCAGTTTTCCATGCTGGTATGCGTGCTATCGTAGCGATATTTGGTATTGCGTGGTTAGGTGATACGTTTATCGCAGGCCATGACATCATGGTGAAAGAAGCGGTATCTGGCTTGGTTGAAGTCGCACCATGGACATTTGCTTTTGCACTGTTTGGTTTATCGGTAATGGTAAACAGCCAAGGTGCAACTACTGCGGTATTAGTGCCTGTAGGTATTGCATTAGGCTTACCACCAGAAGTCATTATCGCAACATTCGTTGCTGTAAATGGTTACTTCTTTATTCCTAACTATGGTCCGATTATCGCATCTATCGATTTCGACCGTACAGGCACAACTAAGATCGGTAAATACATTTTTAACCACAGCTTTATGCTTCCAGGTCTATTAAGTATGATCTTCAGCATCGTGTTCGGATTTATTTTTGCAAGTATGGTTCTATAACTGTTAATCAAAAATATAAGCACAATTTAATTAGAACAAAGGCGAGTCATAATGGCTCGCCTTTTTTTGTTTGGCTTCTTAAATGTGAAAGGATTAACATTAAGATTACATTGACTTCACATTTGTAGCGTGATTTGTTGGACTTTAATTTCACCATGAGTAATGTGAACTTGCTCATAAATGAATCTAATATAAAAACGATAGTTAGGTATTTATCTAAATAGAGTTTAATAATCAAGGAGATGATTGTGTTTAAACGTAATTTTATACTTGCTCTACTCTTTATCATTCCATCCGTTGTTAATGCTGAAAATTATACCATTGGCACCGGTGGTCAAAGTGGTATTTATTATCCATTTGGAGGTGCATTAGCGAAGGTTTGGACTGAACATGTTCCAGAAGTAACAGCAAAAGCTGAAGTGACTGCTGCATCTGTTGAAAACACCATTAAGGTTGTGCGTGGCGATATGATAGCAGGTATTGCAATGGGGAATGTAGTACTTGATGCCCATAATGGTGAGGGGAAATTTCCGAAAAAATGCCAGTTAAAACGCTTTTTGCACTATATCCAAACTTAGTTCATACCATAACTCTTGAAAAGTCTGGTATTACATCGTTATCGCAATTAAAGGGTAAACGAGTGTCTTTAGGTGCCCCTGCAAGTGGTACTGCTGTAACTTCAGCAGCTTTACTTGAGTCTTTAGGTATTGATGTGAAAAAAGACATTAAAGCGGTGTATTTAAACTACTCTGAAACGACGAATGCATTAGCAAACGGACAAATTGATGCTGGTTTTATTGTCGGTGGACAAGGAGTTGGTGCTGTAACGCAAATTGCATTAACACATAAAATAAAAGTGCTTTCAATTACACCAGAAGAAAGTGCTGTGTTTATGAAAAAGTACCCAGCCTACAGTACATACAATATTCCTGGAGGCGTATATAACAACGTTGATGAAGTGTCGACATTAAGCGTTTGGAATGTATTAGTGGTGAATGCAAAAATGAGTGATGACATGGCATATAACCTGACAAAAGCGGCATATGAAAATATAGGTGACGTTCGTAAAGTTGTAAAAATGGCTGAAATGACAACACCAGAAAATGCAAACAGTTTACAGGGTGTACCTCTTCATGCGGGAGCTCAAAAATACCTCGATTCAATCTTGAAGTAATTACACTGTTTTACTCAATATTAAATGGAAGGGTAAGAGTTCTGCTTACCTTTCTTCTTTTCTGACTTTATCCTACAGGCATTAATATGGACATTATAACTGATAAAAACCAAAGCGATGTCGATGAGTATTTACCTCATGAAAGAACAGTCACCGTATTTGGATTCTTAATTTTAAGCATTGCTGTCGCATTATCCGCTTTTCAAATATGGCAGGGAATAAGCTCGACAATCTCTGCTACTTATTTTAGGCCAATTCACTTATGTTGGGTTCTCATTCTCATTTTTTTGCATTACCCGTTAATTAATAATCGAAAGAGTTCTTTGTATTTAGCAGGGAGAGTTATCGATCTTATTTTATGTGGTTTGATTGTTTTTGCTGCTTATCGAATGACGATATTTGATTATAACGATATCAACCACCTCTTTTATGGGTTGCAATTACCCGATATGGTTGCGGGTTGTTCATTGATTATTTTATTAATGGAAGGTTGCCGTCGTACTGTTGGATGGGTAATGGTACTTATTGCTGTGTTATTTTTATCTTATAGCGCATTTGGAGATATGTTACCTGCAGGTTTCGCAATTAAATCATATACCTTACAAGAGCTTATTCAGTTTCAAATTTTTTCTGCTAACGGCATATTTGGTTCTGCATTAGGGATTGCTGCAACCACCGTTTTTGTCTTTGTTTTATTTGGAGCTTTTCTTGAGGTAACCGGGGCCGGGAAATTTTTTATTGATTTAGCCTTTTCTATTGCCGGTAAATATCGAGGTGGTCCAGCAAAAGCGGCGGTATTAGCATCGGCCGGATTAGGTTCTATTTCTGGTTCTGCAATTGCGAACACGGTAACAACCGGTTCGATCACCATTCCAATGATGAAGAAACTCGGTTATAAGCCAGAACAGGCTGCAGGAATAGAAGCCGCTGCATCAACTGGTGGGCAAATAATGCCACCAATTATGGGGGCAGGGGCATTTGTAATGGCACAATTTACCGGTGTTCCTTATAGCGAGATCATGCTTGCATCTATTGCTCCTGCAATTTTGTATTTCTTTTGTACCTTGCTCTATGTGCATTTAATGGCATGTAAACTGAATCTTAAAGCAGCAAATCGAACTGAAGCTGTAATGAGTGTTATGAAAGAGGGAGCTCATCATTTAATTCCACTAGCATTAATCACAACACTATTGATGATGGCGTATTCTCCATTATTAGTTGGCGTCGCTGGTTGTGCTGCAATTTTAGTGACCGCAGCTTTAAGAAAGCACAGCCGAATAGGTTTACAAAAATTCATTGAAGGCATGAAGAATGGAGCTTTAATGGCATTACCTATTTCAGCTGCATGTGGTGCTGCTGGGATAATTGTTGGTGTGGTTGGACAAACCGGAATTGGATTACAGTTTACTCAATTTGTTATGGATTTTTCGGGAGGTTACTTACTCATAGCTCTTGGGTTAATAAGTATTGTAGCGTTAGTACTCGGAATGGGGTTACCTGTAACCGCCGCTTATATTGTATTAGCCGTAATGGCGGTTCCGATGTTAAGTGACTTTGGTTTATCACTATTAACAGCACACCTTATTGTTTTTTGGTTATCGCAGACATCAAATGTAACGCCACCAATTGCGCTAGCTGCATTTGCTGGAGCAGGAGTTGCTAATGCTAATCCAATGAAGTCATCAGTAGAAGCATTTAAATTGGCTGGTGGTTTGTTCATTATTCCAATAATGATGGCATATACAAATCTGGTTGATTCTAGTGCAGGAGCTTGGAGTCTAACCTTATCGATTGTGCAAACATTGACGATTATTATAGCGATTGCCGTATCAATTGAAGGGTATTTATTACGTGTACTAACAACGGCTGAAAGGTTATTGGCTTTCTCTACTATTCCTTTAATTTTGTTAAATCCATTCGGTGCAGGTTTCGTTGGAATTATCATTATTGCTGGATTGATTTTGACTCAATGGCGAGGAAAACCTCAAGTAACATAATTTAGTTTGAAATATTAAAGCCCTTAGAGATAAGATCTTAAGGGCTTTTTATTAGGTGCAATTTATTAAATTTTAAAGAATGCCAGCTCTTCTTTTTGTGAGACTGCCAGTTGTGATAGCTCGTTAGCGGCTTGTTGAGTTTGATTAATCGCAGCTACATTTTGATTAACAAGATCAAAGGTGTTGGTTGTATTTAATGCGATTCGTTCTGTGAGTGTGAACTGCTCTTGAGAGGTGCTAGCCACCAAGGTGTTCATCTTCGATATAGATTGAACTGAATTCTCAATGTAGCTGAAAGAGGATTTTACATTCTCAGATAAAGCAACAGACTCTTGAATAAGTTCTACATTACTTATCATGTTGTCGTTTGCCTTTTCAGATTGTGCCTGCAGTTGAGCGATAATTTCTTGAATACTTTGTGTTGATTCTTGAGTTTTTGATGCAAGGTTACGAACTTCATCAGCAACCACGGCAAAACCTCGACCGTATTCACCAGCACGAGCTGCTTCAATTGCAGCATTGAGTGCCAATAAATTTGTTTGGTCTGAAATGGTACTGATAACTGCAGTTACTTCCCCAATGTCCATTGCATTGGTTTTTAGTTCAGCAATCATACTTGCTGTTAGTTGCACCGACTCATTGATTCTCTGAGTTAAATGGATTGATTCATCTAAGGTTTGGTTACCTTGAGCAACGCTGTCTATCGCTTTACTTACTTCTTCTTCAGCGTAAACTGCATTTGATGTCACTTCTTTTGAGGTTGTCGATAATTCACTAATTGCGTGTGAAATCTCTTCAACTTGCGCTAATTCATGTTGAGCATTATTCGCTGTGTTTTGCATCACTTCAGTCAGTTGTTCTGATGACGTTGCAACATGGGTTGAAATATCACTGCTGCTTCTTATCGCAGCGCCGACTTTTTCATTAAGAATAATTAATGAATTGTAGATACCAACAGCACTTGAAGCGTTATTAAAACGTTGAGATAGATTACCTTCAGAGATCTTCTTAATCATCTCAGATAGCTCCCAAGGTTCACCACCTAAAGAAACTCTAAAGCTACGCTCAATAATCAAACCAATAAATAAAGAGGTAGCTAAAGCAAACATGCTAAGGATTAACATTAATTGTTGAAAGCCACCAGCAACATTTCTCGCTTCAGGCGTAAGAATTTGGTTTCTGTTTTCTTGATAATCAATAAACTGGTTAATGTCATCTAGCCACTGGATAAATGCAGGGCGAATTGAATCTAAGACAACATCGGTAGTGAGTTTGCCTGATTTTTTATCACGAATAACTTGATCGATTAACGGCAATGTTGTTTTTTGAATTTTTTCGATTTTAGCTAAAATGCTAAGCTCTTCGTTAGTAAATGAAATACCATCTTGGCGCATTTTTTTCATTTGCGCCTCTGAATCACGGTAGAATGTTTGTAATCGATTAATTTCTTTCTCTAAATGCGAAATTTCTTGTGGGGTTCTTGCGATAGCAATATCTCTAATAGCAATGGCACGGTCATGCACACTGCCACGGTAATTGATTGCATAACGTTGTTTAACTGAATTAATGTCGGTCATCTCAGTTAACGTATGATCAATAATATTTACTTTTTGTATTCCTAAAATGGTAAGTAAAAGCATCAGAAATAACGTGATACCAAATCCTATTATTAAGCGAGCGCGAATAGTTAGCTTTGAAAAATTGTCCAAAATATATACTCTTATTTTATTGTTTGATTTATGGGTAGTATATTTTCTGTTTGTTTAATTAATATTCAGAAAATAATCGTTGAGCGTACCCATGAGCTAGTATCTAATTTTAGAGTCTTAAATAAAAGACGTTAACGAATATATTTCTGAGTTATTTTGAAATGGAATAATGATGTTAAGTCATTTTATTGTTTTGATAACTTATGAAAGAAAGGTAATAACTGAATGGCCCACTTGGATTAACAAGTGGGCATAGTAGATTAACTAAGTTTAAACAGAGCAATCTCTGACTTTTGCTGCTCGGCCAGTTTTGCTAGTTCTTGACTTACTAATTGTGTTTGATGAATTGATGACACGTTTTCATTAACTAAATCAAAGGTACGAGTCGTATTTTTAGCAATATCTTCAGTAACAGAATATTGTTCTTGAGATGCAGTAGCTACTAATGTGTTGATATCCGAAATCGCTTGAACTGAATTTTCAATATCATTGAAAGACAGTTTTACATCTTCAGCTAATACAACTGATTTCTGAATTAACGTAACATTCTCAATCATATTATTATTTGCTTTCTCAGATTGAGATTGAAGCTTTGAAATAATCTCTTGAATATGCTGTGTAGATTGTTGTGTTTTAGCTGCTAGGTTACGTACCTCATCAGCAACGACGGCAAAGCCTCGACCTTGTTCACCGGCTCTTGCCGCTTCAATGGCCGCATTTAGAGCAAGAAGATTGGTTTGATCTGAAATAGAACTGATTACATTAGTTACTTCACCAATGTTAACTGCATTTGCTCTTAATTCTTCAATCATTGATGCCGTTTGTTGAACAGAATCATTAATGCTACGAGTTAAAGACATCGAATTTTCTAAATGTTGTTTACCAATATCGACATTATTGATGGCTGATTGAGCTTCTTCTTCAGCATGAGTTGCATTGGTCGTTACTTCTTTAGATGTACTTGAAAGTTCACTGATTGCAGTTGAAATTTCTTCTACTTGCGCCAACTCATGCTGAGAGTTATTTGCGGTCACTTCCATTACTACATTAGATTCTTCTGCACTGGTAGCTAATTGGGTGCTACCAATATCCATTTTTTGTAATACCGAATGAAACTCAGCAAGCATTTCATTTAAATATTTAGTACTTACACCTAATTCATCTTCAGATAATACTTTTGCTCTTATGGTTAAGTCTTTATCTTTAGATACCGTTTCAATTACTTGTGATAGCTGTACAGCTTGACCAATTAATAGTTTAGAGATAATGACCGACGAAACGATAGTAATAGATAAAATAAGCAAGATAATGAATAAGCTTGAATAAATAGCCGTATTTACTTCACTATTTAGGCGTGAAATTACTTTTTCAATATCATCAACCAGTAAGTCTTCATATTGTTTAAATTCATTAATTCGATTTGTAGAGGCTTGATACCATTCACTACCTGATACAGTAAATTTACCAGAAACATATTGTTTATTTACCATGTCACGAATGTTCGATACTTTTTGTGAAATGGAATCAGAGAGTATTTTATTTAAAGCGTCAACTTGCTTAGAGGTTGCGTATTCGATGAATGTAGCAAGGTAGGCATTTTGAGTTGAATCAAGTGCTACAAATGTTTTGTATAAGGTTAAAGGGACAGGACCTGAACTTGATAAAATGTTATTTAGACTGGCGCGTTCTTTTCCTGCTGATTCTTTGATTTCTAAAAATAATGAATAGTTTCTCAAATGAGGTGTTAGTGTTCGCTCAGTTGATGTTTTAACGATCATATTACTTAAAGATAAGAACAGTCGGTTAATATCCGTATAATATTTTGCCGCATTTGATGGCGATATTGCTAACTTATCAACATTATTACGAATAGTATTTAATTGATTTAACTGCGTAAATATTGTTTGCATATCGTTATACACGGCAATATTTGTTTTTTGTATCGATTGTGCTTTTTCTTTTAATGATTGTAGATACGTATTGAGTACAGAATCTGTTTCTTTTCGTTGCTCAAGCATTTCACTTTTAAAGTTTGCACCTTTTGAACTAACAAATCCTGCAGTAGAGCCACGTTCTTTTTGAAGTTCGTGAACAATTAAACTGCCTTCAATTGAAATATCGGTCATTGAAGTAATGTCTTGTAGTTCAGAACGTAGTGAAACGGTTTTGTATAGTGTATCAAGTGAAAAGAAGAGCATCCCAATGATCGGAAGGGTAATGATTAAAAGGATTTTTTGCTTAAACGAGAGTTTTTTTATGAAATTCATGATGCTTAATCTTCGTAAATAATATTTTTTGGTTATTAGTATTTGTCAATTGCATTGTGTTTACTTTATGTGTGTTTTTAATGTTTCTCTATGAGTTCTCAAAATCAAGAATATTTTATATGATTAGTATTTAATCTTATCTACTACTTTAGAGTGGTTATTTATACTGAATTTAATTGAAATCATTGTTAATAATAGATTTTATGAAGGTATTGTTTTTTGTTTTGGCTTACCTAAAATCTGAAAAGTTTCAATTTCATTTTTATTATGAACCAAGTTAATTGTTTTAAAATCAATAACAAATATTCGAGATTATTTATAACCACTGCTACCTTTTACTATAGATATAAATAAAAAGAGTAAGCTCTATATTTTAAGGAGTTCATATTATGCAAGGAGATAGGGGAAAGCGTTTGTTGTATAGAGGAGCGGTTCGTTTATTCTCGATTCTATTGATTTTTAGTTCTTTTTTCACACAAGCACAGCCGCAATTAAAGGTGGGTGCTTATCATTGCCCTCCATTTATTTTTGAATCTAGCGCAGAGCAGTATGACGGTTTGAGTATGATTCTTTGGCAACGTATTGCTGAAATCATGCAAGTTGAATACAAGGTAAGTCATTATGGGCTTCAAGAGTTACTCAGTGCGGCTGAAGTAGGTGAAATAGACGTAGGTGTTTCATGCATATCAATAACCCCAGATCGTGAAGAGCATGTCGATTTTTCCCATTCCTTTTATGAAACTCACCTTGCTATAGCGGTTAAAAATCGAAGTTATCTTGATTCATTTATTAGCATTATTACTAATAAAACCTTATGGAAGGCTATTGGTATTTTCTTATTTGTTGCAATCTCAGTAGGGGCATTTTATTACTTCTTAGAGCGTAAAAATAACGATAAATTGTATTCAATGCCTACAAAACGAGGACGTATAGCTGAAGCGTTTATTCTGGGTGTTTTGTTTATTACTAAAGGACCATTTAATTATTTTGAATTTAAAACATTATCGGCAAGAGTGGTTACGGTATTAATTGCTATGTTTTCTACCGTATTTATTGCCAGTATCACGGCAGTACTAGCAAGTTCACTCACATTAGAGCAGTTAAGGTTTGATGTAAAAGGCATTAATGATTTATCAAAAGTAAAAACGGGGGCAAAACAAGGAACAACCGCATCGTTATTGTTGAGTAACCACAGCATTGCTCATGATACGTATAAAGACATGGATAGTTTATTGTTAGCACTAGAAGAAGGGAAGTTAGATGCCGTTGTCGCTGATGATGCCGTATTGCGATATATGATTAAGCAAGGTAAATCCAAGGAGTTATTTTTAGATTTAACGGTCTTACCGTATCAATTAGAAAAACAAAATTACGGTTTAGTGTTAATTGAAAATAGTCCTTATGAAGAGAAAATTAATCGAGCATTATTACAAGTTCGTGAAACTAACGAATGGCATCAAATATTATTAGAGTATTTTGCTGAAAAATAACAGACGTTGGTGAGTAAAAAGTATCAGGTTTAGGTTGTGTCACGTATTATGCAGTTGCGACAATATTGAGTGAATTTAGGAGTAATTGATGTCGAGTATGTACACAACATTCGCAGAGCAATACGACACAGCAGTTCAAGATAACATTTACAATGCACACTTAGAGCGACCATCATTACAAGCTATTATTGGTGATGTGAGTGAGTGTGATGTGATTGACTTGGGCTGTGGTTCAGGCGTTTATGCAGATTACCTAATTAAAGGTGGGGCATCAAAATTAACTTGTATTGATTATTCTCCTGAAATGGTCGAAATAGTTAAGCGCAAATTTGGTGAGCGTATTAACGTTTATGCACAAGATGCCTCCATCGGTTTAATAAAAGAAGAAAGCGAAAGTGCTGATTTGATTATTTCACCACTGATGATTCATTATTTAGAGGATCTTTCGGTACTTTTTAATGATGTTGCGCGTGTTTTAAAAAATGGTGGGAGCTTTGCTTTTTCTACTCATCACCCTTTTGCTGATTTTGAATGTTCTCTTTCTGGTAATTATTTTGAAAGAGAGTTGATCACAGAGATGTGGGACACTGTCGGTGAGCCGCTTGAAGTTCGATTTTATCGCCGTTCTTTAACTGAATTAATTGAAGCGATAACAAAATCTGGTTTAGTTGTGACACAAGTATCTGAAGGAAAGGTATCAGAGGTAGTTAAAGATATGTCTCCTGAGCGTTATGATTACCTTTCAAAGAATCCTAATTTCATTTTTATAAAATGCCAAAAATTAGCTTAGCTTTACCATCTAGTGTTACTATCTGCGCCCCAATTTTTCTTTGAGTTTGAGGAGCAGATAGATGCATGAACGAGCCAGCCAAATGGTGATATTTTACGCCTTAGCTAAAGCTGGGAGTTTTACTGCTGCAGCAAAGCAAATGGGCGTATCAACGTCACATGTCAGTAAGCAACTCGGAGCTCTTGAAGAAACCATTAATGTAAAATTAGTACATAGAACCACGCGTTCACTCACTTTAACGGATGCAGGTCAGCAGTTTTTTTTATATTGCGAGAAGATATACAGCGCAATGACAGAAGCCAGCGCCATTATGGATGATGAACGTGATGAAGTGACTGGCATCTTACGTTTAGGCTTATCTCAATCTTTTGGCACTATGCATATTATTCCAGCCATTGATAAGCTGCGTCATCAATATCCTGATTTGCAAGTTGAAGTGCGTTTATTTGATCATAGAGCTGATATGCTTAAAGATGGTTTAGACTTGTGGGTAACCAATTTCGAAGACTTACCAGAAGGTTATGTAGCACAGCGATTAGCTGACTCTAATTTTGTCTTAGCTGCATCTCCTGATTACCTTATTGATAAAAAAGTACCTCATCATCCTTTAGATCTTGTTGAGCATAATTGCCTTACTTACCAGAGTCGTCATCGTGACTACAGCCATTGGGATTTCAGTAAAGGAAATGAGGCGTTATGTGTAAAAGTGTCTGGCAATTATCGAGTTGATTTAGCAGAAGCCGTGAGAGATGCGGCTATATCTGGATGGGGAATTGCTTATTTAGCCAGTTATTTGCTAACTGATGAGTTTAATGATGGCAAACTGATTCAGTTATTACCGGATTGGAAAGCAAGTCAGAAAATGCCAATTTATGCGGTATACCCAAGTCGAAAACACCTTCCAAGAAAGATAAGTGCGGTCATCGATTTTCTACGTGAACATATAGGACAACCGCCATATTGGGATAAAGCGCTCATGAAGCGAGTGAAATTGTAACGTTTGCTATTCCTCATTGATTGAATTTTATACTTTAAATTGTTGCCTTTTTAATCAATGAGTTACAGCGATTATGTGCCATGAAATAAATATCTTTTCCATATGGAAACAATCGTATTTCTGATTGTTTTTATTACAAGAAATCAATCAGTTAATTACTGCACATAATGTGACCTGCGTCTCATTAACAGAGTGATAGCAAAGTCGACTTGCACGCAAACCTTTGCGGATTAGAATGCGGACTCATTTTCGATAGCATAGGTTTCTATCATGACATCTTTACTTGGTATTTTTGCCATTCTACTGTTTGCTTATTTGTGTTCGACAGATCGCCGCAATATCCCTCTTAGAACCGTCTCTTTGGCGTTCGGATTACAAATTATCTTTGCTTTATTGGTTCTGTATGTTCCTGCAGGTAAAGAAGTATTAAATTCAGTTACTGCTGGTGTGTCAGGTGTGATTGATTACGGCCAACAAGGCATTGCCTTTTTATTTGGTGGTTTAGCAACAGGAAAAGTAGGCTTTGTATTTGCCATTAATGTTCTTGGTATCATCATTTTCTTCTCTGCTCTTATCTCAGCTCTTTATCATATTGGAGTCATGCCAAAAGTAATTAACTTTATTGGTGGTGGACTACAACGATTACTCGGTACAGGACGCGCAGAATCACTTGCAGCAACGGCTAACATCTTTGTAAGCATGGTTGAGGCTCCACTTGTTGTTAAACCTTACTTAAAGCACATGAGCGATTCTCAGTTCTTTGCTGTAATGACATGTGGTTTAGCCTCGGTAGCTGGCGGAACCATGGTTGGTTACGCCTCATTAGGTGTGGATCTTAATTTCCTTATTTCTGCTGCATTCATGTCTGCACCAGCAGGATTATTAATGGCTAAGATGATGGTTCCACCGGGTGATGAAGCCAATAATGATGATGAAATCACGTCTGTTGAGATTGATCATGCAACTAATGTATTTGAAGCATTAGCTGATGGTGCTATGTCTGGCTTACGTATCGCTGTTGCGGTGGGTACGACACTATTAGCGTTTGTCAGTGTGATTGCTTTACTTAACGGTTTACTAGGGCACGTTGGTGATATCTTTGGTATTAAACTAAGCTTTGAGTTAATTCTTGGCTATCTGTTTGCGCCTGTCGCTTTTATCTTAGGTGTGCCATGGAATGAAGCAATTCTTGCTGGTTCATTAATCGGTAATAAGATCGTGGTAAATGAATTTGTTGCCTTTATTCAATTAATGGAAGTGAAAGATCAGCTAAGTCCACATTCTGTTGCGATAGTTACATTTGCATTGTGCGGTTTTGCAAATATTTCAACCATGGCAATTTTGATTGGTGGTTTAGGTAGTCTTGTTCCTGAACGTCGCTCATTTATTGCGAGAATGGGTTTCAGAGCGATTACCGCAGGTGTATTAGCTAATTTAATGAGTGCTGCGATTGCCGGTGTGATTTTGTCACTTTAAGTTAATTGCTTAATTTCAAATAAAGAAAAGGTTGCGCTTAAAAAGTCGCAACCTTTATTTTTTCTAGTCCCTAGTCCCTAGTCCCTAGTCCCTAGTCCCTAGTCCCTAGTCCCTAGTCCCTAGTCCCTAGTCCCTAGTCCCTAATTCTAAAATCTCACTCGAACTGGCGTTGAGCTATCAAATGTCACCTGATCAAAACTATCTAATTTATGATGCTTAATTAATGCTTGCAGATTCTCAACATAAGCTTCACCACGGGTAGAGTAGTGAGATAAAGACTCGACTAGCTCATAACCTGATAATTTCCCTTCTGAGCGTAGTTGTTGACGTAGTTTCCAAAGATCTTTATAAGCCGATGTGGTATTCAAGTTATACATGTAGCGTGCAGTACCAGCGAATAAATTATCAAATGCTGCTACTTTTACGTGGCCACCAGGAGTACTTAAATATTTACCACCTTTAGATGATAAATGTTCACCGTATAATCCATTGCCTTTAACGGCGAAATAGCTTGTTCCCCAGCCACTTTCATCAATCCCTTGTGCTAATACCATTCCAACAGGAATAATATCAAGGCGTAAGAGTAGGTCGTCAATGGTGTTTGACTTAATATCATAAGACGTCATTAAATTCTGTAACCATACCGTTTCCGTTTTCGACCATTCGCTTTTAGGTTGTTTCGACAACGTAATAACGTCATGTCTAACTGCACTTATCTGTTTATTTACCTCAATGATGGTAGGAAGTAATAAACGAATAAATCCAGAGATCTTTTCTTGAACTGGTAATGAATTTAAATCATCCGGTAGGTTTTCAACAAAGAACGTTGGGATTTGTTCCGTTTTTATTACGTTAGCTAATTGATATTGATGCTGCTTAAATTCATTGATAAGAGATTGCGCTGAATTAAGAGAAGTCACTTTTACATTAGGGTAGGGTGAGCTTATCTTTTCTGGCGATAACGGAAGTGTTGTGTCGGCTAAGCAAATTGAAGAGATGAAAAAAAGCAGAGAAGCAAAAATATGTTTTAACGTTTTAGATAAAGACATAAATGAAGTTCCATATTTCAAATAGATAATAACATGGGATTATCTTTAAGTTATTTGTATTGTCCCAGAAAAATCAATTAGAGGGGCGATCGAAAACGGTGCTGTAATTAGCACCGTTTTTTGTGTTTTATCGAGTGATTATGGGTGTTATTCGCCCACGATAGTCACTTTCTCGATAACAATACTCTCTTTTGGAACATCGTCAAACTCACCGATGGATTTAGTTTTAATTTTGGCAATTTTTTTCACGACATCCATGCCCATTGTTACTTCACCAAATACGGCATAACCCCAGCCCGCATTTGTTGTTGCCGTATGATCAAGGAACGTATTATTAGCAATATTAATGAAGAATTCGCTTGTGGCTGAGTGCGGCGCATCAGTACGAGCCATTGCAATAGTACCGTTTAAGTTTTTTAAACCACGGTTTGCTTCATTAACGATAGGTGCACGCATCTCTTTTTCTTGCATATCAGCAGTAAAACCACCGCCTTGAATCATAAAACCTTTGATAACACGGTGAAAAATGGTGCCTTCGTAGAAACCATCTTGGCAATATTTTAAAAAGTTCTTTGAGCTAACAGGTGCTTTTTCTTTATTTAGCTCAATGTGAATATCACCAAAGTTGGTAGTAAAAATGATCATAATTCTGTTCTTAATTAATGTTAAATTCGTTGAAAATGGCATTACCAACTTCAACAATAACTTGATTACGTTCAGCCATATCAAGCTTTGTTTGAGTTAAGTAAATACTAATAATAATTGGTTGGTGTTTGTCGTTCCATACTGCGGCTGTAATGCCACGAGAACCAAAACCGCCAGCGCCTGAACGATCAGCAATAGACCAGTTATTAGGTAAAATAGAGCGCAGTAGTGGGTCAGACACTTTGTTATTCATCATCCAAGATTTTAATGTTTGTTCATCCTGTGGGTTTAAAGTGTTACCAAATAACAAAGCGTTGAGTGTTTGAGACATAGCAACGGGTGTTGTTGTATCTCGTTTATCACCATTTTTAGCTTCGTTTAATTCAGGTTCAATGCGATCAAGGCGTGTTTTATCATCACCAATAGCACGCAGGAATTGAGTTAAAGAGCTAGGGCCACCAATTTCATTTAATACAATATTTGCCGCAGTATTGTCACTCATTAGCATGGTTGCTTCACATGCTTTTTTAGTGGTGATCATATGGTCAACTAAAGGTTCTGTTACAGGAGACCAAGGTATAATTTGTTCTTTAGTTATAGAGGTGGTTTTATATTTATCAATGCCACCAACGCTTGAATCGTAAAGCATTTTTGCACAAGCGAGCGTTTTAAAGGTACTCATCATAGGAAAGCGTTGGTCGCCTTTATATTCCCATGTTTTGTTTGTTTCAGTATTCAGTACAGAAACCCCAATGTAACCTCCACTTGATAGCTCGATAGCTTCAATGTTTTGAGTAAGAGAGCCCGCAATTGCATTGTTTGCTAAAACAATAAGGCCAAATAGAAATGGTTTGATTTTCATCAGAAGTCCTAAAGATAATTTTTTATACAGCTGTATATATTAATATTAAAATTAGTCAAACTTTCGTTTGTATCTTGGAAGCATACTTTCATTCCCAAGTAATCCACCTTGGTGAATATACATTAAGGTCTGGTCAGTATTTTTAGGTAGCCATTCAGTTAAACAGCGCCACATAAGAGGGTCATACAATAGCTCGAATTCAACTTGAGTCTGTTGGTATAGCTCTTTCCAGATCTCGTAGTTTTCTCGATATAGTTTACCAAAATGGTGTTTTTTCTCTGGAGTCAGAACTTCAGGGAAATCGGTCTCACCTAATTGATAAAATTGTTTTTCAAGATACTCATCGCCACCAACACAAGAACACGTAATAACCTTAACGTCGTGAGGTTTTAAGTGTTTATGTAAAAATAGTGCGGTGGTTCCTGTTCCTGATGGTAATGCGACGGTTAGGTGCTCTATATTTTCTTCTTTTTTCCAGGCTAATACTTCTTCTGCTAGCTTTTGGACACCACTTTCAGCTAAACGGCAGCGGCCACCTTCAGGAATATAAATTTCATCTTCTTTTGGTTGTCGTATCTTGCAAATGTATTCAGCAGATGAAGTAGTAGAACCATCGTCGTCTTTAGCGTGTTCTAACTTATTTAGAGGAATGATCTTAGCGCCTAACTCTAAAGCCGCTCGATAATTACCAATTGGATTCTCTTTTAAATAGGATGGGATATGATCCACATAAAAATGAAGATGCCACTGCTTTAATTTAGCCAGTGCAGCCATCGAATATAAGGAATTTGCTTGCGGAGAACCATAGCCAATGATGGTTTTTATGTTTTGGAATTCACTCTCTAGCAGCCCCATGAATTTTCGAGCTTTGTTACCTGAGAATTGAGGGTGGAGTAGGTCATCACGTTTTAGATAAAAGCGCGTACCATTAAAGTCATGTTGTGTTACAGGACTGTTTTCGATCTTCATTCTTACAACTAGCCAAATTTAATATGGCCTTTATTTAGTTAAAGGCCATTATTTTTAATTATTATTTTTTCATCATTGCTTTTAGATCAGCAAATGGATTGTGTGTTGCTGCTTTATGGTCATCTTCACCAGCTCTAATTTCAGTGCCGTATTGATCATGTTCAGTGTATTTAGAGTGTTCATGATCATGGCAGAAAAGACACAGTAATTCCCAGTTGCTGCCGTCACTTGGGTTATTAGTATGATCGTGATCTTTATGGTGAACCGTTAATTCACGAAGATTTGAATAAACAAATTCACGAGCACAATTGCCACAAACCCAAGGGTATAATTTTAGTGCTTTTTCACGATAACCACTTTCTTGGCGAGCGTAAGTGGCACTAGTGCCATAAAAATCAGATGACATGATTCTTGTATCCTTTTAACCATTCAATTTTGAACGTTGTACTTAAAAAATAACTAAATGTATAACCTATACACATCTAAACATAGAATGGTCAATAAAGGTATTAATTTTGAATAAATCAAAGATTTCAGATCACATTTGTTGCGATCTAGCGCCGAAGAAATAGAGCAATGCTATTGCATTTGAACTCGTAGAGGTTAACTTCATTGAGTTATCATTTTTGAGATGGAAAGAAGCATGAGCGCAGATGTAAACATCATCTATAAAATACTGTGTCTATGGGGTAAGCCGAAGACTTATGCCGACTTATCAAGTGACTATAAACAACACACAAACGAATGGTATTCGCCACACTCTTGGGAAAAAGTTTTAAATGAGTTAAATGTAATTTTGTCTCAAAATGGAGCACCGCCACTAAGTGCTTTAGTGGTATCGTTAGGAACGAATGAGCCAAAGTTATCGTTTTGGTCGGGTGGGGCATCAAACGTGCCTGCGTTACCAAATAACCCATTACAGCGCACTTTATTATGGCAAAGTTTAGTGAATGATATTAATCATTATTCATGGCCTTCTCAATTAACGGACAAAAAAGAATGATGGTTTTATCCTGAAAGTAATGAGAAGTGCTATTCTTATGTTAGAAAGCATTGATAAAAAGTAATAATAAACGGTTATACGGATTTAATCGGTTATATTTAAGGATAAATAATGTGTTCTAAGCTTGAGTTAAAAGTACCGCCACCTCTTGTTATGTTGTTATTAATGGGAACCGTTTTTCTCTTTGATAGGTTACTTCCTTTCCAAATTTTCTATATACCAACCCTCACGGTAACATTGAGCATTATGTTTGTCGTTCTTGGCGCTGTGATTTCATTATCGGGTGTCCGAGAATTTAAACGTGCACAAACAACGGTTAACCCTTTAAAACCAGAAAACAGCTCATCTCTTGTCGATTCAGGTATCTATCAATACACACGTAACCCTATGTATCTTGGATTTTTATTAATATTAATAAGTTCAGTTATTTACACTCAACATCCGCTAGGTCTGGTCAGTGCTCTTTTATTTGTTACTTATATGAATCGTTATCAAATTGAACCAGAAGAAAGAGCGCTGGTGAAAATATTTGGTGATGAATTCAAATTGTATGCTGAGCAAGTTAACCGTTGGTTTTGAATTTACATTACTCTGACATTATTAGCTCTGATTCGTCTAACAGCTCACGAATTAACCACTTAAATTAATTTAAAATTATTTCATAAACGAGACATCATGGCTGGGGTGTATTATGAAAAAGAAAATTAAATTAATTATAAAAATCGTATTGTTTTTTGCATTTGTTGGTGTCGTTGGGCATGTGTTCGCCGCAGAGCCCATGTCGGCGGATAAAGTCGTTGCAAAATCAGATCAGCAAATGCGTGGTAAATCGAGTTATTCAGAAATTACGATGAATATCATTCGTCCCGATTGGACTCGTAGTATGAGTATGAAAAGCTGGACGAAAGAGCAAAACCTTTCTTTAGTATTAATCACAGGTCCCGCAAAAGATAAAGGTAGCGCATCTCTTAAGCGTGATAAAGAGATGTGGAGCTGGATCCCCAGTATTGAACGAGTAATAAAAATTGCCCCGTCGATGCTTGGACAATCTTGGATGGGTTCAGACTTCACCAATGATGATTTGATTAACCAATCTTCGATCGTCGTGGATTATGATCATAAGTTCGTAAAAGAAGAGACCATTGATGGTGATAAAACGTGGGTCATTGATGCCATAGCAAAGCCTGATGCACCCGTAGTATGGAGTAAGGTTCGTCTTTGGATATCTCAAAAAACGTTTATTCAACGTAAAGTTGAGTCTTATGATGAGTTTGATGAACTAGTAAATACGATGACGACTTACGATATCCAAGAAATGGGCAATCGCATGATAGCAACAAGAATGGTCATGATCCCTGCAGATAAGCCTGAAAATAAAACTGAAATGATCACTCATAAAGCGCAGTTTAACTTCTTAATCAATGATGAATTCTTCTCTCAAATGCAAATGAAGGCATTACGATACTAACTATAGGTGCTGAATATGCTTATTAAATTAGCTTGGCGAAACCTATGGCGACAGAAAAGAAGAACGATATTAACGGCCTCTGCATTAGCCTTGGCCTTATTACTTTCGTTGTTGATGCGTAGCATTCAAGAGGGGAGTTATACAGCAAATATCGAGAATGCCGCACGCTTATCAACTGGTCTTATTCAACTGCAAAACCCCGAATTCAAAGAAACGCAAAGTATTGATGATTTGTTGCCAATGAGTGACGACTTCATCGCCCCCACTAAGCAACAACCGAATATCCAATTTACCTTACCTCGAATAGAAACGTTTTCACTTGCGGCAGCAAAAGATAAGTCCAAAGGTGTATTGGTTGTTGGTGTCGATCCTCAACCTGAAAATACCTATTCATCTCTGGCAGATAAAGTGGTGCAAGGAGCGTATTTTACCGCAACGGATAAATCGGTATTGTTATCAGAAGGACTGGCGAGATATTTTCAGTTAAATGTAGGGGATGAAATTGTTCTCTATGGGCAAGGTTATCGAGGGCAAACTGCAGCAGGCTTATATGTAATAAAAGGCATTGTTCACTTTCCAATGCCAGATCTCAATAACCAATTAATCTACCTTCCGATTCAAGAAGCGGCGCAGCTCTTTAGTACTGAGAATCAGGTAACGTCATGGGTATTACATACACGTGATTTTTCTTTACTACCACAAACGGTTGAGCAATTACAAAAAGGATATGGGCAAGCTGTGTCTGTACGTCCATGGAACGATCTCAGCCCTGAAATGGAGCAGCAAATTCAAATTGATAGAGTGAGCGGTATCATCATGATGTACATTTTATATGGCATTGTGGGCTTTGGTTTGTTCGCCACATTATTAATGATGACCCTTGAAAGACAACGTGAATTTGGTGTGATGTTAGCGACGGGAATGGTTCGATTTCGATTATTAAAGCTATTAGTGATTGAATCTTTCTTTATTGGCTTATTAGGTATTCTTTTAGGCTTAGTTATCGCTATTCCGGTGCTTGGTTATCTCTATATCAACCCAATTACATTAACGGGTGACACCGCCAAAGCCATGCTTGAAATGGGGTACGATCCTGTTATTCCAGTATTAATCAGTGGGTGGCTTTTTATAAACCAAATGTTGATTGTTACAGGCTTACTTCTTTTATGCCTAATATATCCATTATGGCGTGTTTATCATCTCGATATTGTTACCGCATTAAAAGGAGGTTCTCATGCTACTTAAATTAGCGTGGCGTAATGTGTGGCGCAATAAAATGAGAACCTCAATTATGCTAGGAGCCATGATATTTGGTGTTGTAGGCGTGATTTTAATGATGGGTTTCATGTCTGGCTTTATTGATAATATGGTGAAAAATACTATTCAGTGGCAGACCAGTCATATTCAAATTCATCAAAAGAATTATGCGTTAAATCCGGATATCAATCTCGTTATTGATGAAGAAAAGGAAATCACTCAGCTATTAAATGATTCCTCAGAAGTGAAAGCATGGTCAAGCCGAACGTTAGTCAACGGCATGATAGCGTCAGCACGAAGTACCAGAGGTATTAAAATCAATGGTATCAATCTTCAAATGGAGAAAAAGATAACCCCGTTATCAGCGCATATCATTGATGGAAAATGGTTAAGTGCAACAGGTCGAAATCCCATTTTAGTATCGCAAAAAACCGCAGAGCGATTAAAACTGCGTGTAGGTTCTAAAGTGGTACTTACTTTTAGTGATACGACAGGTGAAGTGACTGGGGCAGCGTTTCGAGTCAGTGGTATATTTAAAACAGCGTCGAGCACGTTTGATGATGCCAACACTTACGTTCGTAAAGCAGATTTACAGAAAGTCGGAAAAGTATTCCAAGATCATGAAATAGCGATTTTATTAAACGACAATACAAAAGTAGAAGCGTTTAGAGATCAATTAATAGCAAACATAGATCCAGATAATAGTGTGCAAGATTGGCTGCAATTACAGCCTATTTTGTCAACGATGATGAGTTCTATGAATGCTGGTAATCAAGTTATCTTAGTGATTTTTATTGTCGCAATGGGTTTTGGGATCATTAATATTTTGTTGATGTCCGTATTTGAGCGAACTCGAGAGTTTGGTGTTTTGATGGCCGTTGGCATGAAGAAAGATCGGATTCGTTACCTAATCATTTTGGAGTCTGGATTTCTAGGGCTATTAGGTGGAGGGATAGGGGTATTACTGTCCATGTTATGCATAGCGGTGTTCAACCATACAGGTATCCCACTAGAATCCATGGCGCAAGGTCTTAATGCATTCGGTATTGATTCGGTACTTTATCCTAGTATTTCATGGCATCAATACGCAGTGGTATTCATTATGGTCTTCTTTGTTAGCGTGTGTGCAGGCCTGTATCCAGCACACCAGATCATTAAAAAGAATCCTGTTCAAGCAATGGCAGAAAAGCAATAAGGTGAGTGTATGACAATTCAAATTAAGCAACTATGTAAAACATACAATCAAGATACAGAGTTTCCAGTTCACGCCGTTGATCATCTTGATCTTACTATTGAGCAGGGAGAGTTTGTTGCTGTTATTGGCCCATCAGGTTCAGGTAAAACCACATTACTTAATATGCTTGGCGGTATTGATGCCGTAACGTCAGGAAAAGTGAGTATTGATAATCATGAATTAACTGAAATGGATGAAAAGCAGCTGATTGAGTTTCGACGAGACAATATAGGCTTTATCTTTCAAGACTACAGCTTATTGCCTGTTTTAACGGCATTAGAGAATGTTGAGTTTGTTATGCTGTTACAGGGTCACGAAGAGGCCGAGTGTAAATTACGAGCACAGCAATTATTAAAACGAGTTGGACTTGAAGATCAACAGCACAAGCGACCAGCTCAATTATCTGGTGGTCAACAACAACGAGTAGCCGTAGCTAGGGCATTAGCCCCACGACCTCGTTTTATTATGGCAGATGAACCAACGGCAAATTTAGATGCAAAGAGCACAGCAGAGCTGTTAGATATTATGGAAGCACTAAACCAAGAAGAGAATACAACGTTTATTTTTTCTACTCATGATTCCCGCGTATTTGAAAGAGCCAAAAGAATCATCGTATTTGAAGATGGCCAATTAAAAGAAGACAAACAACAATAATAATGTGAGATAGATCTTGACCTAAATCTGATAGTACATAAACTCCAATGATTAGTTTTAATTAAAGAAAGACGTAAGAGACTGTTCTTGCGTCTGATTCTATTCATTGACGAGGTTAAGTCATGTCTAAACGTGATTATTATGAAGTCCTTGGTGTTTCTAAAAGCAGCACAGAAAAAGAGATTAAAAAAGCATATAAACGTCTTGCGATGAAATACCACCCAGATAAAAATCAGGGTGATGCTCAAGCCGCTGATAAGTTTAAAGAAATTAAAGAAGCTTATGAAGTTCTAACCGATCCAGATAAGCGTGGTCAGTATGATGACTTTGGTCATGCAGCATTCCAAAATGGCGGTAACGGTGGTTTTGGTGGCGGCCATAGCCAAGGTTTTGGTGGGTTTGAAGATATTTTTGGCGGCGCATTTGGTGGCCGTTCTCGTGGCGGTTTTGGTAGTGGTGGATTTGAGGATATGTTCTCTCAACATCGTCAACCACGAGCGCAAAAAGGACAAGATCGTCAGTTTAATTTAACCGTTGATTTTGCTGATGCAATTAAAGGTTGCGAGCAGGTCATTGAATTGCCAGTGAATGGCGTAAATAAAAAGATCAATGTAAAAGTACCAGCAGGTATTGAAGACGGTGAAAAGATCCGTTTTGCGGGTAAAGGTGAATCAGGTATTAACGGTGGCCCAGCAGGGGATCTACTGATCCAAATTAATACTCGACCACACGCAACATTAAAACGTGATGGAAATGATTTAATTTGTCCTGTGACAACGGATTTTGTTACTGCAGCTTTAGGTGGTGAAGTTGAAATTCAGACTTTAGAGAGTCGTTTTAAACTAAAAGTACCAGCAGGAACACAAAACGGTCGTAAATTCCGCATGAAAGAAAAAGGTGTGAAAAGCCGTAAAGGTGTAACGGGTGATTTATTAGTTGAAATTACCGTAGCAACACCAACAAATTTAACGGAAGAGCAGAAAACATTGCTCATGAAGTTTAAAGAAATCGCATAACTAGCGGAAATATTTAACGAGAAAGGAGGCGTGAATATATGATGAGAAAAATCGGATTATTCATGCCTTTTTTGTTGTTTGTTAGTTATGAAATACAAGCAGAAATCCCCGGCCTTGCTCCAGAGAAAAAATGGGATTTAAATGGCTATGTAAAGTACATGGCAACCAATACCATTCCTAGCTCCTCCTTATATCCGTCTACCTTTGATAATTTAATTCACCAACGTTTTAATTTTGAATATCGTTTTTCGGATCATTTACGTGTGAATCTCGGCATGCGTAACCGCCTTATGTTTGGTGATACAGCTGAATACCCTAATTATGGAGAGTACATCTCTTATGATCCTGGTTACGTTGATTTATCGAAAAACTGGTTGGATAAAAAGGGCGTTGTGGGGAACTCACAGTTTGATCGCGCTTATATCAACTGGAATAAAAATGATTGGCAAGCGAGAGCTGGACGATTCCGTATCAACTGGGGAATGACGACGGTTTGGAATCCGAATGACATTTTCAATTCTTATTCCATTTATGATTTTGATTATGAAGAGCGTCCAGGAACGGATGCCATAATGGTAAGCAAAAAACTTGGTTTTGCTAGCTCAATTGATATGGCGTTTAACCCTAATTCAAACAGTGAACTTGATAGCTATGCAACACGATACCTTTTTAATAAACAAGGGTGGGACATGCAAGTTCTATTAGGTAAATCTCACCTTGATTATGTGCTTGGTGCCGGTTTTGCTGGGGATATTTATGGAGCAGGGTTGAGAGGCGAATTCAGTTGGTTTGAACCCACTCAGAGTCGTTATGACAACCAAGATCTTGTTGCATCCAGTGTATCAAGCCTTGAAATGGATTATCGATTTAACAGTGTGAATAATTGGGTGCTACAAGGCTCTGTTATGCATATATCTGAGCCACAAGATGTAGATAGTGCAATGAGCTATTTAAACCTCCCATTAACAGCGCGAACCCTCAGTTTTACCCACTGGACTTTGTATTCAAGCTTAGGTTTTGATATCTCTTCTTTATCACGCATGAATATCATGGGAAGTTATTATGATGACGGTTCATATTTTATAGGATTAAACCAAACTTATTCGTTATCCGATAACTGGCAGCTTATTGGGGTTGTGCAATATTTTGACGGCATCAATGATAGTGTATTTGGTGAAAACCCAAGTACCTTACTGTATGCGCAAGTGAAGTGGAGTTTTTAATATAATCATTTGCTCTCAAGCCTTTTTCTTTCGCCACTTTTGATTAATTACTGTGATTGGTATAAGTCTAGATTGCTTTTTGCTTTATCACGACATAACCACGCTGCAAACTCTCTAATCTTAGGAAGGATGGTAAGATTGGCAGTAATTGCCACAGGCCAAGCAATGGTAAAGCCATTCATCCATGCTGATACCCATTCAACACTGAATCCTCCCATTCTAATTGCCGACATAGAACCAGACATTAATAGTGCCATGGTAACTGAAGAAAGTAAGGCGGATACCCAAAATTGTTTTCTACTCATCGTTTCTCTCTTATTCTATTTAATAAATTAACGGGTTAGTTAGGTTGGTAAATTCAATAAGAATGAGTATATTGGTTTCATTAATGATAGAAAATAGCGAGAACTAGAAGTGTGAATTCCATATTTGGAAGTATTGATGATTTGTTTCTCTTCTGTAAAGTGGCTCAACTTGGGTCACAACAAAGTGCAGCGAAAGAGCTGAAAGTGCCTGTTTCAACGGTTTCACGCAGGATTTCATCTATGGAAGAGAAGTTAGGCGTTCGCTTATTAGAGAAAAGGGGACGAGAACTCGTACCAACAGAAACAGGGAAACACTATTATCAATTGCTTGAGAGTCAGTTTTCAGACTTAGAAAGTAACTGTCATCAACTTAATGAGCACATTGATGAAGTGACAGGGATGATCCGTTTATCTTTACCATATCGATTCTATCATCATTACGTTCGTGATTTGATCGTGGATTTTTTATTGGAATACCCAAAGACGCAAATTGAAATCAATCTATGTGCAGAAGATACATTACCAGCCACAGATCGAGATTTGGTACTGACTTTTGATATTAGCAGAGCCGATGGAATGATAGCTCGCCCTCTGTTTTTAGCAAAGCATGGTGTATTTGTGACGAAATCTTATTGGGAAAATAATCAAACAAAGAATATTGAAGAGTTAGATTGGATTCGATTGAATGATCAAAAAAATCTGACTTATACCGATGAGAAGCAAATCTTAAAGGAAATACATGTGCGTCCTAGGTTAGAGGTGAATGATCTTGACCAAGTTCTTCATGCTGCAATCAAAGGACTAGGGGCAGCTCGATTACCAGTGCATCTTGTTACTTCTGATATGGACTTAGTTGAGATCTTTCCTGATTATTCGTTTCCACCAAGGCAATCGTATTTAGTATATAAACAACGAAAATATCAACCTAAAGCATTAACGATTCTAGTAGAGCGGATTATTAGCGCGATGGAACGATAAAATCCAAGTGCGTTAACACTTGGATTTATTATTGAAATAGGGAAGCGTTAGTAAACGGTACACCACTCATTTTTCATATCGATTAAATACCAGTTATTACGCTGGTTAGCTTCATCCATCGCTTTATCTAAATGGCCAACACTTGATTTACGATCGTATTTCCACTCACGATCTTCGTCAGTGTGATGAACGATCATCGCCATTGAATTTGGCTGGCTAGTTGCCCATTGCATCATTGCATGGTCACCATCTGAGTTACCAACCGCTAATACTGGTTTCTTACCAATGATGTGTTGAATATTTTCAACCTTACCCGCTTTGTCATCAATGGTCAGGATTTCACCCAGTTTAGTGACTGTTGGATTGCCATTGTTGTAATCGTATTTGTATTTTAATGCGCTACCAATGATTTGTTCTTCAGGAATGCCATAAACTTCTGGTGCCCATGTACGCATGAAATCCACGCCACCGCCAGAAACGATATAAACTTTAAAATCATGATCTTGTAGGTAAGTGACCATTTCACGCATTGGTTTATAAGTAAGCTCAGTATAGGCTTTATTAAAATGTGGGTCTTTTGCTACTTCTAACCATTGTGCGACAGTTTGTTGATATTCTTCAACCGTCATGCCGCTGTGAGTTGCTGTAACTATGTCGAGTAAAGCCTTTTCACCACCAGCAAACACGCCTTTAATGTCGTTATTTAGAACAGATTTAAATGGTTCTTGTGTTTTCCATTCAGGGTGTTCTTTTGCCATGCTTTTTACTTGGTCCAGTGCGAATGCTAACTGAAAGTAGTAAGGTTTTTCTGACCATAATGTTCCATCGTTATCGAAGACAGCAATACGATCTTGTTCAGGTATAAATGTTTTTTTTGAGGTATCCGTAGATTGATCAACGTAGTTTACGATTGCTGTTTTACTTGCTCCATCTTGCCATGAAGGTAGTAGGTTTGGGTCACAATCTAAAGCCATCGCTGAAAAGGATAAGCCAGATAAGACTGCTAGGGCACAGAGTTTTTTCTTATTCATATTATTATTTACCTATTGTTTGTATCGTTTGAATACATTTATAAAGTCTAGCAATAAATGTCATGAAAAAAGGTTATAAGTGGTATAACAGCTTATACTGACTACTTGTTATATTAGATCCTATTCATAGTAGACGATATTTCATCAATCAACAGCTTAGCTTTATCACTTTTTATTTGTAACAACGTCATGAAGAGTAAATCGGTAATTACATTCTGAGCGGTTCTTGATGAGATGGATGAACTACGAAATTGTCTTTCATCTGCAATAGTATCAATACAAAAGTTAGCCAATTTACGTAGAGGGCTTTTCTTTGTACTTGTTAAAGCAATCACCGTTGCCCCTTTATCCATTGCTGTTTGTGCTGCCATTAGGATTTCTTTTCGGCTACCAGAATATGAGATAACGATTTGAACATCTTGTTTGGTTAAGGTATTCGCCGTTGCAATTTGAACATGACTATCTTGCTCAGTCAGTGCTGTCATTCCAATTTTCAGTAATTTGAACGCCAGATCTTTCGCTGTTAATGCGGAGCCACCAATCCCCACAATTTGAATACGTTGCGCTTGGTTAAGCAGAGTTGTGATGAGTTCAAATTCAGAGAAATTAATCGCGTTTGTCGTAGCAATCAGTGCGTGAGTTTTTTCTTGTACTAACTTCTGAGCAATGGTCAGGGAGGAGTCGTCACTATTGATCTTGTTATGGATAGGGCGCTCAGGTTCGAGGATGGCTTGTTTTCGACCAAGATCTTCAATAATCGCTAACTTGAATGCCGTAAATCCTTTAAACCCGAGCCGTTGAGTAAGTTTCACAATACTTGATTGCGATACGCCTACTTTAGCGGCAAGAGCTTGACTCGAATAGGAGCTGATTGAAGCTGGATCATCAAGAATAAAGTCCAAAATTTTTATCCCATTTGAGGATAAATTGCTTCTTTGGTTCTGTATCTTTTCTAAAATATTCATTCCATCTCATTTTTATTGAATTAATTATTCCAATTTTTCTTATATTATTCTTTTGTTTTTAACTCTGTATAACAAGTTGTATTTAAACAGTTTATTACATTTAGTGAACTGTTTTTACTTAATTTTAAAATGTATTTATTCCATCTATTTTGAGAGTTTAGAATAACTTTTGTTGTGATTTTGGTCACTTTATGGAATTTTTTATTCTTTATGATAGCAAGCATCAAAATTAAGCATTTAACTTTTAAAGAGTACAGATTATGAAAATCGATTTAACAACATTAGTAACAGAGAGCCGTAACAAAGCGAGTGAAAATATTGATGTGTTATCAACGGTAGAAATGCTAACCGTTATTAACCAAGAAGATCAAAAAGTCGCATTGGCTGTTGAAGCGATTCTTCCTCAAATTGCAGATGTTGTTGATGCCATTGCCGTTGCTTTTCAATCTGGCGGTCGTTTGATTTATACCGGTGCAGGTACTTCAGGGCGCTTAGGTATTTTGGATGCGAGTGAATGTCCTCCAACGTATGGTTCAAACCCTGATTTAGTTGTTGGCTTAATTGCTGGTGGTCACAAAGCGATTTTAAAAGCGGTTGAGAATGCTGAAGACAACCGTGAACTAGGTGCATCGGATCTACAAGATCTCGGTCTTAATGAGAAAGACGTTTTAGTTGGTATTGCGGCAAGTGGCCGAACACCTTATGTACTTGGTGCGATGGAATATGCGAAATCAGTAGGTGCAACGGTTGCGACACTAAGCTGTAATCCAAATAGCCCAATGACAGAGCTTGCAGATATTAACATGACACCTGTTGTAGGCCCTGAAGTGGTTACAGGCTCTTCTCGAATGAAGGCGGGCACAGCACAAAAATTAGTGCTGAATATGCTAACAACAGGAGCGATGATCCGTACTGGTAAAGTATTTGGAAACCTAATGGTTGACGTAGAAGCAACCAATGCAAAATTAGTTCAACGACAAAAAAATATTGTGATTGAAGCAACAGGTTGCTCAGAAGTCGAAGCTTCAGAAGCGTTATCTCAATGTGAGAATCACTGTAAAACCGCCATTTTAATGGTCTTGTCAGGGTTAGATGCACAAAGTGCGAAAGCTAAATTAGCACAACATAATGGCTTTATTCGAAATGCACTTTCAGACTAGTAATTGGTAACAAGGCCTTATACCAATCTGGATGAATCAAATGTTATCTAGGCTGGTACCTCAACGAACAAATTAAAAAGGAACAGAAGATGGCTAAAATAACCACTTCCATGATTCAAGAGATACTGACCGCAATTGGTGGCAAATCAAATGTCATTAAGTGTGGAAACTGTATGACACGTCTGCGCCTTACCCTTCATGATGATAATTTAGCAGATAGAGACACAATCAAACGCATTGCTGGTGTGATGGGACTGGTTGAAAGTGATGATCAATTTCAAATCGTATTAGGCCCAGGTAAAGCACAAACAGCAGCTGAGATGATGAATGAAATGATGGAAGGAGAGGAAGATAACTCTGCTTCAACAGCGACCGAAAGCCGAGATTTAAAAGACGTTGCATCAGAACATAAACAGAAATTGAAGAAAAAACAAACCAGCGCAGCACAACGTTTTTTGAGCAAGTTTGCTACCATTTTTACTCCATTAATTCCGGGGTTCATTGCTGCTGGTCTGTTACTTGGTTTCGCAACTTTACTTGATCAAATTTATATCATAGGTAATGAATCACCAAATGCGAATCTGGTGGATTTAATCCTTTATATGAAAGTCTTCAGTAAAGGCTTATTCAGCTTCTTAAGTATTTTAATTGGTTACAATGCTCAACAAGCTTTTGGTGGTTCAGGGGTAAATGGTGCGATCCTAGCGTCATTGTTTGTACTTGGTTATAACCCTGATGCAACCTCTGGTATTTATTCTGGTATGACGGATTTCTTTGGCCATGGTATTGATCCAAGAGGCAACATTATTGGTGTATTGATTGCTGCTATTATCGGTGCAAGCGTTGAGAAGAAAGTTCGCCAATACATGCCTGATAACCTAGATATGATTTTAACTTCGGTTGTGACGTTACTTATTATGGGTGCGGTTACCTTTGTGGTTATCATGCCGATTGGTGGTGTGTTATTCCAAGGCATGTCATGGTTATTCATGAACTTAAACGGTAACCCAATTGGTAGTGCAATTCTTGCGGGTCTGTTTTTAATCTCAGTAATGTTTGGTATTCACCAAGGCTTTGTACCGGTTTACTTTGCTTTAATGGATGCACAAGGCTTTAACTCACTGTTCCCAATCCTTGCGATGGCAGGTGCAGGTCAAGTGGGTGCTGCATTGGCTCTGTATGCAAAAGCAAATAAAGACGCATTGTTACGTACTCAAGTAAAAGGTTCTATTATCCCAGGCTTTTTAGGCATAGGTGAGCCACTTATTTACGGTGTAACACTTCCACGAGTGAAACCATTTATCACTGCTTGCGTAGGTGGTGCAGCAGGTGGCTTCTTTATCGGATTAGTTTCATACATGGGCTTACCCGTTGGTTTGAATACTGTATTTGGTCCATCAGGTATCGTTGCTCTACCTCTTATGACATCTAATGCAGGTATCTTTGCCGGAATGCTAGTCTTTGCAGCAGGTTTGGTCATCTCATACGTCGCTGGCTTTCTTGCAACTTGGTTCTTCGGAACAAAGAATGTTGATTTAAGCTAAGAGAAGAGTTCATAGAATAAATTAACGAATAAAAAGTACTTTCCCCTATAAGTACGCTAAGGCCTCACAGGTACCACTGTGAGGCCTTTTTTTATCAAAAATCAGACACCTCTGGTATAGCAACAAGAAAAGGGTACAATGCACGCAATTCTCATATTGTTAGGAAAGCTTGTGGCTCTTAAACCAACCATCTATAAATTTCGTGTCGCTTTAACAGACATGAATCGTGATCATTATGATTCATTGAATTTGACGATTGCTCAGCACCCTTCAGAAAACACTGAGCGCATGATGGCACGTGTATTGGCGTTTTGCTTAAATGCAAGAGAAGGTCTGGTCTTCACTAAAGGGCTATCAGAAGTTGATGAACCTGATATTTGGGTTCGTGAATATGATGATTCTGTTTCACTATGGATTGATGCCGGTGAGCCAGATGCGGATCGCATGAAAAAAGCAACGCGTCAGTCAAAAGAAACCAAAGTTTATAGCTTCAACTCAAAGTCAGAAGTGTGGTGGAAACAAAACCAAAGTAAATTTGCTCCTTATTCAGTTGATGTTGTTCGTTTTGATTGGGAACAAATTCAAGCGTTTGCCGCATTACTACAAAGAACGATGGATATTTCAGTGATGATCACAGGTGACTCTGCATTTATTTCAACTGAGCAGGGCGAGTGTGAAGTTACTTGGGAAACCTTACAATCAGTAGAATAAGTGATTTAGATTCATTTATTTGATTTTACTGTTTCAGTAATTAAATCTGGTTCATAATGCCTTCTGTTTAGCCTTTATTCAGAAGGCATTTTTTATGGAGCCGACTTTGATGGATCTTGGTTTATTATCTGCAATGTTTCTTATCTTTATAGGATCATTTGTTCAAAGCGCGATTGGTTTTGGACTTGCTATTGTTACTGCGCCACTGCTATTTTTAATTTCTCCTGATTACGTTCCTGCCCCAATAGTGATTGTCGGTTTATTCTTATCCATTATTAATGCGTATAAACATAAAGCGAATGTGTCTTTTCGAGGTTTAGGGTACGCATTTTTAGGTCGGATTCCCGGCTCTGTATTTGGTGGCTTACTGCTTTATTACGTAGATGCAAAACTGTTGTCTCTTTGGATTGGCGTAGTGGTATTACTTGCCGTTGCGATTAGCTTGCTTCCATTTCGTATTGAACCAAATAACTCAAGAATGACGATTGCAGGTTTCTTTTCAGGTCTCTTTGGCACCAGTTCTGGTATTGGTGGCCCTCCAATGGCACTGTTATTACAGCATCAAGAAGCAAACCTTATTCGAGCTAACTTATCCGCTTTCTTTGTTGTGAGTAGTTTTATTTCTCTTGCAGTGCAAGTACCTGCGGGATATATGAGCTTAAATCATTTATATCTTACGTTGCCATTACTTCCGGCTTCGGTTATCGGTTATCTGGTCGCAATGAAAGTAGTGGATAAAATCGATAAAGGAACAATAAGAAAGGTGTCTTTGGTGATGTGTTCGGTATCAGGTATTGCTGCGATAGTATTAGGAATGAGGTGAATGCCTTAACTTGTATTGCTAATTCAATATGGTGTGGTGTTAATAAAAATATCTATTGACCTGTCTAAAGCTTCATAGTCTATGCTTTATCAAGTAAACGGAAGGCGTTTTATTTCAAATGATTTATTTGAAGTGGTGCGCCTTCAAAAACGGTTTAAAACATTAGAGATAGACATGAAATTTAGAAGTGAAAAAGAATTCGATCATAAAGCAATTGAAAACGTAACTTATAAAGCGTTTGAAAACCATCCGCATCATGCTTCGGGTGCAAAACCAACAGAGCATAAAATCATTGAACGATTACGTGAGAATAATGCACTTACTCTGTCACTTGTGGCTGAGAAGGGTGACACCATCATTGGGCATATTGCATTTTCACCTGTATTAATTAATGGCAAGGATTCGAAATGGTACGGTTTAGGGCCTGTTTCGGTATTACCTGAGCATCAAAGTGAAGGCATTGGTTCCCGTTTAATTCGTTTAGGTCTTGAGCAATTAATCGAGCAAGGTGCGGAAGGGGCAGTGTTACTTGGTGAGCCAGAATATTATCAACGATTTGGCTTTAAATCGGATGAAAAATTAATATTAGAAGGTGTACCTGCTGAGTATTTCTTATGTCTGCCATTAACAGAAATTGAAATACCTCAGGGTGAAGTTAACTATCATCCGGCGTTCTTTGAATAAATAGAGCTGATAATTCGCTACATTGACATAAAAAAACCGCTGGAAGTTCAGCGGTTTTTTCATATTTAGCATTTAAGTTAATGCAAGATTAGCTTGGCGTGTTCAATCTTGTTTTAATCGCCAATTTTGCTTCTTCATTTGCTTGTAGTGTTTCTTCTTCAACTTTCTGACGCATCAGTGCATCAAAGGCAACACGTGCTTCTTGAGCAAGCTCAGACGCTGCTAATTTCGCTTCTTTAGCATTTGTCGAGTCATCAGTTAGTTGACGTAATTTTTCAATGATCTCATCAGGTGCATCACCTAAATCAACACTTGATTCACCACGAGCTAATGCTTCTTTACGTAATTGTTTTTTCAGCATCCAAATAGCATCGTTCGCTTCACGCTCTAGATCAGCCGCTTCAATTGCGTTATCACGTAGTTGTTCAAATCGTGCCAATGCTTGGCCTTCTTTGCTCCATGGATCAACATCTGGTAAGTCAGAAATATTGATAACAGGATCAACGTAATTATCTTGGTGCGATAAATCCAGCATGGCTGCTTTAACACCAGAGATCATTAGCATGATAGCGATAACTAATAGAGGTAAACCACCCACAATCGCTGCCGTTTGTAGTGTTGCTAGGCCGCCCATAAACATCAATGCAGATGGCATGAATGATAGAGTGAAAGCCCAGAACAGACGGTTCCAACGCATTGGGTCTTCAGTTACGTTCGTTTGTACTACTGACGCTAAAATGTAAGAGATAGAGTCAAACGTTGTCGCAGTGAAAATCACACATAACAAAGTAAACACAGCAATGACAAAAGTGCTGAATGGCAGTTGTTCTAAAACAGAGAAGATAGCACGAGTTGCGCCTTCGCTATTAAGAATACCAACAACGTCTAATTCACCAGATAATTGCAGTGATAAACCGTAGTTACCAAGGATGATGAAGTACATTGCACAGCCTAAAGAGCCGAAGAATACTGCACCTGAAACCATCTGTTTAATCGTTCTGCCACGTGAAATACGAGCAACGAACAGACCCATGCTTGGTGCAAATACTAGCCACCATGCCCAGTAGAAAATAGTCCAATCTTGTGGGAAGTGAGTATCTTCAAACGTACCCATACCACCAAACGGTTCTGCCCATGTCGCCATCACAAAGAAGTTAGATAGCATACGACCTATTGAATCTAAGCCTGTTTCCAACATAAAGATGGTTGGACCGCAAACTAATACAAACAGCAGTAAACCTAATGCACCCCAGAAGTTAATGTTACTTAAAATCTTAATGCCTTTGTCCATACCCATGTATGATGAGTAAGCAAAGATAGCGGTACAAACCATAAGTACTAAAATCTGGCTACCTGTTGTTGCAGGAATACCAAATAGGTAGCTAATACCTTCGTTGATAAGTGGGGCTGCTAAACCTAAGGTTGTTGCTGCGCCGCCCAATAGACCGAAGATAAACAGTACATCAATAACTTTACCCAGTTTACCAAAGCTGTTTGCTTCGCCAATAACAGGCATTAAAGCAGCAGATACTTTTAGTACAGGTTGTTTACGTACGTAGAAGAAGTAAGCAATTGGAATTGCAGGGATCATATAGATACACCAAGCAATTGGACCCCAGTGGAAAAGACCATAAGTCGCCGCCCAACGTACTGCTTCCTCACTGCCAGCTTCTAATTGAAACGGAGGGTTTTGGTAGTAGTATGCCCATTCAATCGTACCCCAGTACAAAATACTGGCACCGATACCGCCACAAAATAGCATTGCCGCCCAAGACGCCAGTGCAAATTCAGGCTTTTCATCTGGATCACCCAGTTTGATTTGGCCGATATCAGAGAACACGATGTAGATCATGAAGAAAAATGCCGCTAAACCTAGCCCTAAATAAGCAAAGCCCAGTTTGTCGGTCATGAATGTTTTAGCTACGGCAATCCACTCGGCACCTTCAGCTGGGAATACCAGTAAAGGAACTACAACCGCACAAAGCAGTAAAATTGCGCCGAAAAAGGTGGGTTTATCGATAAGCTCGAAGTGTTTTTTCATTTTTATTGTCCGTAATAAAAACAGATTTAATTAAGTTCACGCACCAATAATTCCCCATTCTGAGGGAGTTCAGACGGGTTCAACTTAAATAAATAGAGTATAAATATTGTGTGCGGATGTATTTTTGTAAGTAATGTAATGCTCGAAAATATTCAGGTCACGATTAACCTGAATCGAAGATAAAATAGTGCGAATTTGTCAATATGTCGACAAACTTATTTCTTTATTTTATGAAAAATGTGATCTAGATAACATAAAAATAAACTACGAAAAATCGCTGTTTAATAAACATTCTAAATGCACAAAAAGTGTTAATGGTTGGTTTTGATTGAACTTTAATGCTCTCGGTATCAATAACTAATCTTAAACCATCAAACAGTTGCATTCCTATTTTTAATGGGCGTATTCTACAAACAGATAACACAGACTAATTATAAATAGGGATGCATTATGATTTATCCTTTCACAAAACAAGACTCAACCGTTGACCACTATTTTTCACATGCCATTGCTGACCCATATCGTTGGCTAGAAGATGACAGAAGCGCTGAAACTGAAGCGTGGGTGAATAAGCAAAATGATGTCACCTTCGATTACCTTTCTCACATTGATTTTCGTGATGATATTCGAGCCTTAATTGCAAAAGGTCAGGATTACCAAAAAAACTCACAACCATTTAAACGTGGCGATTACACCTATTTTTATCAAAATGATGGCTTACAAAATCAGAGTGTCCTGTATCGCTCAAAAGAAGGGAAAGATATTGACGTCTTTCTTGACCCAAATACGTTCAGTGAAGAGGGAACCACCTCTTTAGGAACGGTTAGTTTTTCAAAGGATGCTTCATTAGTAGCGTATTCGATTTCAGAAGCGGGCAGTGATTGGCGCAAAATCTTCGTATTAAATACCGAAACCAAAGAACAAATTGAAGCGCCGATTGTAGACGCTAAATTTACCGATATCTCATGGTTAAGTTCAAAAGGCTTTTACTACTCAAGTTATGATAAGCCAGAAGGCAGTGAATTATCAGCAAGAACAGAGCAGCATAAACTCTATTTTCATGAGATAGGCAAACCACAAGCCGACGATGTTTTGGTGTTTGGTGGAAGTGAAGAAGAAAAACACCGTTACGTAAGTGGCTATACAACAGAAGATGATGCGTATTTGGTTATCTCTGCTGCTACATCAACATCGGGTAATAAACTGTTTATCGAACCATTAAACAGAGACGGGTCATATCGATTAACGGTACTTGATCATACAGATTCAGATACCTATGTGATTGAGAATGAAGACTCGCACTTGTTGATGTTCACCAACCTAAATGCACCCAATGGCAAAGTGGTATCTTATGATGTTGTCACCGGTGAGTGGACAGACATTATCCCTGAACAACCACAGCCATTAGATATCAGCGTTGGTGGCGGTACTTTGTTTGCAACTTATATGGTTGATGTACTGAGCCAAGTGAAGCAGTACGATTTTTCAGGTAATTTATTACGAGAAATTGAACTACCGGGTGAAGGCCAAGCAACGGGGTTCTCAGGTAAAAGGGAACAAACCGATCTATTCTTTACCTTTACTAACTACGTTACACCACCAACGATTTATCAATTTGATGTAAAAACCGGCGAGACGGAACTGTATTTAGCGTCTGCTTCACCTTTTGACTCAGAGAAGTTTGAATCGAAACAAGTGTTTTATACATCAAAAGACGGTACGCAAATCCCAATGCTTATCTCTTATCGTAAAGGCATTGAGCTTGATGGTAGTAACCCAACGATTCTATATGGATATGGTGGTTTTAATGTCAGCTTAACACCAAACTTCAGTGGCGTAATGGCCAGTTGGTTAGAGCTTGGCGGTGTGTATGCTATTCCTAATATTCGTGGTGGTGGCGAATATGGAAAAGAGTGGCATAAGGCAGGAACACAGCAACAAAAACAAAATGTATTTGATGACTTTATTGCTGCAGCGGAATTTTTAATCTCAGAAAAATATACCGACTCATCACATTTGGCAATTCGTGGTGGTTCAAATGGTGGATTACTGGTTGGTGCGTGCATGACTCAGCGACCAGAACTATTTAAAGTTGCTCTACCAGCGGTTGGTGTTTTGGATATGCTTCGTTATCACACTTTTACTTCTGGTGAAGGTTGGGCGTATGACTACGGCACTTCAGAGCAAAGTGAAGAGATGTTTAACTATCTATTAAACTACTCACCAGTGCATAACGTAAAAGAGGGCGTAGAGTATCCTGCGACATTAGTGACAACCGCTGATCATGATGATCGTGTTGTTCCTGCTCACTCTTATAAGTTTATTTCTGAGTTGCAAGCCAAACAATCGGGTGAGAACCCTGTGTTGATCCGCATCGATGTTAATGCCGGTCATGGTGCCGGAATGCCAATCTCGAAATCAATGGATTTAATGGCCGATGTTTACGCATTTACCTTAAGTAATATGAAGGTGAATCCGTTTGAGTGATTTGAGTTTAATACATTAATAGTTAAGAACACGACAAATTGAAATCACAATAAAAAAGCAGAATGAGGATTAAAATTCATTCTGCTTTTTTGTTAGTTAACTTAGCTAAAAATGCTTATGGTTGCTCAACCAATTCAGCGTCTTCTAGTTGTGAGCTTGTCATCATCTTATTTAATTTTGGTGCAGTGATTGCCATTACAATAGCGACCGCTAAAGTAACAAAACCAATGTTTTGGAATAGCTCAGTATAAACAGGCAGCGTATCCAGCGGATCAGTTAAATGCTCTGGCGTTGCACTGAATGTGGCTACATAACCACCAATGATGAAAGAAGCGGCTTGAGTCAAAAACCATGCCCCCATCGTAAAGCCCATTAAACGTTGCGGAACTAGACTTGCCACCATCGCAAGGCCAAGACCACTGATCATTAGCTCGCCTAAGCTTTGGAATAAGTACACCAATACCATCCACCAAACCGAAACCATACCGGCTTGGTCAGCAAACCAGTTACCCGCGGCTGCAACAGATAAGAAACCAAAGGCACACATGAACATACCAACAGTGAATTTACCTGGCATAGATAGGTCTTTGTTTTGGTTTCCATAGTAAGTGTATAGATAAGCCAATATAGGGCTACAGAAAATCACCCAGAATGGATTTAACGCTTGTAGACTAACAGGGTTAATGTCCATACCAAACAACTCAGAGTGGACGTTATTAATGGCAAAAAAGTTAAGTGATGTTGGCATCTGAGCATATAACACATAGAAAATGATCGCTTGCAGCATAAGAATGAAAGCCACAATCATTTTGTTGCGTTGTTCACCTGTTTCTTTAAACGTTTCTTTTAAGAAGAAGCCAACCACACCAACACCGATTAAACCGAGTGCTAAGTTTGCCATCATGATGTTTTGCAATAGCCATGCACACACTAGAGTAGATGCAACGGTACCAATTAAAACGATAAGCGCTTTGGTTTTGTTGAGAGGCAGAGCGTCAGGTTCAGAGCCAATCCCTTGCACTGTACTGCGCAATGAAAAGTAGCTAAATAAACTAGCGATAAGACCTAAACCACAGATGACAAATGCGTATTCATAACCATAATTATTAGCGATAACAGGGCTTATAGAAAGGGAAACCAGAGAGCCAATATTAATGGACATATAATAAAGAGTGAATGCGCCATCTAAGCGTGAATCACCTTTCTCATAACACTTAGCCAGTAGGCTTGATGGGTTTGCTTTGAATAAACCATTACCAACAGCGATAGCCCCAAGCGCCACATAAATAAAGTTAGGGTTTAAAATGGAGAAACCCATTAAAAAATAACCCAAAGCAAGAACAACGGCACCGAACACCATGGTGCGTTTTGTTCCTAGAACATAGTCTCCGACGTAGCCACCAACAGAGACAAGCCCATACACTAAGGCCGCAAATGCACCAAAGGTAACGAAAGAGTCTTGCATGCTAAAGCCAAGCTTATCTACGAAGTAGACGGCGAGGATCCCTTGAAGGCCGTAGTAACCAAATCGCTCCCATAATTCAATGAAAAATATCATCTTAAATGGTTTTGGTTGGTTTAATATACTTACTTTATTATCCATATTAGTTATTTCACCTAGCTGTTTGTTGTTATGTGCGCATTAAAAACTAATTATGAAAATTAAAACGTGATATTTGTTTGTTTTGTAATCTAGTCTTCGTGATCAAGCTCGCATTAGATTAAATGCTCTAATAATTAATCATTAGGAAAACCGAGTCGAGCAACGTAATTACGTGTCTACTAGGTTGCATAAGTTATTGATAGGTTGAAATTAAATATCATTAATGTAATCAAGTGGGATTTCAGAGCAATAAACAGCATTAGATTTGCTTATCTAAACTGATTATTTTTTGATGCATATAAAGCGTGAGGCGTGTTTAGGATGGGGGGAGCGTTTTTATATATCCTATAATTGATTGATTAATGAAATAACAATGAGGCCATAAATGATGAATATTAAGCCAATTAGAACTAAAGATGATTATAAAGCGACAATGGTTCGTATTAGCGAACTTACTAACAGCGATCCTGATGCACTACCTGATAATGAGTTTGATGAATTAGAAATGTTAACCGTTTTAGCAGAAGCATACGAAAATGGGCATTATAAAAATGAAGCAACAGATTCAGTAATCGGTCATTAAATTCAGAATGGAGCAGCTTGGGTAAGTGATAGTGATTTACAGCAATACTAGGTCAACGTAGTCGAGTGACTGAAATTTTGAAAGAAAGAGACGACTTTCTCTCGCCATGATTAGGACCTTAAATTGTAAGTTGGATATACCATTTGAGAGTCTGATTGGTGAATATCAATTGACTAAATAATAGGTAGTAGTAATGACTGCGAGGTATGGTTATTTTGTATGCTTATTGTTGATGCAGTTTAACTAGTGTTTTGGTTGTTTTTCCTATTATATTCAGTAAAAACGCATTCAATTTTTCATTTATCATTATAGAGGAGTTTTAGTAGTGATAGAGATAACATGGAAAAGAAGACCACAAAATTTATAAATGCTTACTTCCCATGGAATGAGGAGCTAGCAAAAGAATCTAAACCAGACCTACCTCATTATGAACCTGTTAAAGATTCACAAACCAAAGATGCTGCTTTTGAATATTCAATTGAGATAGCTTGCTCGCAAGATGAACTGAATACTTATCAAGTCGGTGTTTTTTCTTTAGGTAAGACTAAGGAAGAAGAAAGCATATCATCATGGCATAAAACACAAACCGACGAAGGTTTCACTCTACTTACTGCAAGCGTAAATATTAATGAACCTAAAAAACTTCATCGTGAATTTTTTCGTTTGAGTGGTAATGCAATTTCATTTGATGATGTAAAGCCAGTTAAGGTAGGTTCAGGGAGTCATACAGAATCTTTTGTTCCTATTAAACCTGCGCTTCAAGTAGGTGAACGTCTTGGTTGGCCTACTGAGGGATATTTTTATCATTTTATTGATGATACGTTAATTAATGAATATAAACTAAAAGGTTCAGGAAAATGGGCATTTCAAGTTACTCACTCAACGAAAGAAACTCTCACTGATGAGCTAGTGTCGGCTCATGATTATGCTTTTATTTTACTGCCGTGGAAAATTAATAATACAGTGATTGCACGTCAGCATTTGCTTTACCTTCCTCAAAAAATGTCGGTTAAGCAGTTTGAAGATATCGATTCAAATTGGTTAGATACACACGCTTGTTTGCTTGATGTTAATGCGATCGTTCAAAGCAGACATGAAGACAAACTATTGCGAGAACAAGAAGATGAGACGCTTCCTACTGCAATAATTCAAAGTGTTGGTCAATCAATAAGTTTTGATAATACTTATACAGCCCCATCAACTCCAAAGCTTCGTCATAATGTAGTTCCTGCTATTGAAGATACCGCGATACCGCAACGAACACCGATAGTCAATGTATGTAAGATAGACCTAATGGCTAAAGCCACAGAATTTGGTGATATGGCCGTTCTTGCCTTACCTGCATCTAGCGCCACTGGTAGCAGTGTATTGGGTACGCTAAGTAGCAATATAAGCAAATCAGTGGGGAGCTGGGCTTTATCTGATGCAGCAGTTAGTGGTATGGCGCGTTTAGGTGGTGGTATTATTGCTGCATTATGGCCATCACAATTAGGGGATGGTTCGCTTGATGGCAGTTTTCAATTTGATGCCTCAGATGCAATTAATACTACGGTTCGTTTTAATTTATACAAAGATGAAAATGGGGTTGAGCAAGTCGTTGGTATACATTCTGGCGATGGATATGCTTATGGCGAACGAGTAAAAAAGAAAGTCGCTGAGCAAAATGGTGATAAGTTCGTCATTGACCTTGAAGAGGGGATTACACTAACGTGGGTGCCCGATGGTGAAGAGTATAAGTTAGATCCAACTACAGAGCGTCCTGAGTATGACGGCTTAGATGTTCATGATGTATGGGTAAGGCCAATAGAAGAGCATGAGCAAGAATTAGGAACGGTACTTTACCCAGAAAATGAATTAGTAGAGTATATCGTTACATTCCCTGTTGATGCAGGTTTGCCGCCATTATATTTGGTGTTTAATAAACCATCTGGGGATTTAAAATTTGTACCAGCACCTAGAGGTGCGCCTCCTTTACCGGCATTTCCTGAAGCAAAAAAAGCTAAAGAAAAAACGTATGTTCAAGGAGGAGGGAAAAAAAGACCGAGATGGAAAGACAAAAAACGAATATATGAATGGGACTCTCAACATGGAAAGGTTGAAGTCTATGATAAAAATGGGAAACATTTAGGTGAATTTGACCATATTACTGGGAAGCAAACTAAGCCTAAAGATCCTACTCGTAAGGTGGAGAAGTAATTATGTATGAACTTAACTTTTTTGATAAAGATACAGAAGAATTGATTTATGAATTTGAACTAAATAATTTAAGTGATGAAAATGTATTTAGTATTTTTGGATTTTCGCTTGATGGAAATTGTGCAGATGTAAGTAAAGATCATTTGCTCCAAATTGAACGTCATGTTGATTTAAGGTTTCCTTCTGAAGATTATGATATATCAATATGTCAAGTTGAATGATAGCTGTTAGTTCATATCATTAGTGTAACTGGTTGGGATTTCAGAACAATAAACAGCATTATATTTGTTCATTTAAAGTAATTATTTTGATACGTATAAAGCTGAGGGCGTGTTTTGGCTGGATTGAGTGTAATGAATTTAGCTTCTGATGCCTTTGAAGTAGGTAAATAACAATCAAAAAAAATGACGATATATTGAATTGGTTATTAGGATAAAAGCAATAATTCAAATATCATATAAGTCTGTTTAGATAAAATTTAATGTTAATATTAACAGTAAGGTTAGAATTAATGGCTGAAAATGGGCCTCGTGAAGAAATCGCAAAGGTTGTATCTTCTGATTTGCTAAGTATTTTTAAATGGGAACAATATGGACCATATGATCAAGATTTCCCATGTAGAAAGCAAGATAAGCATTTAGACAAGGAAAAAAAACAAAAACATACACATCCTGTTGATGTGGTTTTTGGCTATAAAGACCCTTATAGCAATAAGAACGTTCTTTTTAATACTGATTTAAAAAGTTACGGTAAGGGGTCAATAAGCCCTACGAAGATAGAAGAAGCTTTAACGTCTCTGGCTAAGACTATAGATTGCGCAGAAAATAGCTCACACTGGCAAGCAAAATATCTAATTCCTGCCGGTGATTTTGAAGTCCGAGGCTTGTTGTTTGTTTATAACCATGATAACCAATACCAGAAAGGTTTTTATGATTTTTTCTATCCGCCAAAGCGAGAGAAAGGTCAAAAAGGTCAACAACCTAAGCCTGTTCAACTTTCAAAGATACCTGTACCTAAAGATAAAAAATTACACTTCGTTGAACCACTTCAGATTAACTATTGGATGACAATCGTCTCCGATATTAACGATATGATTCGTCATAGTACGTTTCCGAAAACTGAATTTGGATTTTATTACCCAGAGTTGACGTTCCACAAGGTTGTTTCTTCAGAGAAGTACCTCCCTGCAACTATTGAAATGCTGTCATCTCCTTTTATTATCATCAAACACGATGAGGTGTATGACATTGTTGGTGGTAAAATTAAATCCGTCTATGATCCTGGTTACGTTGTTTACTACAACCGAGATGCAAACACTGATAATGAGTTTCTATACCTTTTGGATCTGCTATCAAAGTATCAACTATTAAATGCTGAAAATAAAATTCGATTAAAAGTACCACATACTGGAACTAGTGGCTCAGCTCGCTCGCATTTTAATCGGGCACTAGAAAAGTATGCTCATGAATGGGGGTACGACGAAGAAATGAAGAAGAGACTCGATATTAAGTTGGAGTTGATTCCTTATAAGATTGAGTTCTATAACTCAGAAGATATTGGTTGGAAGGGTGTTCATGCATAAAAATTATCTTTATAGCGTTACGGATAAAGCTTTATTTGACGCACTTAATACATCGAAGATTAATAACTCTGAACTAAGGGACTTATTCTTGTCTCGGGGCGTAATCATATCGACCGAATCTAAAAGAGAAGAGCTTGCGCTTGAGTTTTCTAAATATAATCACGATTACTACGACCATCAAAGAATTGCTTCGGCTATGGGTGTGGTGCAGCGTAAAGAAAAAACGACGACGAGCGATTATGTCACTGAGGTAGAGCAAGAGTCTTTGGAAACGACGTTAAACGTTCTTAAGAAGCAAATTACCGAAGAAAAGGATTTATGTATCTGGCATGAAGACGAAAATGGTAATTTTATTGTTGATATCACGTATGAAACTCCTGATTACACTAAGTCTGATTTTAAGCAAATTGTTAAAAAAGAAGCGACTATTACTATCGAGAAAACGGGCTCTGGTTACACGGTAAGATATCCGGACAATCCAAAGGTAAAAGATTATGAAAGAACGATTCGAGAGTCTGTCGCATTAATTGCAGAAGAAGCAGGTCAGGAATTTGACTCTACTCGTATCAATTTGGCATCTATTGATGATCCCTCTGCTAGAACTAGTTTTTTCCAAAAATTGCTTTACAGAATGAGTGGGTTTCAGCCAATAGATGTAACGGACGTTTATGTGTTCCACCCGAAGCCAACAGATGATGAAAAAGATAAATCTGGGGATTCTGGCATTCACATTAGCAGAGCTTCCTTGAAGGGTGAGGGTGTACTTCAATCGGATGAGCTTCAAGATTTCTATAGTCGTGGTTTTTATATATCCAAAATTAGGTGGAAGTTTGAAGAGCAACTAGTGGGTTCGGACATCTATGTAATGGAAGCAATGTTCGGTAAACCAGAAACTTTTGAGGATTTTTCTTACATAACAAGAGGGAAATTCAAATATAAAAGTAAAGGTGAATATAACAAAAATCCATCTAAATTGGATAAAGTAGAAGAGCTACGAATATCTAGACTCATCGAAGACACTGCGCGTACAATAGTCGATGAAATCTTAGAAGAAACTCTAGGGGAGGGCGAAAATGAGTCGTCAGAGGCTGAAGTTACTACTGATAAACAGTAAAAAAAACGTACCAGAAATACTGTCCAAATTAAGACAACAATCTGATGAGCAGCATGACTTTACATTTCATAGCGTTTCACTGAGCGAATCGGATGCACTTTATGCTACGTATTCAGAAAAAGTTGAGTTTAGCGATGAAGCTTATGATCAATTTGGTAATGTTATCGATGAAATATCATATGTTACTTATCGGAACATTAGTTTTCATGTTGAGGTTCTTGATACGAATAAGCTACTGATGGTGATTTATAATTCACCTAAGTCGATACGAACTTTTTTAGACTGTTTTTCGAGACTTTTTGATTTTCAGGTAGGGTTTAGTAATCCAGAACTAAATTTAAAGTTATTTAAAAGCGTACTCGAAAGTGACCTTAGCGCCAAACTTGAAGGCACTGGAAAAGTAAAAGTTAGTCGTGTCGTGATAGATAAAGCGGCAAAAGCTACTATCGAAATAACGAGCATAAAAGACGCGTTTAAATCACTAGAGAAACTGATAGAAGGAAAGGTATATAAATTAGATAAGCTCAGTAGCTCAATTTATGTTGATGGCCAAACAGTTGACTTTGAACTTTCCAAAACATGTAGTTTAACGGTTAGAGATAGGAGTTTGAGTTATATTTTGCCATCAATCAAAAATACTCTCATAAATCAATAATTGCTTAATTAAAGGCAGTAAAGAAAGATGATAACCCAACTGATAATTGATATTGATATTGGTTGGGTTGTTATCAAATCCATCAGGTTAAGAATGTTTTTGACTACCGTACAGGTGTCAGGGGTGTCACGTTCTTCCATTCAAATACTAAAATAATTCTGATTATTCACCTAACACACCCAAAGCCCTTAATTTAAGCCCCTCAGTATACCCATTTATCTTCCAATGCTCTGGGCTCCAGCCTTTTACAAAGCGATGGAAATCAGCCCATGCGATGCAATACAGAGGTCGCCATTCTGCTTCTATCTCAAGGGCTGTTTCTAATTGGTTTTCCCCTAATGCGTGTTTGATTTGCTCAAAGTAGTGGTCGAGTAGTTCGCTCTCAAGCTCTGCGCATTTTTCTGGGGGAATACAACTACTGATAAATAAAATCACATCCTTCATGCCGCAGCCTTTTCCTATGTATTGGAAATCAACCGCAGCAACGTGTTTTCCATCTTCAGAAAAACAGAAGTTCGCTAATTTAGCATCACCATGTACAAGGGTTTGATAGCGGGTATTTTTAAGTGTTTGATCAATCTTAAGCGCAGCGTTTTTTAATGGTAAATCTGTTAAGGCTTCAAGCTCATCAGGGCGCGTGTCTAAATGCCAATAAGTACCCGTTTCCCATAATCCTATTGGCTGTGTGTCTAAGTGCTCGATATGAAAATACGCCAGCCAAGTTAAACAGGCTTTGGCTTCGTCTAATGATACGTCGGTTTTTACCAGAGGAAAGCCAGCGGTCGCCAGATCTTCAAGTACTAACACGAGCTCATTATCACGTTGCTCCACGTATAAACAACAGGGTACAGGGTTATACAGTGACACTGAGTTGGCATAATCTTGATACCAGTTAAGTTCCACTTGGTATGAATCAAGTTTACGTTGATGCGAGCGATCCGTATTCCAACCTCTAGGATGCACTTTAGGTTTTGGTAACGTGATTTGTTTGACGATAACCGAGGAGGTAGGAGCATTGCGTAAATGCAAACGCACCAATTCCCCATAACCGCCCCACAAGGTTTGTAGCGTATCAGTCTGAGTAATTGATGCGTTTTCGAAACCCGAAATACGTGATAAATCAAACATGTCGAGTTCCTTTATTTATCTAGCTTAATCTAGATTACTTATGGTTTGAGAAGTTGTCGCCTTTTGCCATGCGATCGTACATGATCACGTTTACCGCAGCCGCAAGGTTCATACATCCATTGGTTGGTACGTAAATCGTTTCACGACAGAAATCGGTGATCTCTTTTTTCAGCGTACCATCTTCAGGGCCAAAAATGTAAAACGCTCGTGGTGGGTGCTTGTAATCTGGCAGTGGTTTTGCGCCTTCAATCAAATCAACGGCCACAGGCACGCAATCTAGAGGAACGATGTCTCTTAGATCTTCAACACCGATTAACGGTAGGTTTAAATGCTGACTTTTTGTATCCGTACAAAACTGCTTAGCAATGTCATAACGCTTCCCTGTGTAGAATACAGAGTTTACGCCATAGCAACCCGCAGCGCGCATTACAGAGCCTACGTTTTCAGGTGTTTTTGGATTTACTAAACCAATACAAGAATAGCCTTTAGTCATTTTTACCGTCTTTCTCTTACAAAATTTGCGCGAAGTATACCTAAATTGATGCCATTCATATAGACTCATTAGAGAATTTCCTAAGAGAATGATTATGAAAACAGTAGCAATTTTGGTTGATGTGCAAAACATCTATTACACCACGCGTGATGTTTACCAACGTCATTTCGATTACAACACATTATGGGCAAAAGTAACCGAAGGAAGAACCGTGGTGGGAGCGAACGCTTATGCTATTGCCCGTAGCGACGATAAACAAAAGCAGTTTCATAATATTCTTCGTGGTATTGGTTTTGATGTTAAGTTAAAACCCTTTATTCAGCGTCGTGATGGCTCGGCAAAGGGCGATTGGGATGTAGGGATCACCCTTGATGCCATTGAACTGGCTGAGCAGGCGGATATTGTGGTTTTATTGTCTGGTGATGGGGATTTTGATTTACTCATTAAGCGAATTCAGTCACGTTTTAATAAAGAAGTTGAAGTGTATGGCGTAGCAGATTTAACTGCTAATTCACTCATTGATGCGGCAGATCGCTTTATTCCAATTGAAGATAATCTATTGTTATAAAACAGATTATTTATTGTAGGTCGTTGTGTTAAGTAATCTGTAATTGAGATAATTATCATTCTACGCCTTTCGACTCCTACTTTATTTTATAGAATGGGGAGGAGGGCAACGAAAAACGGCCTTTTTATAATTGGCTCACATCATAAAAAAGGATAATAATGAAATGAGTCAAGCAACACAGCAGCATTCCGATCCGGTTCCTATCGTGAGTAACGTGATACTTCACGCTTTTGATTGGAGCTATCAACGAATTACTGAACAAGCTGAATTAATTGCTCAATTGGGCTATCGCTCAGTGCTTGTTTCTCCTGCCATGAAATCTCTTAACTTGCCATCTGGAACTAAGTGGTGGCAGCGTTATCAACCTCAAGATTACCGTTTGATTGATAACCCTCTTGGCGATACGTTTGACTTTAAACGCATGGTTGAACGTTTAACTGAGCTTAATATTTGGGTTTATGTGGATGTGGTGTTTAATCACATGGCCAACGAATCGGATATTCGAGCTGATTTAGAATACCCAAATCAATGGGACAGAGAAGACTACGTTAAAGAGCCTGAAAAGTACGAGGCATTAACTTTATTTGGTGATTTATCTGAGCCTCTGTTTACTGAGAACGATTTTGTTGAAGCGTTTGGTATTGAGAATTGGAATGACAAATGGGAAGTGCAGAACGGACGTATTTCAGGTGGTCCACACGATCCCGGTTTACCGACATTAGCCGATAATGAACACGTTATTGCACAGCAACGTGCGTATTTAAAAGCGTTAAAAGCCATTGGTGTGAAAGGTTTTCGGATTGATGCCGCAAAGCACATGAGTCTTGAGCATCTTGAGAAAGTGTGGGACGAAGAGATCACGCATGATATTCATATCTTTGGTGAGATCATTACTGATGGCGGTGCAACAAAAGAAGAGTACGAAACCTTTTTAAGCCCATATTTACAAGAAACCAAATTAGGTGCTTATGATTTCCCTCTGTTTAATACGTTGTATCAAGCGCTAGAGGGAGAAGGGTCATTAACAAGCCTGATAGACCCGTATATTTACGGTATGGCGCTTTCTCCATTACGTGCAATTACCTTTGCTACCACTCATGACATTCCTAATAACCAGGTGTTTCAAGACCTTGTGATGTCTGAAGAACACGAATGGCTAGCTTATGCGTATCTGTTTGGACGTGATGGTGGCATTCCGCTTATTTACTCAGAGTATGAGATCAGTGGATTTAAAAATACGGAAGGTAAGCCACGCTGGAAAGATGAGTGGTGCTCTAAACGCATGACGCAATTGATTGGGTTTTATCATGAGATGTATGGCGAAACTCAAACGCAAGTTGAAGCCAGTGACGAGCACTTGGTGTTTGCACGAGGCGAGCGTGGTTTAGTCGCTATCAATAAATCTGATCATAATATTGAAGTGAATGTCGCGGTTAAGGCGGATATTGTTTGGTTAGAGCATACTTCTCAAACTTATCATGCACCGCAGCAAGGGAATTTGCGTTTCTTTATTCCTGCAAAATCGTATTTGCTGTTTTCTCGTTAATCGTTAGTTTTTAGAGCAAAATGTAATAAAAAAGGTGGATAATTTATCCACCTTTTTTGTTTGTTACATTGCTCATCTAAGATAATTACACTTTAAATTGATGCACGATATCACTTTGCTGATGAGCCAGTTCATTTAATGTTTGGCTTACATTAGCAATGTCGTTCATCGCTTCTTGGTTATTTTCTGCAATGTGGCTGATGTCTTCTAAGCTACGTGCAATCTCAGTTGTTGTTGCACTTTGCTCGTTCGCCGCTTGAGATATGTGATTACTCATGTGGCTGATCTCTTCAATTAAGTTTTGGATCATCACCATCGCATTATTGGCTTCGTTGGTTTGAGTAACGCTTTGCTGCATATCTTCAACACAGCTTTCAATCACTGTCGTGGTGGTTTTTGAACTTGATTGAAGGTTAGCAATCATCACTTCAATTTCAGAGGTCGACTTGGCTGTACGTTGAGCAAGAATGCGAACTTCATCAGCAACAACCGCAAAGCCACGGCCTTGTTCGCCGGCACGAGCTGCTTCGATAGCCGCATTAAGTGCCAGTAGGTTGGTTTGCTCAGCAATGTTATTAATCACATCCAAAATTGAGCCAATCTCGCTACTTACTTTCTGTAGATTTGATACGGCTTGTACTGATTCATCCAAACGAGAAGAAAGCTGCTCAATGGTCTCTAAGTTGTTTTTCATGACTTGTTGACCGTGTTCAGAAGCGGCTTCTACTTCTTGTACTTTTAGCAGTGAGCTTTCTGAACTTGATGCAACTTCAACAACCGAGTGTTCCATCTCTGTCATTGCCGCTGCAACGCTTGTGGTTTGTTCACGTTGGTTTAGCAGTTGTTGTTTCGCTTTTTCTGCGGTTGCGTTGTTATTTTGCGCCACTTCAGTCAGTTCGTCAGATGCACCACTTAACTGAATTAAAACTTTCTGTAGGTTGTCAGCAAGGGTATTAATATGACGAGATACACGGCTAAATTCGGTGTTTCGTTTGGTTTCAATACGCTGAGTCATATCTCCAGAGGTTAATGACTCTAGGATCTTAAGCATGTTTTGTAGTGGGGTACGAACTGATGTCGCTATATTAAAACCAATAAAGGTTGCTAGCAGAGAAACAACCACACCCAGTGCAATCCCTTTATAAAGGCTCTGTTGGTAAATGGTGTCTGCTTGTTGCAGTGAGTTTTGTAAATCTTGGTTTGCCAATTGATTAAATGAGGTAAGCAGGGTAATGGCTTTATCAATTTGCTGAGCAAGGTTTGAGATGTTGGTGTATAACGCATCATTAGCCGTTAGGTAGGCAAAGTGAGTATTTAGAATCCCTTCTTTTTGTCCTACTTCAGCGCTGAATTGTTTTACTGAATCATCAAATGTGCCTTTTAGCTCTGGCAATTGGTTTGCTAGCCCACGGTAAGCGTAGTTTAGATGCGTAACTGCTTTTTTGTTTTGATTAACAGCTTTATTAACCAATGCGATATCGTTACTTGCTAATGCATCCGAAGTAATAAGCTCTGCGTCTTCTAGTTTCACGAAGTAGCTTTTCGCCATCATCTTAACAGCGATACTTTCTTGGTCATTAATGTATTCTTTCATGCGTACACTTAACTCAGTGTAAAGACGCTGAAAGTTACGGATCGCTTGTTGTTTTTCATCTTCAGCCGTTAGTAGGGCTTGGTAGTTATCCATTGCTACTTTTGCTTCATTAAAATAAGCGCTTTCTATTTTAGCCAGTTCTGAACGTTGTTGTGCGCCCGTGTTTTTTTGTTGAGCGGTATTAATAAGTTGCTTAAAGGTATTTTTAAATTTGGTTTCTGCAACAGAAAATTGCTCACGAGCTTGCTGCATTTGAATAGGATCGCGAGTAGTAAGGAAATCTTTAAATGACTTATCAGCGGCAAGCAAGGAGACGCTTGTTTCGTTTGATAAGCTCACTAAAGGCATGGACTCTGAAGAGACAGATTGCATCTGTTTGTGAATATTGCTCGTTCCGTTGAGCATTAAGATAACCGTCGTAATAAATAGGATAACAATTAAGGAGAATCCTGCGTACATGCGACGAACTACCGAACTGTTCATGTTGTATCTCTCTTTCATCTAAAAGGGTATTAAGAGTGTGCAATGATGACTTTTTTGCTTGCGAGTCTTAAAATGGTTACAGTGATTATTCATAATATGATTAACACGTCACACAAATTGCGACCTTGTCTATAAAATTAACAATAACTGTTAAAATTTTTACATAATTTCGGGTGACTTCTCTGTTTGGGTTTTAGATGATTGCTTTTACTATTTCTCAAGTGATTGTTTTTGAGCTATTTGTAACGCATACTAAGTGAAAGTAAAAAATAAAATAGAATTCTGGGTATTATTGGAGGCGCTTCATGGCTGAAGAAACAATTTTTAGTAAGATTATTCGCAAAGAAATTCCTGCGGATGTGGTATATCAAGATGATTTAGTTACGGCTTTTCGCGATATTAATCCAAGAGCGCCAAGCCATGTATTAATCATTCCTAATAAATTGATCCCTACTACGAATGACGTAGAGCCAGAAGATGAATTGGTAATGGGACGTTTATTTACTGTGGCTAGAAAAATTGCACAAGAGGAAGGCATTGCTGAAGATGGTTACCGTTTAATCGTTAACTGTAACCCTCATGGCGGTCAAGAAGTTTACCATATTCACATGCATCTAGTTGGCGGTCGTCCTCTAGGTCCAATGCTACTAAGCTAATAGATATCATATAGAGGCTCCTGTTTTTTGGAGCCTTACTTTTCTAACGATGAGTTTCTTATAATAATGAATTCAATATTGAAGAAATCCACCATAGTTACTTTTGCTTTGCTGCTTTCTGGCTGTGCAAATATGTCTGTTGGCAATTTGTTTAGTCATTATTCAGCTCAAACTAATGATGTTTATCAATTAGTGAAAAGTGGTGAAGCAAAACAAGCTTATACTCTTGAAGAACAGGAAGTGGGTGGCCCAATTCTTGATAATATGGAGCTTGGTCGTATTGCTTTATTAAGCGAGCAATATGCGGAGAGTAAAACGGATTTTGAAGTAGCAGAGCAAGCCGCGAGAGTACAAAGTGATCAAGCGACTATCTCTGTTTCTGATTCAGCAAATCAAGTGGGCTCTTTAGTTACTAACGATAATTTAATTGACTATAAACCCGCGGATTACGAGTTAGGTTACTTGCATTTATATTTGTCTCTAAATTATCTAAAAAATAACGATTTAGAAGGGGCTTTAGTTGAGGTTCGTAAGGCGAACTATATTCAAGAGCAAGCCAAAAGAGACAGAGAAAAAGATTTACGAAAAGCAGAGAAAGAAGCAAAGAAAGAGGGCGTTAAGGCGAATGTTGGCGCGATTTTAGCGAATTACCCAGATGTTGGGAATGAACTTGCTGCAGTTCAAAATGGCTACCTTTTTTATTACTCTGGTTTGCTTTATGAAACCAATCGTTCGTTAAATGACGCTTATATTGATTACAAGCGTGCATTGGCCGTTGCACCAAATAATAAGACGGTGATCGAATCGGTTCAACGTGTTGCTCGTAAACTGGGTATGCGTAACGATATCAAAATGCTAGAGAAGCAATACGGTGCGTATCAAGTACCAAAACGCTCTGATAGTCGTGTGATTATTATTGATGAACAAGGTATTTTACCGCCATTGTCTGATTGGCGATTGGGCTTACCTATGTGGGATAGCCAAGGTAATTTTGTTCAATATAATTTAGCGTTACCTTACTATAAAAACATCAAACGTCAGGTATTTCCGCCACTAAAAGTGAATGGTAAGTCGTTAGCGAGTGATCAAGTTGCTGATGTGACATTAATGGCGAAAAACGATCTTAATGAACGCATTCCTGCAATGGTGATCCGACAAGCTTTACGTGTTGTTGCTAAAGATGAATTAAGAAAAACATCAAGAAACAGCAAAGAAGAAGAGTTAGTTAATGCGGTCTTTACTATCTTTAATACATTAACAGAACAACCTGATACACGTAGCTGGCAAACATTACCAGCTCAAATAAGTGTAACAAGTATGAGTATTGAGCCTGGAAAGAATCAAATTCAATATCAAGGAAATGAACTAGACTTTACAGTAAAGGAAGGACATACCGTTGTCGTCTGGTCATCTAGACAAGGAAACGCCGTCACTTGGTGGCATAAACAATTAGGGGAAATATAATGAAAAAATGGTTTATCGCACTTTTGTTACCACTGGCTTTGGCTGCGTGTAGTTCAAGTCAAACAGCAGGGATCAGTGTTGATAGCAGCACTCAAAAAGTTGTCTTTGGTGATAACGTATTGGGTAACCGTTTATCGGTAGAGCAGATCACAACACAAGACAATAATGGTTTGGTGCGTGGTATTGTGTCAGTTACAAGTAAATTTACGGGTGATCAACAGCTTCAATACCGTTTTTACTGGTATGATGAACAAGGTTTAGAGGTTAACGGTTCTGACTCTCCTTGGCGTACGTTTGTTGTTCGTGGTTTAGATACAATGAGCATTCAATCTGTGGCTATGAAGCCTGAAGCAACTCAGTTCCGTGTTCAAATTCGCACATTAGATTGATACTCATCTCTATGAATAGTTGACTACTCTGTTTATTAACATTATTTGGTCAGCTATTTATGTAGAAGGGTATGGTTTCTTTTATAAGATAAAGACTCACTAGAGGTAAAAATAAAATGAAGAAAAGTGTTATTGCATTATTAAGCTTGGCTGTATTACTTGGCGGTTGTTCAAACAAGGTAAGCTATGGCGATGCTCAAGCTGTTGAAACAACAACTGTAGATTTCGGTTCAACTGATTTACAAAAAATCGCAGGTGAGATGACTGAGAGCATGCTTTCTTCTGGTGCTGTTGCTCAAATTACTCAAGGTAATCGTCCAATTGTTTTTGTTGAAAGCATTAAAAACAAAACAAGTGAACACATTGATACGGAATCTGTAACGGATTCAATCAGCACTAAGCTACTTAACTCTGGTAAGTTCCGTTTTGTAGATATGGATCGAGTTGAAGCAGTTCGTTCACAACTTAACTTCCAAAATAATGATGAGCTAGTAAACCAAAACACAGCAATTCAGTTTGGTAAAATGGTTGGTGCTCAATACATGCTTTACGGCAACCTTTCTAGCATCGTGAAAAATGCAGGCAGCGACAAAGACGTATACTACAAAATGACAATGCGTTTAATGGATTTAGAAACAGGTCTAATCGAGTGGGCTGATGAAACTGAAATCCGTAAGCAACAAGAGAAAAGCCTACTAGGTTGGTAATCCTTCCTACGATGACTTAACTTCTATAAGCCAGAGCTAATCATGCTCTGGCTTTTTTGTTTATTTTCAATCAAAGCTTGGGTATTGGAGCCGAAAGGAGTATAAAGAGACTACATCCACCAAATGAGAGAAAAACGATGAAACTGAATAAGTTAGAAAACAAAAATCGCCGCATTCGTAAAAAACTGTACCTAGGTGAGTTTGCGATTCTTGGTTTCGAGGTGAGCTGTACTACTGAATTTAAAGATTTCGATCAATATGATGTATTCGTGGATGAGTTTATTGACTACATTAATAGCATTGACTTGTGCTTTGGTGGCGGTGGTCTTGAGCTATTTGAAGGCTTTATTTGTTCAACAGAGCGTTACCGTTCAGTAACAGAAGAAGAGCAATTAGCAGTAGCAAATTGGTTAGATGCACGTTCAGAAGTGAAGAAAGTGGAAGTTAGTGATTTAGTTGATGCTAACTACCTGTAATTTTGATTATCAATAAATCAGAATAAAAAAATCCGCCAATAATGGCGGATTTTTTATGAGTGCTATTTTTTCACGCATACCACGATGGCATTGCCTGATGAGGCTTCAAGTGGTGTGATTTTCTCGTAATCATGTTCAAACATATGAACATCAAAGTATGGCTCTAGCAAGGCTTTTAATTGGTCAAAATCAATGGCAACCATTGGGTGTTTATCATCCCAAATTTCTGTTACGCCATCTGTTGTCTTTTCTATTTTCAGCAATAGGTGCTGTTGTTCACCCTCGCCACAATAGTTCCAACCTGATTGAAAGCTAAATTGACTGCCTTCATGTTCTGCAGCGTGTTTTACAAATGAACGATTGTCGATTTTGTTTTTAGCTACAGAGTTAAAACAAAGCACACCTTCAGGCTTTAATGCGGCATGAGCACTTGCAATACATTCACTCAGTTTTTCTATATTTGCATTGTAATGAATGGAATAAAGAAAACAGGTGATTAAATCCAATGGTTCTTCAACTTTGAAATTACTCATGTCATGCAAAATAAAATTCGCATCAGGGTTACGCTGCTTAGCAATATCAAGCATGGGTTGGTTAATGTCTAAACCGCTTGCTTGGTAGCCATAATTAATAAAATGATGTACATGTGGGCCAGTTCCACACGCTAAGTCAAGATAATCTCTTCCTTGATTACCAAAGATTTGGTGTATACGACGTACAAAATTACTTTGTGATTGATAATCAATGTCAGCACACATTAAATCGTAATAGCCAGATAAATCAGTATATAAAGCGTTAGAGGACATTTTAGCCTATCCATTACAACACCAGTCTACTTTAAGTGTTTGATTAACTGCTTATTTTGAGAGGTATAAAAGAAAAACGTCTTATAAGGAATGACAAAGCGTTAAGCCTGAAGAGACGCGTAGGGCGCGGATAATAATTCAATTTGTAATGTTTGAATAGATAAAGTTAATCAATTTGTAAAATCATTTTTGTGAGTGATTTTGTCTCATGATCAAACTTATTATGACTCTGTGTTAAACTCGATTTACGCTTATTCTAATTCACTGATATAACGAGATTTTATGGATAAACAATTTAATGAATTTGGTTTAACTATTTCCCATGTTTCTGCTCTAAGCGGTGGATTAACCAATGCGTGTTTGAAAGTTGAAGCAAAGGAAGGCTCGTTTGTCTGGCGTCCAATATCTCTACAAGCAAAGATTCTAGGAGCGGATAGGGCGAAAGAACATGAAATTCTACAATCGTTATCTGGTGAGTATTTTTCTCCGAACGTATATGGAGCAAATGAAGAGGGATTATTAGTTGAGTGGCTTGAAGGTGAGGTTATTGCGCTTGATAAAGCCCAAGATGTCGCTGTCGATTTACTGTGTTCGGTACATCAAGTTTCATTAGATAAGTTAAGTGAACAAGTAAAAAATAAGCCGATGAGTTTAAAAGATCGAATTATTGATTATTGGAATTCGATTGTGCCAGAAAATCAAACACCAGAAATGAAAGCGTACTTTGAGCATTTCTCACAGCAAGATGAGCAAGCTTTCTTTTCTCATTGTTTATGCCATTACGATATTGGTGCATATAATATTATTGTTAAAGAAGATGGCTATGGTCTTATTGATTGGGAGTACGCCTCGATGGGCGATCCAAGCCAAGATCTCACATCTATGATTATTGCTAATCAATTTGATATGGATGATGTTATTTCACTGTATTGTCAAAAACGTCGTTTAAATATTGATGAGTGGAAGCGAGCGGTGATTCATTGGGCTCCATGGGTGACTTTTATGGGAGCGTTGTGGTTCTTATTAGGTCATCAATTACTCAAAAATACTTGCTATCAAGAGTTAGCTGAGCGAGAAATGAACAAAATAAGAAAATTATTGCCATTAAGTTAGAAATGAATCGGCAATAATCTAGTGTAGATCACTGTTCTCAGTATTGCTTCAGTTAAGAGATTTAAAAGCACAGTTTTCGTGGTAGATTAAATTCACTTATATGGAAAACTCTTACACAGAACAGGGGGAAACATGATTATTTATCTTCACGGCTTTGACTCAAATAGCCCAGGTAATCATGAGAAAGTAGTTCAACTTCAATTTATTGATGAAGATGTCCGTTTTATTAACTACAGTACACTGCATCCAAAGCATGATATGCAGCATTTGCTTAAAGAAGTGTATAAAGTGATAGAGCAAGCTGGTGATCCAAACCCTATTATTTGTGGTGTGGGCTTAGGTGGTTTCTGGGCTGAACGCATTGGTTTCCTCTGTGGTATTCGCCAAGTGATTTTTAATCCGAACCTGCATCCAGAAGTGAATATGGAAGGTCGTATTGATCGCCCAGAAGAGTATGCTGATATCGCAACTAAGTGTGTAGAAAAATTCAGAGAGAAGAATAAAGAAAACTGTTTATGCATTTTATCTAAAAACGATGAAATTCGTGATAATAGTGATTCTGCAGCTGAACTTGAGCCATACTACCAAATCATTTGGGATGAAAAAGAAACACACAAATTTAAGAAGATTTCACAGCATCTTCAAGCAATGAAATCATTTAAAGACGCGGAAACACTCATTTAAACAACCCTCTTTTTACTTAATGAAACATAATAAAAACCTCACATTATCGTGAGGTTTTTTGATCTAAACCAAAGAATTAAAATAATGTTACATTTCCTTTCAATTATATCAATTAATTTACACCTCTAAAAAAATCTTCTTCATAACATCTATATCTGCTTGATAACATCTGAAATACGGATATATAATGCGAAAAACAAGAAAAAGAAGCATATATTGCTCAACTTTGCGTAACGTGAACGCTGTTTCCTCAAGACTTACTCATTTCAGACAATCTAGATATTGCATTGTGAGGTAAGCACAAATTTTTTAATTCGAATGTGCGGGTTAAAACCTTTTTTATTTTTTAGAGGATAATTGTAATGACTAAAATTGTTATTGTTGGTGGTGGAGCTGGTGGTTTAGAGCTCGCTACAAAATTTGGTCGTACATTAGGTCGCAAGGGCCGTGCTGAAGTTACATTAGTAGATCGTAAAGCAAGTCACTTATGGAAACCATTACTACACGAAGTAGCAACGGGCTCACTGGATGAAGGTGTTGATGCTATCAGCTACCGTGCACATGCAAAAAATCACTCTTTCGAATTTCAAATGGGTAGCTTATGCGATATTAATCGCGAGAAGAAGTTTATTACTCTTGCAGAAATTAAAGACGAGCACGGTGATTTAATTATCCCTACTCGTCACATTGATTATGATTACCTAATTCTTGCAATTGGTTCTACATCAAATGATTTCAATACTCCGGGTGTTCGTGAAAACTGTATTTTCCTTGATAGCCCAGAGCAAGCACACCGTTTCCGTACAGAAATGAATAACCAATTCTTGAAACTGCACGCACATCCAACTCAAAAGACGGTTGATATTGCGATTGTGGGTGCTGGTGCAACGGGTGTTGAATTATCGGCAGAGCTTCATAATGCAGTTAAAGAGCTTCGTTCATACGGTTTCGGTGATTTAGATTCGGCAAAACTGAATGTGAACTTGGTAGAAGCGGGTGAGCGTATTCTTCCTGCGTTACCTCCTCGTATTTCATCTGCTGCACACAGTGAGTTAACTAAGCTGGGTGTGAACGTTCGTACTGCAACAATGGTAACAAAAGCAGATTCTGAAGGTCTTCATACGAAAGATGGCGATGTGATCCCTGCGCAAATCATGGTTTGGGCTGCGGGTATTAAAGCGCCTGATTTTATGAAAGACATTGCAGGTCTTGAAACTAACCGCATTAATCAGTTAGTTGTTAAACCGACGCTGCAAACCACACGTGATGACGATATTTTTGTTATTGGTGATTTGGCTTCGTGCGAAAAAGCAGACGGTGGTTTTGTTCCACCTCGTGCACAAGCTGCACACCAAATGGCAAGCCATGCGTTTAAAAACATCGTAGCCAAGATGCGAAGCCAAGAAATGAAGCCTTATGTGTATAAAGATCATGGTTCGTTAGTTTCTTTAAGTAACTTCTCAACAGTAGGTAGCTTAATGGGTAACTTAACCAAAGGTTCTATGATGGTTGAAGGTCGTATAGCTCGTGTTGTTTACATCTCACTGTATCGTATGCACCAAATTGCACTTCATGGCGTATTTAAGACGGCATTAATGATGCTTGTTGGTCGTATTAACCGTGTATTACGTCCAAACTTGAAGCTACATTAATCTTGTAGATAAACATAAATAGATTTAAAAGCAGAAATACTCCGGTGTTTCTGCTTTTTTTGTACCTAAATATGAAAAAATGTGCGCTAACTCACCGTAAATCATCTATAATGCGCGGCTAAATTAATAATGAATACATAGACTGTTTGCTTAAGGAATCCACTTTATGTCATTTTCATCTCAAGGTTTTGCACCTGAAATCGTAAAAGCATTAACTGAATGTGGTTATCAAAAACTGACCCCAATTCAACAAAAGGCTATTCCTTTAGCACGTAAAGGTCATGATATTCTGGCGAATGCTCAAACGGGTACAGGTAAAACTGCTGCGTTTGCATTACCAGTTATTCAACAATTATTAGATTCTAAGAAATCAACAACTCGTCGTACTGCACGAGCGTTGATCCTTGCTCCAACTCGTGAGCTAGCAGAGCAAATCGCAGTAAACATTGCTGATTACACTAAATACACATCATTGACAGTAACCTCTGTGTTTGGTGGTAAAAAAATGTCATCTCAAGAGCGTGCTCTAGAGCCGGGTGTTGATATTTTGGTGGCAACTCCGGGTCGTCTTCAAGAGCACATCGAAGAAGAAAACGTATCTATCGCTAATCTTGAGTTTTTGGTTTTTGATGAAGCAGACCGTATGTTAGATATGGGCTTTGTTAACGCTATTCGTAATATCATGATGGAAGTAAATACGTCTCCGCAAATCATGCTGTTCTCGGCGACATCTTCTGCTCAAATGAACAAGCTAGCGAGTGATATCTTACGTAAACCAAAACGTATCTCAGTTGATCCTGAAAACACAACAGCATCAACCATTGCACACGTTGTTTACCCAGTAGATGAAGAGCGTAAAACCGAGCTTCTTTCTGAGTTGATTGGTCGTAAAAACTGGCAACAAGTGCTGGTATTTGTGAACTACAAAGAAACAGCAAATGAGATCGTAAAAGAATTAAAACTGGACGGCATTAAAGCGGTTCTTTGTCATGGTGATAAAGCACAGAGTGCTCGTCGTCGTGCATTAGAAGAGTTTAAAGAAGGCAAAGCACGCGTGATGGTTGCAACAGATGTTGCTGCTCGTGGTCTTGATATTGCTGATTTACCTCACGTGATTAACTACGACATGCCTTTCTTAGCAGAAGATTATGTTCACCGTATTGGTCGTACAGGCCGTGCTGGCAAAAAAGGTCATGCGATTTCTTTTGTTAGCCGTGAAGAAGAGCTAACTGTGGTTCAAGTTGAAACATTGATTCAACAGCGTATTCGCCGTGTTGAACAACCGGGTTATGAGCCAAAGAACCGTGATGCTTACATTGATAAAGTAAACACGAAATCTGCATTTAAAAACCGTAAAGGTCGTACAAACAATCCAAATGAAGATCAATCTTCAGCTGAGCGTCGTATGCGTTTAAAAAATGTGATTCAAAATAAAGCACGCATTACTAAATTGAAGAAGTAGGGCTGAATTATGCAACGTGATTATACTTTTTCTTGTTTGGTAACTATGCCACGTCATGAGCTAGAAGAATTTAGCCACCGTGTCGTTAGCCGTATGGTTCCAGAAGAGACGATGCAAGAGATCTTTACGTTTGATCAAGAAGAAACGACGGATCAAGATCGCATGCAAACAGCGCAATTAGATGCGATGCTACGTCTTTCTGCTGTAGCGCTTGGTGAAGTGACACACGCTTTTTCTGAATCTGAAAATGCACAACAAAATAGCTTACGCATGATGCGCCTTATCTTATGGCACACTTATGCAATGCTATTTAATTTAGAAGAAGCGGTATCTTTAGAACAACACTGTGAATTAGTTGAGAAAATCTTAGCTAAGCCACCAACCGATGCGCTAAATTGGTTACCTGTATTATCAAAATTATTAAGTGACTATGCGGCGATTGCTGCGAAAAAATAAGTGATTTAATTGTCTCGTCCTAAAATACGTTGACGATTTTTAATTGAAAGCTAAGTGCGTACGCACTTGGCTTTTTTGTGTACTTGATTTGGTGTACTCATTCCCAAGCTTAAATGTGGCCGCATTTCATTATAAATAAAAATAGATTCTTCAACTAAATGCCTTAACTCCTCTAAATCTTTACAGTCATACAAAAGAAACTCTTGTTTAAGTATCCCATTTATTCGCTCTGCTAATGCATTTTGATAGCAATCATAACCATCCGTCATTGATGGCTTAATATCATTTTTATTCAATTTTTCCTGATAAACCTTTGAACAATACTGTAATCCTCGGTCTGAATGATGAATCGTACTCCTTTGATATTGACGGCTATCTATCGCCATATCAAGAGCTTTGACTACATCAGTAGCTTTCATTTCATCACTTAATTCATATCCCATTATCTTTCGACTATAAGCATCTGTTACTAAAGATAAATAATGAATACCTTTTTGTGATTGAACGTAAGTGATATCACTAACAAAAACCTCTTCAGATGCTTGAGGTGTTACTTCTTTAAGTAAATTAGGATGTTTTTTCATCCAATGCTTACTATAGGTAGTTTTTGTATAACTTCGTTTAGGTTTTACTAATAAGCACTCATTTCTTAAATAGGAAAAAAAGTTATCTCTGCCTAACTTTATGCCATGAGTGATGAATTTGGGCTTAAGTAAAAAATATAATTTTTTACCTCCAATACGAGGCATATATCGACGAATTTCTTGCACCATATTTTTAACCGGTGAAAGTTCAACGGCACGTTTCAGAGCTCTACGTTCTTGTTGGTATATACATTGTCTTGTAATGCCAAGTAGCTGACTAGCTCGCTCTAAGCTGATCATTTTCTGCTTTTGAAGACTTCTTGCTCCTTGGCAATATACTTTTTTCTAAGGCCTGCACCATGTTCTGCGTCCATGATATTCACTACTTCATTAAGTAATAAATTACGCATTCTTTCATCATCAAGCTCTCGCTCTAAACGTTTAATTTTTTGTGCAGGCGATTCTTTCGCTTTCGGGGATTTAGGCATAATAATCTTAGGTGATTGAGACCAGTCCATCTTACCGTGTTTTCTTAACCAAGTAAGTACGGTAGATCGACCTTGAATGCCATAAATGTTTTGAGCTTGCTTATAGGTCATATCGCCTTTTTCTATAGCGGCAACAAGCTGCAATTTAAAGCCTAATGAATAATCGCGTTGAGTTCGCTTATTCTTTGTTTTTTCTTGATTTGTCATATAAAAGTCCTAAATGTGTAAACACATTTCAGGACGAGACAAATTATAAAAACAAAAAGCCGAACTAAACAGTTCGGCTTTTTTTATGTAACGTGATTATTAAGATTGAAGACTTTCTTCTTCTGAATCAACTTCGCCATTATTTCTTGATTTAACAATTACAAGAGCTGCAATGGCTACCGCTGATACTACACCTGTAATGGTTGATAGCGTCATTGGTAAACCAAAACCTAGTTGGCTGTTGTTTAGAATGAAAGTAATACAAACACTTGTCATAAATACTGCAGGAACGGTTGTGATCCAGTGTAGTTTGTTATGACGAACTAGGTAAGCAGTTGCTGTCCAAAGCATCATTACCGCAGTCGTTTGGTTAGCAAAACCGAAGTAGCGCCAGATAATACCGAAATCTACTTGAGTTAGAATGCCACCAATAACAAATAGTGGTAGTGCCATTAATAGACGGTTACGTAATGTTTTTTGTTCCATGTTGAAGTATTCAGCAAGGATTAGACGGCTTGAACGAAATGCTGTGTCACCAGAAGTGATTGGTAGAATTACCACACCTAAGAAAGCAATGATGCCACCGAATGTACCTAATAGACCAAATGCAGAGCTGTATACCACATTACCTGGGCCACCGTTAGCAACCGCTGCTTGAAGTGCTTCCATACCATCAAAGAATGATAGAGCGATAGCACACCAGATAAGAGCGATAATACCTTCGCCGATCATCGCACCGTAGAATACGAAACGACCGTTCTTTTCATTTTCCATACAACGAGCCATTAATGGCGATTGTGTCGCGTGGAAGCCAGAGATAGCACCACAAGCAATGGTAATGAATAGCGCAGGCCATAATGGCAAATCATTAGGGTTCATGTTGGTGAACATTTGACTTGGTTCGTAACCACCTAATATTGAATGGTCACTAGAAATCGCAATCGCTGAAATAAGACCAACAGACATGAAGATGAGTAGGCCACCAAAGAGTGGGTAAAAACGACCAATGATTTTATCTACAGGAACAATTGTCGCAATAATGTAGTAGGCGAAAATGATAACTACCATTGCGGTCATGGTAATGCCTAAATTAAATTGGTCATTCATTAGGTTAGTTAACATGCTTGCAGGAGCTGATACGAATACCACACCAACAAGAAGTAGCAGTACAATCGCGAATACATTCATAAAGTGTTTTGCGCCATTACCTAAGTATTTACCAGTAATACTTGGTACAGAAGCACCACCATTACGAACAGATAACATACCTGAGAAGTAATCGTGAACTGCGCCTGCAAAAACACAACCTAGCACAATCCATAACATAGCTGCAGGGCCGTAAAGGGCACCCATGATTGGGCCAAAAATTGGGCCGACGCCTGCAATATTAAGAAGTTGAACTAAGTATACTTTTGGTGTCGACATTGGAACATAATCAACGCCATCTGTTTTTGTATGAGCGGGAGTTTGGCGGTCTTCTTTAATTCCGAATACTTTTTCTATAAAAGTACCATACAAAAAGTAACCACCGATAAGTGCAGCAACACAAGTTAAAAACCAAAGCATAATCCATTCCTTTTAAGAGTTAGCTAAGTAAATTTTAAAATTAGATGCTGTGTATAATACTGCTGGGCGTAAAGAGTTCACGCCCAAAAAAGGTGAGTGGTTATGATTTGCTAGTGAGTGGCTTTATAGCGGATTAAGTGGTTTTGATGATACTCACACGTTAATGATGAATACCTAAACGCTCTTTTATTTCTTTAAGATAACGTCGACTAACCTGTGCGATATGGCCATTTTGAGTCACTATCTCGCTAGTTCCGTTATCATGCAATTTAATCTCACGAATAAAGTGTGGATTAATTAAAAACTGGCGATGGCAGCGAATTAAAGGGGTCTTTTCTTCAAGTACTTTTAAAGTAAGTTGAGTGCAGGCTTTTTCTGTTTTAGACAGTAGCTCCACACCAGAGGCTTGGATACTTGCTACTTCAATTTCATTGGATGGAAGAAGCAAAATTCGGTTATGACCAGAGCAAGGGATCAGGTCAATATCGGGTTGGCTTAAAGGACTTAGATCTTGTTTCTGATCCGCTTGAATTAAACGCTTAATGGTTTTTTGTAATCGTGCTGGTTCTATTGGCTTTAATAGGTAATCAAACGCATTATCTTCAAACGCTTTAACAGCAAATTCATCGTAAGCGGTGACAAAAACAATGTTAGGCATGGTGTCAGGATCAAGCATGCTGATTAATTCCATTCCGGTAATCCTTGGCATTTGAATATCTAAGAAAACGACATCTGGTTTTAAAATATTAATTTGCTTTAGGCCGTCAATGGCATTTCCACATTCAGCAATAATATCGATATGACCAATTTCGTTTAATTGCTCTATTAATTCTTCTCTAGCAAAGAGTTCATCATCTATCACTATGGCTTTAAGCATGGTTTTTATTCTCTATTGGTAGGTGAATCGTTGCTTTTGTTTGTTGATTACTAATACAACTCATGGTTAAGCCAAAATTATCACCAAACTGGTTTTTTAAACGTTTGTCGACAATGGTGGTACCTAAACCATTATTTGAGTTTTGTTCAGTATATAACCCTGCATTGTCGATGACTTCTAAAATAATTTGATGATGTGAAGGGTAGGCTTTTATTGTTATTTCACCCGCTTCAAATAAGTTAGATGTTCCATGTTTAATGGCGTTCTCGACAAGAGGTTGCAAGGTAAATGTAGGCAATTTCAAACCGTATAGACTTTCATCAATATCCATATGTACGGTTAAACGATCAGCGAAACGAGCTAACTCAATTTCTAAATAAGATTGTACGTGATGCAGCTCTTCTCTTAAGGTGACTTGTTCAATGTTCTGTTTCAAGTTCATGCGGAAAAATTGCGATAAATGCTGAATCAGTTCTCTTGCGCGAGTTGGATCACGACGGATCACTGCACTAATAGTATTTAGTGCATTAAATAAAAAATGTGGGTTTACTTGGGCTTGAAGTACACGAAGTTCCGCTTGAGTAAGCAAAGATTGTTGTTGTAAATAACGTCCCGTTAAGATCTGGTTTGAGAGTAATTTAGCGATACCTTCGCCTAATGTTAGATTGATATAAGAAAATAGTTTCCGTTTTGGTTCATACAGCTTAATGGTGCCAATTACCTCATTATTTGCCCCGATAAGCGGAATAACAAGTGCCGATCCTAGTTTACATTTTTCACAAATAGAACATTGGTAAGGGTGTTCATCACCGTCAATGTACATAACTTTGCTACGTTTAATCGCTTTTTTTGTGTAGTCAGAAGCGATTGGCGTATCGGGTAAATGGTGGTCATCACCGATACCGATAAAGGCTAAAATTTTCTCTCTATCAGTAATTGAAACCGCACCAACACCAGTCTCTTCATAGATGATTTTCGCTATTTGTTTGCTGTTTTCTTGGTTGAAGCCTTGGCTTAAAATTCCAACCGAACGTTGGGCAATATTGAGCGCCTTATTTGAGAAGGCGGCAGAGTATTTTTCGTAAATAGCCTTTCTATCTTGAATGATACTCATGAACATGGCTGCGCCAATAGAGTTTGCGACTACCATTGGTAATACAATTGATGAGACAAGTGCATAAGCTTGGTCAAAAGGTTTTGCTACTGCCAAAATAATTGTCATTTGAAGTAACTCAGCGATAAGGGCAATCATTAATACGGTTCGAGGTCTAAATAATTGTTCAATTTGGTTTTTTCTAACAAAATAAAGATGAAATAAACCACCAAGCAAGCCTTCAGCTGTGGTTGATATTGCACAGGCAAGATCGGTAAAGCCGCCCATGGAATAACGATGTAGCCCTCCGGTTAAACCAACAAAGAATCCAACTAATGGTCCTCCTAAAACGCCACCCATTACTGCACCAATAGCTCGTGTATTTGCAATGGCATCTTGAATAGCGAGCCCGAAGTAAGTCCCTAGAATACAGAACCCAGAAAAGATGATGTAACATAGAAAACGGTGACTCCAACGAGCCGAAATTGTTGTAATTGGTAAGAAGAGAGGGGTTTTACTTAATAGGTAAGCAAGAACCAGATAGACACTTAATTGTTGTAATAACGAAAACACCAATTCCATTGGTTTACCTATTAAAATAATGACTGAGGCTATAGTGTAATCGTAAATTAATAATGAGTCTAAATAAGCAAGTTATATAAGTTAATCTTGTTAATGGTTTGTGTAAAACGACTTATTTATGAGACTTATATAAATGCAATGTAAGATTTCATAAATGATGGTTGTGATCTTCATCACCCGGAAATAAACTGCGCGCCTAAATACCTTTTTAATTTTTACACTTTTTTTTGAGGCTTCGGCATGTCAAACAAACTTGCAAACCCTGCACCATTAGGCCTAATGGCTTTTGGTATGACAACTGTACTACTTAACCTGCATAATGCTGGTTTCTTCCCATTAAACACAGCTATTTTAGCAATGGGTATCTTCTATGGTGGTACTGCGCAAGTAATTGCTGGCATCATGGAGTACAAGAAAGGTAACACATTTGGTACGACTGCATTTACTTCGTACGGTTTCTTTTGGTTATCTTTAGTTGCACTTATCCTTATGCCTGAAATGGGCCTAGGTCAAGCTACTTCAGCTACATTCATGGGTTGGTACCTATCTATGTGGGGTGTACTAACATTCTTCTTGTTCTTAGGTACATTTAACTACCCACGTGCAAAACAAGTTGTATTTGGTAGCCTAACTATTTTATTTGCATTACTTGCAGCTCGTGATTTCACAGGTAGCGTAGTAATTGGCCACTTAGCTGGTTACGTAGGTCTATTCTGTGGTCTAAGTGCAATGTACTTCTCTATGGCTCAAGTAATTAACGGTGAGTACGGTCGTACTGTATTACCTGTTGGTGAAGTAAAAGCTAAAGCTGAAACAGTAACTGCATAAGTTTTAAGTTTCTATGAAAAAGGCAGCTCATAAAAGAGCTGCCTTTTTTGTGTCTGTAAGAAAATGCTTACTTGTCTAAAGACATCAATGCTTCTTGTGTTTCCATAATTTGTTGCTGCAAATCATTAGAAGAGGAAATACCTAATTGTTCTTTTGCTTCTTCTTTTGATATTCCTAGGTGGCAACAAAGCATATCAATTGCCATTAAATGAGTTTCTTGCTCAGCCATGTCGTATCCTTGATTTTTTCGTCTATCATTGAATTAGTCACTAAAGTAAAACCAATTGAAGATGATGACAATACGACCAAAGTCTAAGACTCTTGATTCATGATTTTTATTTGTCGAAGGAAAAAGTCATGAGCAAAGGTAAATAAGCACAAAGAAAGTGTATCAAAGTGCGTCAAACCCTTGTATTTATAGAAAATGACATTATCTTATCGTTATGCCTGATTTATCGTGCTAGAAACGATAATCAGGGGTCTGCTCAATAAGACGATATACAAAAAATGAGCAGGTTGAATTAATAATTGGAGTAAAGAAATGAAGCGTATAGCGCTGTTTTTAGCAACAAACTTAGCGGTAATGATTGTATTCAGTATTGTTCTGAATATCGTTTACGCAGTTACGGGGATCCAACAAGGTAGTTTATCTGGCTTATTGGTAATGGCAGTATTGTTTGGTTTTGGTGGTTCACTAATCTCATTAATGATGTCGAAATCAATGGCACTACGTTCTGTAGGTGGTGAGGTAATTGAACAACCTCGCAATGAAACAGAGCATTGGTTATTAGAAACGGTTTCTCGTCAAGCTCAGCAAGTTGGTATTGGTATGCCAACGGTTGCTATTTACGATTCACCTGACATGAACGCATTTGCTACTGGTGCAAAGCGTGATGATTCACTGGTTGCTGTTTCTACAGGTTTATTGCACAGCATGACTCGTGATGAAGCTGAAGCGGTTTTAGCACATGAAGTTAGTCATATCGCGAATGGTGATATGATCACAATGACGTTAATGCAAGGTGTTGTGAATACCTTTGTTATTTTCTTATCTCGTATGATTGCTAATGCGGTAAGTGGCTTTACATCAAGCGATGAAGAGGGTGAAGGTGAAGGCGGAAGCTTTATGACGTACTTCATTGTGTCTACTGTACTTGAGTTAGCGTTTGGCTTCTTAGCAAGCTTCTTAACGATGTGGTTTAGCCGTCACCGTGAATTCCATGCGGATGCAGGTGCTGCTCAGTTAGTTGGCAAACAAAAAATGATTGCAGCTCTTGAGCGTTTACGTATGGGGCAGGAGTCTCAGCTAGAAGGTTCTATGATGGCATTTGGTATTAATGGTAAAAAATCGTTAACTGAATTGTTGATGAGCCACCCACCTCTAGAGAAACGTATTGACGCTCTTCGTCAAATGTAATCTTTAATTTGAAGATAAAAACCCGAGGTTTTCTCGGGTTTTTTTATATGTATAGATCACATAAATCTTTTACCAAAGATGATTACAAGTTATAGTCTGCACCTAATTTAAATTAATACATTTAGGATCTACCTTGACTAATAACGACATTCTACGACGCATTCGCTACACATTCGATTTCAACGATTCAAAAATGATTGCATTGTTTGCAGCAGCTGATCTGAAAGTAACTCGTGAAGAAGTATGTAACTGGTTGAAAGCTGATGACGATAAAGATTACAAAAGCTGTCAAGATGTACAATTAGCAACGTTCTTAAATGGTTTAATTAACGATAAACGTGGTAAGCGTGAAGGTGAGCAACCAAAGCCTGAAGAAAAGTTAACAAACAACATTATTCTGAAGAAACTACAAATTGCTTTAAACCTTAAAGCTGATGAGGTTTTAGATCTTCTAAAATTAGTTAACTTCCGTTTAAGTAAGCATGAGTTAAGTGCTTTCTTCCGTAAACCAGATCATAAGCATTACCGTGTGTGTAAAGATCAAGTATTACGTAACTTCTTACAAGCTGTACAACAAAACTTACGTGGCGAATCAACAGAAGAAGCTAAGTAATTATATAAGCTCTTTATTTAATAGAGAATGAATAAAAAAACCACTGAATAATCAGTGGTTTTTTTGTAGAGTTAAAAGCTCCATTGCATACTCATCACGATAATTCCGGGTAAGATAAAACCGGCTTCAACGCCAAAATAGTCTGTTAAATTATATTGAGCGGCGTGATATATGTAAGGGGCAAATCCAACACCAAATTTTTCTTTGGATGTTTTATAAATACCGCCATCGCCACAATCATCGAATGCATCAAAGAAAAACTCACCGGCATAAGAATAAATCCCTTTGATCACGACTTTATCGTTAACTTGATACCAATCTTTACGTACACCAATAAGCATACAGCGGTTAGCTTGGCTATTTAAAAAAGTACCAACCATTAAACTGTAATCTGATTCTTCGCTAAATTTACGTTCGATAGAAAAATACTGATTTCCAAAGTACTGGTGTGAATCAGGATCGTATGGCACTAAATGATACAAGAAAGAACCGGTATTCATTGAGTAAAGTGATAGAGATTCTGCACTTGTTCTGAAAGGAATAAGAGAAAGTAACAGAATAAATGTAAATAAATGAGGGTTCATAAATATAAAATGTTAAATAAAAAGGCGATTCATTATAATTGCTTTGTTCATAAATAAAAAGGGAGAGCCGTGATTGCTCTCCCATTATCGTTACTTAAGTGACTAAATTATAATTAATTTCTCATTGTTTGAGCGAATGTCGCCCCATCTTCAACTTCTGTTTCTGCGATTTCGCCTTCTGATTTTGCAACAATGGTATTTACTGCGGTATCACCAACCACATTTGATGAAGTACAGAACATATCGTTAATACGGTCAACGGCAGCAACAATTGCTAATCCTTCTGGTGGAAGTCCTAATTGGTGCAAGATAACACCAACCATAACAACGCCACCGCCAGGAACACCACCAGCACCAATAGAAAGTAATAGGATAGTAAAGCCTAGCGTGAATAAGTCGGCTGAATTAATAGGTTGTCCAAACGCATTTGCAACAAAGATGGCAGCAAGAGCGATATAAATAGATACACCTGACATGTTCATTGTTGCACCAAGTGGCACACCAAAACCAGCAACGGATTTAGATACGTTTAATTTCTCAGTCAATGTACGCATTGTTACAGGAATCGTTGCATTTGAACTTGCTGTTGATAGGGAGAATAGAATCTGCTCGCGAACGGCACGTAAAAATGTTTTTGGCGAAATCCCTGTTGTTAGGCCTACCATTATTGGATAGAAAACAAAAATCCAGAATACAAGCATAGCGATAACAAGAGCTACATAGCCTGCGACTGACATCAATGTATTTGCATCTAAAGTTGCTCCTAATTGAATCATAAGCGCGAATACGCCGTAAGGAGCAAGGCTCATCACTAAGCTAATTAGCTTCATCATGATTTCATTTGCAACTTTAAAGGTTTTAATTGCAGGGCCGCCACGGTGGTCAAGTGCCTGAATAGCTAGACCAGTAAGGATTGCCATAAAGATGATTTGTAGCATATCGCCACTTGCAAATGCTTGAATAGGGTTGCTTGGTACAATATTCGTTATTAGAGAAAAGATATCAGGTGTTTCTGTTGCTTTTAACTCAACCGTACCTGCAGCAATCGTTCCTGCTAAATTTGCGTCAGCGCCTGGCGCAAATATCATACCTACTGTCAATGCAGCAGCAATCGCAATGATGGTGTTAATAAGGTAAAGAGCAAAAGTTTTACCACCAAGACGACCAAATGAAGCAATGTCTTTTAATTCAACGATGCCACAAACAATGGAAACATAAACAAGAGGTACAACCAAAAGTTTAATTAGGGAAACAAACATTCCACCAACGCCTTCGGCAGCTCCTAATATAAATGAATCAAAAAAAGCAATGCCATTAAACATATATTGAATAGCAGTACCTATTAATAGGCCAGCGAATAAACCTATAAAAATTTTACTGGAAAGTGACTTTTTCATAATTTTCCTTTACTCCGGATATTGTGTTCACTAATGCGTGGTTTCTATAACGTTTCTCTATTGACTGAGAATTCAACAGGATGTTTACATATTGTTAATATATTTAAAAGAAAAAAATAACGTCCGATTTTTTAGAGAGAGAAGCTTGTTTCCGTATGCTTATTGAGCAATCAAACAATAAGAAATAAGAAAACCAATTACTTATAAGAAGTGTTTTGATATAGCTTTACGTTATAAAAGGACTTTTGAATGGTAAAATTAACTCTCATTTATGTGTTGTGTGTCACGTAAATGTGACGCCTTGTTGCGAGTGAATTCAATATTTAAAAGAAACTGTGATGTGTGCCATATCAATTAATCACAATGATCTTGATATAAAAGCAATAACGTATACCATTCCTGTCAATTTTATTAATAACGAGTTGACCCATGTATTTACGAAAATCGCTAGTCGCTGCAGCCGTTGCAGCAAGCTCATTATTTTCTTTTTCTGCTGTTTCAGCACAACAAGCAGACTTAATGATCACTGACGCAACAGTACTGACAATGAACGCTGCAAAAGACGTTTATGAAAATGGTGTTGTTGTGATTAAAGGCAATAAAATTTTAGCGGTAGGTACAGAAGAACTTGCTAAAAAATACTCAGCGAAGACCACATTAGATGTGGATGGCGATATTGTACTGCCAGGCTTAATTAATACTCATACACACGCTTCAATGACGGTTTTCCGTTCATTAGGTGATGATGTTCCTGACCGTTTGCACCGTTATATATTCCCTTTAGAAAAGAAATTAGTATCGCGAGACATGGTTCGTATCGGTGCTAACGTAGGTAATATCGAAATGGTAAAAGGTGGGGTGACCACTTATGCTGACATGTACTATTTTGAAGATGAAGTTGCAAAAACGGTCGATAAGATTGGTATGCGTGCAATTTTAGGTGAGAGCGTTATTAAGTTCCCTGTTGCTGATGCAGCAAATGCCGACGAAGGCATTCAATACGCCCTAAATGTTATCGAGCAATATAAAGATCACCCTCGTATTACACCAGCGTTTGCTCCTCATGCTCCATATACTAATACTACTGAAACACTGCAAAAAATTGCCAAGTTATCATTAGATCTAGATGTCCCTGTTATGATTCACTTAGCAGAATCTCATCGTGAAGAGGAAGTGATTGCTGAGCGTTCTAATGGGATGTCGCCAGTCGAATATATGCACAGTATTGGCGCGCTTAATAAGAATCTGATTGGCGCTCATATGATCTTAATTGATGACAAAGATATTGAGTTAGTAAAAGAAGCGGATATGGGTGTTGCTCATAATATGAGTGCAAACATCAAGTCAGCGAAAGGGGTATCACCAGCACTTAAAATGTACGATGAAAACGTGCGTATTGGTTTAGGTACAGATGGCCCAATGTCAGGTAACACACTAAGCATTATTGATGAGTTTAACCAAGTAGCGAAAGTTCATAAACTGGTGAATAAAGATCGTGCAGCAATGCCACCGGTAAAAGTCATTGATATGGCGACAATGGGTGCAGCAAAAGCATTACATATGGAAGATAAGATAGGCTCGCTAGAAGTAGGGAAATTAGCGGATATCATTGTGGTAGATACCAAAGCACCAAATATGTTACCAGTTTACAACCCATATTCAGCGTTAGTGTATTCTGCTAACTCGGGTAATGTTCGTCATACTATTGTTGATGGTGAAATTTTGATGAAAGATCGTGAACTATTAACGGTTAATGAAGATGAAATTCGTAAAGAACTGATTGAATTTACAAAGATTGTTCGTAAAACTGTTATCGATAGCGGTGAAGTTGTTCAATAATCTTTAATAAGAAAATGTTTGTTTAAAGCCAGTTGTTCTTCAACTGGCTTTTTTGCTATTTGCGTAATGAAGTCTAAGATCAATATATACCAATCATGTAATAGGTGCTGATATGGGACGATTGTTGATTATTCTTTTTGTGCTTTTTTCCTCTTTGTGTAAGCCTATTCATGCCGCTTTGATTGATACCTACATAGAGTATTATCAAGAACAACTTTTTTATCCTGAAATAACCCAACGTCTTTATAGCGATGATACTTTAAAGTGGAAGTCCCCCTTAGCAAGAAAATACCTTGAAAATCAACTCGCACTTCTCGCACTAGCTCAATTGAATGATTCTGTTACTGCTCGTTACTATCAGCTGCAAGATATGGATGGTGTTGAGTACGATGTTTTAGCAACTGATACATTAATCTATCTTCGAACTTATCAATCTAGTGTTTCAACAGAAGGAAAAAAATGGTTTTTTGGTGGACGAATAGAAGCGTCACTACCTAAACCACAACCAGAAACGATAAAAGGAATAATAAAAGCCATTGATGATCGTGATTTAGTGAGTTTTACTCATGCTTTAAGACCAAGTTCTGAGCAATATGAGGAGCTATATCTGCGTCTATTCAATTACTATCAACCTTATGAAGATAGCGAAAGTGTATTCATTAAAGAACGCTTGATTAGACCAAATCAAATCACTGACGTGAAAACCATTATTTATCGTTTACAAGTTTCTGGTGAAATTAATCATCAGGAAGCAGAGATGTTATTAAGGCAAAGTAATGGTCATTATGATTCATCTTTGGTTTTGATAATTAAAGAATTTCAGAAAAGACATGGTTTAAAACAAGATGGGATTATCGGTCCTAAAACTTTACATTGGCTGAATATGACAGCGAAAGAGCGTGTACGCATCATGGCATTAAATATTCAGCGTCTGCGCTTATGGGAGAATAAAAACTCGCATTTTGTATTAGTTAATATTCCATCTTATGAAATGGCTTATTGGCAGGAAGGGGAGTTAGTTTTTACGAGTAAAGTTATTGTTGGTAAACCTGAAAGGCGGACACCTATTTTTACTACTAGGTTAAATGCGATTGTGTTTAACCCTGAGTGGAAAGTACCAACAAAAATAATGAGAGAAGATATTTTACCAAAAGCATTAGACAATAAAGATTTTCTGCAATCACAAAATTTCGAGATTATTCCTACATGGTTAAGTAAAGACGTTATTTCTATTGACGATATTGATTGGGAGCAGGTGAGTGCAGAGACTTTTCCTTACAAGTTAAAGCAGAAATCGGGCAACACAAATGCTCTGGGAAGGTATAAATTCAATACGCCTAACCGAAATGCCATTTATTTGCATGATACGCCATCTCGTTCACTATTTAGTAAGCAGCATAGAGCATACAGTTCAGGATGCATTCGGGTTGAAAAGGCCTCGGAGTTTGCCCAATTGCTAATGAAAGAATCTCATTTCTCGACTCAAGATTATATGGATTATCATGAGTTACCAGAGACAAGCAAAGTTGCGTTGGATCAGCAGATATCCGTTTACACTATATATCAAACATCATGGGTTGGAGAAGATAACCAAGTGCAGTTTAGAAATGATATATACAAATATGATGAGTGGAGTAAAAGTCGAAATAGATAAAAATTAACAGATTGGATAGTGATAAAAAATCATTTATTGTTCAATAAGTAAGCTACATCGAACTCATAAGACAGATAAAAACGGCTGTTTATTATTTGACCAATTGATAATTGGTGTGTATCTTGCGCTCAGTTATTGATTGATCTATTTATAAGTGAGTCCTTTACTGCATGTCTGAATTTAGTCCATTACGTCGTAAGATCCTTCTTGGTGGCGCAGCTACTGCTGGCTTAAGTTTATTTCCTTCATTCTCTTTTGCTTCACAATTTGCAGAGACACCTCGTAAGTTAGCTTTGAGCAATTTACATACTGGTGAAGAGTTACAAACGGAATATTTCAATGGACGACAATATCAAAGTGCAGAACTTCATAAATTAAACCATTTATGTCGAGATTTCCGACGTAATGAAAGTATTGAAATGGATAAACGTTTATTTGATCAGTTATCAGCGATTCAAAATGTGATTGGTTGTGATACACAAGTTCAAATTATTTCGGGTTATCGTTCACCAGCTACCAATGAAATGTTACGTGGTAAGTCACACGGTGGTGTTGCGAAGAAAAGCTTACACATGCTAGGCAAAGCAATGGATTTTCGTTTAGAAGGTGTTCCGTTGGCTGAAGTAAGAAAAGCGGCATTATCATTAAAAGCGGGTGGAGTAGGCTATTACCCAGGTAGTAATTTTGTTCATATCGATACGGGTAGAGTTCGTTTTTGGTAACGAATACTTATTGAAAAAATGGCGACCAATGCGGTCGCCATTTTTGTATTCATTACTTGCTAATTAGGTTATCTCAATTGAGATAATACGAATTAGAAGTTAGCTGAACGTGGAGTACGTGGGAACGGGATAACGTCACGAACGTTGCCCATACCTGTTACGTAAGACACTAGACGCTCAAAGCCAAGACCGAAGCCAGCATGAGGAACTGTGCCGTAACGACGTAAATCGCGGTACCAGCTCATGTGCTCAGGGTCGATGCCCATTTCAATCATACGAGCATCAAGAACGTCTAAACGCTCTTCACGTTGAGAACCACCAATGATCTCACCAATACCAGGTGCAAGAACATCCATCGCAGCAACTGTCTTACCATCGTCATTTTGACGCATGTAGAATGCTTTGATGTCTTTCGGGTAGTTTTTAACGATAACTGGCGCTTTGAAGTGTTCTTCAGCAAGGTAACGCTCATGTTCAGAAGACATATCGATGCCCCACTCAACATCAAACTCAAAGTCACGACCAGAATCTTTAAGGATTTGGATAGCGTCAGTGTAGTCTACTTGTGCGAAATCAGAGCTTACGAATTGCTCTAGACGAGTGATTGCTTGTTTGTCGATGCGAGAAGCAAAGAACTCAAGGTCATCACGACGCTCAGCAAGAACCGCTTCGAATACATACTTAAGCATGTCTTCAGCTAGTTTAGCTACGTCATCAAGAGTAGCAAAAGCAACTTCAGGCTCAACCATCCAGAATTCAGCTAGGTGGCGGCTTGTGTGTGAGTTTTCAGCACGGAAAGTAGGACCGAATGTGTAAACTTTGCTTAATGCACAAGCGTAAGTTTCCGCATTAAGTTGACCAGATACGGTTAGGAATGTTTCTTTACCAAAGAAATCTTTGTCGTAATCAACATTGCCTTTGTCATCCATAGGAAGGTTCGCGTGATCTAACGTAGAAACACGGAACATTTCACCAGCACCTTCTGCATCAGATGCAGTGATCAGTGGAGCAGACATCCAGAAGTAGCCTTGCTCGTGGTAGAAACGGTGAATTGCTTGAGATAGACAGTTACGAACACGTGCAACCGCACCGATCACGTTAGTACGTGGGCGAAGGTGTGCAACTTCACGTAAATATTCAATTGAGTGACGAGTCTTAGCCATTGGGTAAGTATCAGCGTCTTCAACCCAACCTACAACTTTAACTTCAGTTGCAGCAAGCTCAAAATCTTGGCCTTTAGCAGGAGAAGCAACGATAGTACCAGTCACTTCAACAGAACAACCTGTTGTTAGTTTAAGAACTTCGTCGTTGTAATTATTTAAGTCATTAGGAACCACGGCCTGAATCGGGTCGAAACAAGAACCGTCATAAACAGCTAGGAAAGAAATACCAGCTTTAGAATCGCGACGTGAACGGATCCAGCCGCGAACAGTTACTTCACTGTCAACCGCTAGTTTACCGCTTAATACGTCTGTTACAGGCGCGTAAGTCATGTTAAATACATTCTCCATTGTTGTGCCACATGCACGAATATTTTTATTTCAAGAGTGACATATTACCTTTCTTATAGCTCGCATCAAGTGTTGTTACGCTATAAAGATAAAAATTCAGGATAAGAATCAATTTTCGTCCTAAATTCGTCGAAAAAAACATCAATATGGCTAGGTAGTATATACTTAAGTGCCACGAGTCTTGTCGTTTAGTAGGGAAGTAGAGTACTATCCCTGCTTCATAATATAGGTAATAGAGATTTTAACTAATGACAACTGAACTATATAAAGACTTCATGTTTGAAGCAGCACACCATTTACCACATGTACCAGAAGGTCATAAATGTGGTCGTCTTCATGGTCACTCTTTTTTAGTTCGTTTGTATGTTGAAGGTGAAGTTGATCCACATACCGGTTGGGTTGTTGATTTTGCTGAAATTAAAGCAGCGTTTAAACCAACGTATGATCGTCTTGACCATTACTACCTGAACGACATTAAAGGGTTAGAAAACCCAACAAGTGAAGTATTAGCTAAGTGGATTTGGAATGAAGTAAAACCAAACTTACCACTGTTAAGCAAAATCGAAATTAAAGAAACCTGTACAGCAGGTTGTACTTACCGTGGTGAGTAATTTCAGTTTGAATTAATGTGTTTATGAAGGTGCTTGTTTGAAGCGCCTTTTTTTATGACTGACGTATACGGGCGGTAATAGAAACCAGAGCATGATCGGTACTGAATTGGTCAATATCGAATCTTGGATTCACAATGTGTTTATCTGTCACCGTATAGTCAATGATTTCCAAAATATTGCCAGAAAATGAGCTATCAAACTCATTAGAAAGCAGTATGTAATCTAAAACAGATCCTTTCGCCCCGTGATAATGGGTGTGAGCACGCTTTTCTAATAAATCAGTGCCTTTTAATTCGCTATAAATATCCCAACTGTCTTTTAATTGAAATAGAGCTAAATAGTCAGAGCTAAACTTATCAAATCGCAACTCATGAGAGAGTAAGCCTTTGAACTCATCGTGAAACAAGGGCTTATTAAAATCGCCCATGACGACGACAGCTTGGCTTGTTTTTTTGCGTTGCTGAATAATATGGTTATGTAGAATATTCGCTTCCAACCCTCGTTGAACGGTAGATAGCCAAGATCCTAATTGTTCATCATGGAGTTGATTGAGGGAGGAAAGATTCTCTTCATCTATCTCGTTATTAACTTCAGGCTCTTTTGGGCGTTGAGATTTAAAATGCACCACATAGCAATCTGTTATACCCAAGTGAGGTAGTTCGATACTGGCATGAACGGGAATACGATTAAATTCAAACTGAATGCCAAATCGCTCAAGTTGTTCTTTTTCTGCAATAACGGGTTGAGCTCTCAAAATAGGGTAGCGTGAAGCGAAAGCCACAATAGGCGAGTTAAAGACATAGCCATCTTCAGATTTTGGTTCATCTACCGTACAAAAATACGCGTACCCCAGCTCATTGACTAGTGCTTCTAGTGCATTGGGACTAAATACTTCCTGAAAGCCAATTACATCAGAGTTTAATTCGGTAATTTTATCTCTAAACCAGCCTTGTTTTTTCAACCATTCATCTTGAGTCAGTATGTTTTCAAAATCGTAGAATGCATTAGGCGGCTCAACAAAGTTGAACATGTTAATGGTAGTAAAGATGAGGCTTTCAGGTGATGACAAAATACAAGCTCTTTATTTTTTATGATGAACTGAAGTGGATATATCTTAAGTGTAAAGGGGTTAGCTCACTCTTGCCAGTGAATAGTTTGATTTTAAAAGCTTATAAAAGTACATAGTTTGTCTTTCAAATGGTATAACTGACTCATAGTATTCTTCATCTAGCGAACAAGTTGATATATATGCGTATTTTACATACTTCAGATTGGCATTTAGGTCAAAATTTCTTCACAAAAAGTCGTCGTAATGAACATCAACAATTCATTACATGGTTACTTGAGCAAGTACAAGAAAATGCCATAAATGCGGTCATTATTGCTGGAGATGTGTTTGATACGGGTGCACCGCCAAGTTACGCACGTGAAATGTATAACCAATTTGTGGTGGAGATGAATAAAGTAAACTGTGAGTTGATTGTGCTTGGTGGAAATCATGATTCAGTTTCAACGCTAAATGAATCAAAACAATTATTGGCTCATTTGAACGCTCGAGTGATTGCCAATACCTGTGATGATTTATCCACCCAATTATTAACGCTTCCAGACAGTGATGGGACGGTTGGTGCTATTTTATGTGCGGTTCCTTTTATTCGCCCGCGTGACGTTGTCACTAGTATCGCAGGCTCAACGGGTGTAGAAAAGCAACAAGCACTCGGTGAAGCGATTAAACAACATTATCATCAGCTGTATCAAAAAGCGCTAGAGTTACGAAAAGAGTTAAATGTAGAAGTCCCTATTATTGCGACAGGCCATTTAACCGCGTTAGGGGTAAAACAATCGGATTCTGTTCGCGATATTTATATCGGTACGCTTGATGGGTTTGCAGCAGATGGTTTCCCGCCTGCGGATTATATTGCATTGGGTCATATTCATCGCCCGCAATTGGTGGCTAAATCTGAACATATTCGTTATTCAGGCTCACCCATTCCATTAAGTTTTGATGAGCTTAAATCTCAGAAACAAGTGGTGATGGTTGAGTTTGATAAACAAAGCGTCATTCAAATTGCGCCAATTAATGTGCCTATGTTTCAACAAATGAAGGCATTAAAGGGCGATTTGGAAACCATCGAAAAAGAGTTAGCTCAATTTCAAGAGTGTGAAGAAACGACTTGGTTATGTATTGAAGTAGAAGTACAAGATTACCTTTCCGATCTACAACAACGCATTCAGGCGCTAACTCAAGATCTTAACGTTGAGGTGCTGCAATTGCGTCGAGCAAGAAACCGTAGTGACCAAATGTTAACACAAGAAAAAACAGAAACCTTAGCTGAACTAACGCCTTTTGATGTGTTTACTAAACGTATAGAGCAAGAGACGTTTGAGACAGAAAAAGAGCAGCAACGAGCTGAAAGAATGACAGTGAAATTCAAGCAAATTCTGTCAGAAGTAGAACATAAAGATACGGATCCACAAGAAGGTGATGCATGAGAATTTTAAGTCTAAGTTTTTCAAATTTAAACTCATTAAAAGGTGAGTGGAAAATTGATTTCTCAGCATCTCCTTTTGCGGAAAACGGGTTGTTTGCGATTACTGGCCCAACAGGAGCGGGTAAAACGACGATTTTAGATGCGATTTGTTTAGCGCTTTATCATAAAACCCCTCGTCTTGGTGGTATTTCAACATCAAGCAATGAAATCATGACACGTGGGACTGCGGAATGTTCTGCGGAAGTGGAATTTGAAGTGAAAGGCAAAGCGTATCGTGCATTTTGGAGTCAGCGTCGCTCACGTGGCAAAGTGGATGGCAATTTACAAGCCGCTACCGTAGAGCTTGCAGAGGTGGACTCTGAAAAAGTATTAGCAACTCAAGTTAAAAAGAAAGATGAGCTAATTAATACCATTACAGGTTTAGATTTCTCTCGTTTTACAAAGTCTATGATGCTTTCTCAAGGGCAATTTGCTGCGTTTTTAAATGCGGATGCCAATGATCGTGCTGGTTTATTGGAAGAGTTAACCGGTACAGAGATCTACGGTCAGATCTCAGAAAAAGTGCATGAGCATTACACCGTATCAAAACAGAAATTGGCAGAACTTAAGGCAAAAGCTGAAGGGGTTGAGCTGCTTTCTGAAGAGGACAAACAAGCGCTAATTGATGAACAAACTGAATTGCAAGCCAACCAAGAACAGCAACAAGCGCAGTTAACCGAATGGCAAGCGCATGTTGAGTGGTGGAACGCAGAGGTTAAAAACCAACAGCAATACCAACAAGCGATTGAAAATCATCAATTAGCCTTGGATAAAGAAAAACAAGCGAGCGAACAATTACATCGTTTAGCACAAAGTGAACCCGCGGAAAAACTGCGTGCGCCTTATCAACTGTGGCAAGAAGCACAAGAGCGTTTTGATGAAGTGGTTAAAGAATTGAGTTTAACCGAGGTGTCTCATCAACAAAAAGCAAGTGATAAATTGACGCTTGAGTCTCATGTTATGTATCTAAAACAAGAGTTTGATGGCATTAAGGTGGAAAGTAAAACACTGGAGGCGTTAATTAATGATTCAGTGCAGCCGCTTGATACTAGAATAAGTCAATTAACTCAGCAGTCGCAGGAAAAACAGCAGAATATTGCCCACCTAACGACACGCTACGAAGAGAGTCACAAAAAACAACAACACTTAACGGTGACGTTATCTGATGTGACGGAAACATTGGCTCAGTTGGCAAGCTATGTTGAAAAGCATCAATCCGATGTGCAACTTGAGCGTTATTTAGGTCAGTGGAAGCATCAAGTTAGTTATATTTCACAGCAAGATAAAGAAGTGAGTGCGTTAAATAGCAAAGTGACATCAGCTAAGGCCACACTAGACGCTTTACTTGCGAATATGACGAAAAAAGAGACGGAACTACAGCAAGCTCAAGTTGTTGTTAATACTGAAGTGGATGCGTTAAAAGTTGCAGAGCTTGTATTACAGCAATCACAAAAAAAAGGCACAGAAGCACAACTGGCAGAGCAAGTCGCAGCACTAACCAATCGTCATCAATATCGTGTTGAATTGACTCATGTAAACAATGAGTATTTGCGAGCAACAAAAGAGCTGAAAAGCTTAGAGGTTACACAGAAAACGCAATCTGAAGAGATTCAGACGCTGGAAGCGCAGCGTACTGAACTCGGTTCGCAGTTTAAGCAGTTAGAGCAACAGGTAATTGATTTAACCACATTAATTGAGCAAGAAGGCGAGTTGGCAAAATATCGTGCTGAATTAATAAAAGATCAGGATTGTCCACTGTGTGGCTCAACACATCATCCATTGTTAGAACAGTCACAATCTCTTGATCTTAATGCCACAATGCAGCGTAAAAAAGAGGCTGAACAAAAGCGTGCAGAGATAGTTGAACAGGGCAAATCGGTACGTGAGCAACTGGATTCACTTAAAGTAAAACAAGAACATTGCCAATCTCAGTGCATGCAGTATCAAAATGTCGTTACATCTACTCAGCAGCAGTGGTCTGCCTTGTTAGAGGTCACTCAATTAACATTAAGTTTGGGCGACACAGATTCGATTAATCAATCTATTGCTGAATGCGAGGCTTTGTTAACGATACTTAATGTACAAGTTAAACAAGTACGCCAAGCGGATGACAAGTATCGAGCGCAGCAAAGTCAATTACAACAAGCTCAACACCGCTTTGATACTGTAATGACTGGATTAGAGTACGATCGTAAATCACATCAATCAGCGGCACAGCTACAGCTTGATGATTCGGTTAAATTAGAGCAACTGCAACAGCATGATGCTGAGTTGAAACAGCAATTGGTTGCTGAAATTGAGCAAACCGGATTTAACGCCCCTAAATTGGCGGAAATAGAATCGTGGTTTACGCAAAAAGAGCAAGATTTACAACGTATTCAGCAACAGATTTCGGAGCAACAAAGGTTTACTCAGCAGCAACAAAAGCTGCAGAGTGAGCATGGCCATTTATCAGATCAATTGAGTGAGTTAACTAACCAATTACAAACAACTCAAGCGGAGAACGTATTACTGACTTCAGATCTAGAACAGCAAAAAGAAAAACGTGTTGAGCTGTTTGGTCTGCAAGAAGTCAAAGTCGCACGTTCTGAAATGGCTGAGAAATTGGGTGATTCGGAGCAACGCTATCAGGTTGAGCAACAAAAGCTGCAAATTCTAGTACAAGAACTCGCGGTTATAGAAGGTAAGGTAACAAGCTTAAAACAAAGTCATGCTAATAATGACAAGTTAACAGCAGAGCGAAGTGGTGTATGGAAAGACGCATTATTGCAGAGTCCATTTGACACACTAGAGTTGTTCCAAGCCGCCTTGATTTCAGAAGAGGAGCGTCAACAGTTACTTGATCTGAAAACAGAAACACAACAAGCGATTGAACGAACAAGTGCGTTATTAGACAGTGCAAAACACACGAAAGAACAGCATTATCAAGTGCCAAAAGCGACAGAGTGGCAGTTAATGCCAAAAGAAGTAGTTGAGAGTGAATTGGCTCAAGTGAAGTCGTTATCTGAAAGCTTGGTGAAACGTGAAGGTGAGATTGCTCAAGCCTTACGCTCAAATGATGAACGTAAGAGCAACCAAAAGACTTTGTTTGAAGCAATAGAAGCGTATCAGTCTGAATACGATGATATTCAATATCTGCATTCATTAATTGGTTCGCAAAAAGGGGATAAATTCCGTAAGTTTGCCCAAGGGTTAACGTTAGAAAACCTCGTTTATTTAGCCAATAAGCAGTTAACTCGTTTACACGGTCGTTATGAGCTTAAGCGTAAAGCGAGCGATGGGTTAGAGCTGCAAGTGTTAGATACATGGCAGGGTGATGTGGTACGTGATACGAAAACCTTATCGGGTGGCGAAAGCTTCTTAGTTAGTTTGGCGTTAGCATTAGCGCTTTCTGATCTGGTTAGTCACAAAACGAGCATTGATTCGCTGTTCTTAGATGAAGGTTTTGGTACGCTAGATAGTGAAACGCTAGATATGGCGCTTGATGCTTTGGACAATTTAAACGCATCAGGAAAAATGATCGGTGTGATAAGTCACATTGAAGCGATGAAAGAACGTATTCCAGTTCAAATAAAAGTTACCAAACGCAGTGGACTAGGCGTGAGTGAACTAGAAAAACAATATAAAAAAGTCAGTTAATTTTGCAAATAGAGCAGTAAAAGGAATTTGAAATGGGAAAAACAAAACGTGAAGTAACGTTACGCTTTTTAGCTGAACCGGGCGATGTGAACTTCGGTGGTAAAGTTCATGGCGGGGCAGTAATGAAATGGATCGATTTAGCGGCTTACGCATCAGCGGCTGGTTGGAGTGGGAAATACTGCATTACAGCATACGCTGGCGGTATTCGTTTTGTTGAGCCTATCTTTGTTGGCAACCTTGTGGAAGTGACGGGTAAGGTCATTTATACCGGAACATCGTCTATGCATATTGCAATTGATGTGCAAGCAAGCGATCCCAAAGAGCAGAATAACCGTTTAACCACGCATTGTATCGTTATCATGGTGGCGGTAGATGGCAATGGTAAACCGACATCGGTGCCAGAATGGATACCAGAGACTGAAGAAGATATTAAATTAAGGGATTCTGCTATTAAGTTAATGAATATGCGTAAAGAGATTGGCGAAGAGATGGAAGCTCACGTTCAATATTTGAAATAAAAGAGAGTATCAATGCCATTAATTATTTGTTCATTATTATTGGTATTAATAACGATGTTTTGCTCTAGCCTCAAATTTTATGTATAGATTTGAGGCTTTTTTCTGTTCATATTAATTGTCATGGCAAAGTCATAAAATATTTGCAAAAGTTATAGGTTGGCAAATTTTTATATTCTTGTAGTTAGGTTAACCTTTTTTATACCTATTTATGAGTATTTATCTCATTTTCTGTACACTTAATTCATGTCTGAAATTTAGTGGTGATGAGAGTGAATGCAGTAAACAAATCGTTATTTTATAATGTTCGACAACATGCAAATCGTGAGTTTTTTTATCGATTGTTTGTTATTGCTTTCCCCATCACTCTGCAAAGTATTTTATTTTCCAGTAAAAGCCTTATTGATGTCTTCATGCTTGGTCAACTTTCAGAAGCTGACATTGCTGCTGTTGGCGTTGGTAGTCGTGCCATCTTCTTTACAACGATAATACTGACAGGAATAACAACAACAGGCGCTTTATTGGCAGCTCAGCATTGGGGAGCAAAGGATAATAAAGGCCTGCGAGAAACGACAGCATTAACTTGGCTTACTTCCACGTGTTCAGCATTGGTTATTGTTTTTCTTTTACAGTTCTTTGCCAGTTTTGTTATGCAGTTGGCATCTAAAGACCCTAGTGTTATTGCTCTTGGCGTGGAATATATTCAAATAACCAGTTGGAGCATGCTTGCGGTTGCTTTTACTGCGAGCCTTGGTGCTGGTTTCCGTTCGATACAGCAACCGGGAATTAGTACTTTTTTCAGTGGTATAGGCATTGTTCTGAATATACTACTGAATTGGGTTTTAATTTTTGGGTATTTAGGCTTTCCTGCTTTAGGTATAAAAGGTGCGGCCATTGCTACTGTGGTGAGTTCTATCATTGAAGTTGGTTTGCTTTATCTTTATTTACTCATGAAGAGTCATCTTTTAAAATTTGGTTTAAAAGAGATTATCCAAAGCCTTCAGGTAGATAAATTTCGTTCTTTTATTCGCTTAGCATTACCAACTACTACCAATTTTTTATTATGGGCAGGTGGGTTATTTGCGTATACCGCGATTATGGGACAAACAGGAACGGAAGGTTTAGCTGCCTTTGCAGTTGTTACGCCAATAGAGGCGGTTTCTCTTAGCTTTTTAATGGGGATAGCGAACGCATCTGGTGTGTTAGTAGGTAACCATATCGGAGCTAAAGAGTACGACAAAGTATATTATCAAGCGATGTTGATGATGATCATCGGCTTTGTGGTTACGATAGCTGTTTCTTTTTGTTTGTTTTTATCTAAAACTTGGATATTAGATTTATTTACTGCGTTAACACCTGAAACTCGAGAACTTGCTGATACTTTTGTGTCGATTCTTTGTATTGGTATTGTTTTACGCTCAATTCCAACGACACTAGTGGTTGGTATTTTAAGAGCGGGTGGGGATGTTAAATTTTGCCTATATCAAGACGTATTAACTCAGTGGTTTTTTGGTATTCCTATCGCTGCTTTAGGTGCCGTGTATTTTGGGTATTCGGCTGAAGTTGTCTATAGTCTTTTCTTTTTAGAGACGTTGTTTAAGTGGTTTGCTTCTATCTACCGTTTAAAAAGTAAGAAATGGATAAATAATTTAATAGATGTTAAAGGATAGGGGAAACAAGTTTATTTAAGGGTTGCATTGCCAAGTTCATTATATAGAATGGATCGGACTACTAGTTTGGTAGTTCGGTCAGTAAAGGATTTACGACCTATTATTATAAATGGAATGTGACTAATTAGGATGTACACATGATTTTCCAACTAACATCAGGCCCATTGTTAGAGCCTACAGAAGGTTCACCCCATCACACTGGTTTCAAATCATCAGTTGTTCTTTCTCTGCGTTTCTTCTCGTCTCAGTTTCTCGCGTTTCACTTCTTCTCGTATTTTCGATTTCTCCGTTTTTATTCGTAATTAATCAGCTCTAATTTCAACCGCGTTATCTTTGTGGGTAATTTCTTGCGCGTTGAATTTGACAAAAAATAAAACTAAAGCTCAAACTCGAATAAAAGTAAGGGAAACATTGTGAATTTAAAATTAATCGGAAGCTCACTTATTATTTCAGGTACTGCGCTAGGCGCTGGTATGCTGGCAATCCCAATGGTGTTGGCTCAATTTGGCCTACTTTGGGGCACGGCTTTAATGTTGTTTATCTGTCTTGGAACAACATATGCTGCTTTATTACTTCTAGAAGCGAGTATTAATGTTGGTGGTGGTTTAGGTATGAACACTATCGCTCGTAAAAGTTTAGGTAAAAGTGGACAAATTATTACTAATGGTCTGCTTTATGCGCTTTTAATCTGCTTACTAATGGCTTACATCCTAGGTGCAGGTGATCTATTAAATAAACTACTGCGTGGTGTTGGTTTTGAGCTGTCACTCATCCAAAGCCAGATTGCATTTACATTGGTGGCAGGCATTATTGTTGCTTCGGGAACTGCGGTTATCGATAAACTTAACCGTGTGTTGTTTGGCATTATGTTGCTGATGCTTGTTTTAACTCTTGTATTTTTAATTCCTGACATATCGTTTGAGAATATGACACAGGTGACGAATTCAAGTACGACCGATTTAGTTAAAACCAGTGCAATTATTTTTACCAGTTTTGGTTTTATGGTAGTTATCCCATCATTAGTGTCTTACAACCATGAAGCAACACCAAAACAGCTAAGAAATATGGTTATTCTGGGTTCATTAATCCCGTTAGTTTGTTACCTAGTATGGCTTTACGCCGTGGTTGGTAATTTAACCGCTGAACAACTGATTCATTTTACAAACGTCTCTGAGTTAATCTCTGTATTTAGTGCAGAACATGCATTTATTAGTGTTGTGTTATCTGGTTTTACAGGTCTTGCTTTATTAACCTCGTTCTTAGGTGTAGCAATGGCACTTTTCACTCAAAACCAAGATATGTTTAAACAGAACAAAGTAGTGACTTATGTTATTAGTTTTATTCTGCCACTGACTGGCGCTATTTATGCGGCTGATCAGTTCTTATCTGTTTTAAGTTACGCAGGGATCATCTTAGTTTTCTTAGCGGTCTTTGTACCTCTTGCAATGGTGGTAAAACTAAGAAAATCAGAGAATGCTGAGAAAACATACATTGCTGAGGGTGGGGTAGCGATGCTTATTTTCTCTTTTGCTTTTGGTGGTTTTCTTCTGATTTCACAAGTGATCTAACGTTATAAGCTCTTATTTATGGTGTTGTACATACTATGAATAAGAGCACATCATATCGACAGTCTAATTACAGTGTTGATATAAATTTGTTTCAAAAAGAATGATATACAATGAATTTTAAATTATTTGGTAGTGCGTTAATTTTATCTGGTACAGCATTAGGTGCAGGGATGTTAGCTATCCCTATGGTATTGGCACAGTTTGGATTGTTTTATAGCACTCTACTAATGCTAGTTATTTGTGCAGGAACAACGTACGCAGCTTTGCTATTAACAGAAGCATGTTCAAAAACAGAATTAGCATTTGGGATTAATACTGTAGCAAATAAGACCATTGGTAAAGGTGGTCAGCTTGTTACTAATGCTCTGTTTTACCTTTTATTATTTTGCATGTTAATTGCTTATATTTTAGGGGCAGCAGATTTAATTAAACGTATATTTTCTATGATGAATGTAGAAATGAGCATTGAATTTGCTCAGGTTGCATTCACCTTGTTTGCGAGTGCTTTTGTTGTTTGTGGAACACAAATTATTGATAAGTTAAATCGACTGTTGTTTTTCTTCATGATTTCAATGTTGGTATTGACTTTAATCATTCTAATTCCAGGTATGACAGCGGAAAATCTATCACAAGTAACAAACCACGATAAAGGTATGCTATTTGATACCAGTACGATTTTGTTTACTAGCTTTGCCTCTATGCCAGTAATTCCTTCGTTAGTTGCTTATAATAAAGAAGCGACAAAACAACAATTGCGAAATATGGTTATTCTAGGGTCGATCATTCCATTGATCTGTTATTTAGTATGGCTATATGCGGTTGTTGGTAACTTAACGGCAAATGAAATTACGCATTTTTCTAATATCTCTGATTTGATTCAAACATTCAGTGCGAAAAATGAATACATTGAAATTATTCTGTCGATTTTCACATCGTTAGCATTATTGACTTCTTTCCTTGGTGTGGCGATGGCTTTATATAATCAAAATAAAGATATGATTTCGCATAATAAGATCGTGACATATGTATGTACGTTTGTCCTACCTCTGTTAGGCGCTGGTTTAGCTGCGGATCAGTTCTTATCTGTACTTGGTTATGCTGGTGTTATCTTGGTTTTCTTAGCTATTTTTATTCCATTAGCAATGGTTGTAACGTTAAGAAAAAAAGAGACAGAGGAAGTGCATCAAAACCTTCATATTTATACAGCTGAAGGTGGTAAATTAGCTCTTGGTTTAACTCTTTTATTTGGTTTATTGCTATTAATTAGTCAAATTTAATAGATATTATGATCTGACCTGATACAGTTAACGTAATAGTTAAAGAATATTTACTGTAGAAGGTCAGCATTATGAAATACTTAATTATTGCATTTTCTGCTTTATTTTTAGCGGCATGCGCAACTCCTCCTCCTACTTCAATGCTCGATAGTGACTGGTCAACCTTTGGTTACGAAAGAGCCATGAAAGGACAAATCGCACAATCTGAATCACGATTAGATAAATTACTAGACGATCAAAATTTAAAATCGAGCAATTATCAAGCCTACTTAGCCGGTTACAAAAAAGGTCAGAATGAGTATTGTTCGCAAAATGCGTATATACTTGGTGTAACTGGTGGTCCATATAACGGAATATGCGACCTCATTGATTGGACTTTCCGAGAAGACTACAACAGTGGTCGATTTTCAACTGCGAATGGGATGTGAAAATAATCATTCGAAGTAAGGAGACATTACATGAAAGCATTTATAACCGTATTACTTAGTTCTTTGTTGTTTGCTTGCTCTACAACGGCACCAATTAGCTCAACGCAAGATAGTGACTGGAACCAGTATGGTTTTGAGAGAGGTTCTAAAGGGTGGAACCTAGAGACACAGGAGCAATTAAATAGTGCTTCAGACGGACAGCAAATAAAAGTATCTAATTATCAGGCTTATACCGCGGGCTACGCTAATGGACAGATGAAGTATTGTCAGCAAGATGCTTATGAATTGGGCATGAAGGGTGAGGTTTATACTGGTGTATGTGACAGCATAAATAAAGATTTTAAGTATGATTACTTACGTGGCTATCATTCACACACTAAAGATATGTAAATGACTTATGGTTTTGATATTAATAATGGCGGGAATTATTCCCGCCATTTTTTGTAATTAATCTACTTTAATAATATTAAAGCGTCCCATTTTCTTTAATATAGGGATGAACTCTTTGTTTACTTCAAGCATTACTTTTTTCGCTTTAGTATAAGCACTTAATTTATCGTTGCCGTTACCATGAGAGAATAGACGACTTTTCGGTTTATATTCACCATCAACTAATTCTTTCCAACGAACAATATAGTAATCAGTGGTTCTTACTTCACCAGAGAGTAGGGTACGTTTTTTAGTGATAATGTCAGGCTCAAGAGTATGAGGAAGACGTTCAAACAAACTAGGCGTATTTAATACTGCGTTCCAGCAGTTACCCCATAGTTCTTTACCCACTTTGTTTCGTTGTTTCACTGCTTCTTTTAATGCTTTTTCGCGGCCCTCTTTTAAGCAGCCAACGGAGCGGTTATACATACCATCATCAGGTGTATGGATGTGTATTTTTACGCAATTGAATGAATGGGAAATAAAGCGATAATCACTTTTCATACCTTTCCATTCAGCTCTTAACTTTTGCGCTCTAGGAGATAGAGTGTGCTTTTTCTTATTCATATTCATTATGTTGTGTGTTGATGCATTAATGACAATATTACATTAATTGAGCTTATTGTTAATAGTACAGTAGTGAGAAAGCGTAAAGTTTTTGTAAAAAATAAAAATATTTAAAATAATTGTAGTTTAGATAGCTGAATTTTGTAGTATTTTTTTGTAAAGCATAAAAAAAGGGACGATAAATCGTCCCTTAGTAATAGTATGTCATGCTCAATTAGCAAATAACTTTAATTGCTAGGCCACCCTGAGAAGTTTCACGGTACTTAGCATTCATGTCTTTGCCTGTTTCAAGCATTGTCTCGATAACTTTATCAAGAGATACACGAGGTGCTGATGCACGACGTAAAGCCATACGAGTCGCGTTGATAGCTTTAACTGCAGCAATACCGTTACGCTCAATACAAGGAACTTGTACTTGGCCAGCAACAGGGTCACACGTTAAACCTAAGTTATGTTCCATTGCAATCTCTGCAGCCATACATACTTGCTCAGGGCTACCACCCATAAGCTCAGCAAGACCTGCAGCAGCCATAGAACAAGCAACACCAACTTCACCCTGGCAACCAACTTCAGCGCCTGAGATTGAAGCATTCTGCTTGTAAAGACCACCGATTGCGCCAGAAGCCGCAAAGTAACGGATGTAATCTTTCTCAGTTACTGTTTGGATAAACTTATCGTAGTACGCTAGAACAGCAGGGATGATGCCACATGCACCATTTGTTGGAGCGGTAACAACTCGGCCACCAGCAGCATTCTCTTCGTTTACAGCAAACGCGTACATGTTTACCCAATCAACGACTTCCATTGGATCTTTAGACGTCTTTTCAGAAGTCAATAGTTGTTGGCGTAATGCTGCTGCACGACGAGGAACACGTAGAGGTCCAGGAAGGATACCTTCTGTGCTCATGCCTTTTTCCATACAGTCACGCATGGTTTTCCAGATCTTAGCAAAGTAAGTGCGAACTTCATCTTCTGCAAGAATTGCGTGTTCGTTTTTCATTACTAGAGTACTGATAGATAAGCCGTGCTCTTTACATAAATCAACAAGCTCAGAAGCGTAGTTGAATGAATAAGGAACTTGGATTGATGATTCTACTTCTTTACCAAAGTTTTCTTCATCAACAATAAAACCACCACCGATAGAGTAGTAAGTTTTAGAATAAGCAACTTCACCATCAATCCACGCATGGATTTGCATACCATTTTCGTGAAGTGAAAGGTTAGAAGTATGGAAGTTCATTCCACCTTCTTTTGGAAATTCTACCGTGTGGCAGTGCATGCCAACAGGTAAGCGCTCTGTTTCTTCAACACGAGCGATGAAGCCCGGAATAGAGTCAATATCTACGTGTTCTGGCGTGTTACCTGCCAGACCCATAATGATAGCGATATCAGTATGGTGACCTTTCCCTGTCAGTGATAATGAACCGTAAACATCAACAGTGATTTTAGTGATATCACGCAGTTTGCCCATGCCACGTAAATCGTCGATAAACTCTTTACCTGCTTTCATTGGACCAACGGTGTGGGAGCTAGAAGGACCAACTCCGATTTTGTAGATATCAAAAACACTAATCATGTAATTACCTCGAATAAGCCCCCAAAAGAGGGGGCTTTATTATCATTATTATTAACTTCGTTTAACTAAGTTTGTATTAGTTTACAAATTAGTTATTAAAGAGCGCCGTAGATTACAGAAGTAATCGCCGCAACACCACATAATGCTGTAAAGATTTGCACAGGTGCTGAAGTTTTGTACTTAGCCATTGCTGGAACTTTACGCATTGCGAATACAGGCATTAGGAATAGGATAGCGGCAATCATTGGCGCGCCCATAGTTTCAATCATACCTAAGATACTTGGGTTGATGATAGAAACGATCCATGTAGTAACAACGATGAAGATTAGAGATGCTTTTTCTAGCTTAGCAACAGGTGCTTTTGAGCGAGATTTAGCTAGGCCAACAAGACCTTCATGAGCACCAAGGAAGTGACCGAAGTAGCTTGAAGTAATCGCAGCGAAAGCAACGATTGGACCTAAGTAAGAGATAAGTGGTGATTCGTGTACGTTAGCTAGGTAAGAAAGTACAGAGATGTTCTGTGCTTGCGCTTGTGCTAGTTGCTCTGGAGACAGAGAAAGAACTACAGAGAAAACGAAGAACATAACGAAGCTCATTAGCATCATTGCCGCGCCACCAGTGATCATGTCAGTTTTTGCAACTGCATCGTCACCGTATACACGACGTTGTTCTTTAGAGAACTGGCTGATAACTGGGCTGTGGTTGAAAGAGAAAACGATGATAGGAATCGCTAACCAAACAACAGAAGGCATTGAACCCCAATCTGGGTCAACAGACATCATAGATGTGTTCCAACCAGGGATTAGGTATACAGAAAGAGCCATTAGGATGAATACAAGAGGGTAAACCATTGCTGAAGTTGCTTTCAGCATTAGTTCTTTACCAAATACTACACCACATGTCATCAGAGTGATAAGAACACCTGATAGTAACCAACGAGGAATAGATTCCATACCCATTTGGTTAACCATGAAAGAATCTACTGTGTTTGTAATACCAACACCGTAGATAAGTACAATCGGATAAATCGCGAAAAAGTAGGCAAAAGTGATTAGGTTCGCGCCTGTTTTACCGAAATGCTCTTCTACAGTATCAGTAATATCTGCATCTGGGTTTTTAGCTGAAAGAACGAAACGAGCCAAACTCTTGTGAGCAAACCAAGTCATTGGTGCAGCGATTAGAGCAAGAATAACTAAAGGCCAAAAACCACCAGCACCCGCTTTGATTGGAAGGAAAAGAACACCAGCACCTACAGCAGTACCGAACAGAGAAAGACACCAAGTGAAATCTTTATAAGTCCACTTAACTTTTTTTGCACCGATAGATGCAGTATTTGTTGTTTGCATAATTAACATACTCTTAATTTTTTGGAACAGGAATTTTAGGAACGGCGCTATTGTCGTTATTTTGACGAGAAAAACTTTGACCCAGATCCAGAAATGAAAAAAGATGAACGAAGATCCAAAAATAATTGATAATGATCACAGTAGTTGTAACTGTAATATTAGAAAAACTTATCGTTAATGATAAATTTTCTAAGCCGTTATGTAATTCATTGCGTGAATTATTTCGGCAGTTACGCCCCAAATGAGTTTTTTATCAAAAGGAATGAAAATCAGATTATATGTGTGCTTTTTGTTAAAAACGTGATGATTGTAGGTGTTTTTAGGGTTAATAAGATGATTTATCGGTGCCTCAAATGTGCTACTAACCTCACCGTAATCGATTGCGGTGGTATAATTTTCATCAATTAATGCAACGATAGGGGTTACTTTATAACCGGATATTGTTGGTATTGTGTTAAGTTTTACTAATGGTTTAATGTGTGCAGGATTAATGCCAATTTCTTCATTCGTTTCACGAATAGCTGTATGAATAAGAGACAAATCATCGGGTTCAGCCTTACCGCCTGGGAAGCTAATTTGACTAGGGTGGTGACGTAAATGTGGCGCTCGTTGGGTTAAAATTAAGTTGTAACCTGTTTCTCTCTTTACGATAGGAACAAGAACGGCTGCTGATTTAAAATCGCCATTTTTCAACAGAGGGTGGGAGAGCAAACTTGAGCTGTAATTTATCGGTTTATGAAGTAACAAATGAGAAAGTAAATGTGTGTCCATAAACCGATCCTTATCGTTATAAAATAGGTAAGATTTTGCTTAACTTGTGTAATGTCTCTTCATATTCTAGTTCAACTTGACTATCAGCAACGATACCACCGCCTGCTGATGCATATAAACTTCCTTCATAAGCAATTAGTGTGCGTATGGTTATACTGGTGTCCATTGTTCCACAGCGGCTAATGTAACCAATACTGCCACAATATAGATTACGACGATGAGGTTCTAACTCTTCAATGATCTCCATTGCTCTTATCTTTGGAGCGCCAGTGATAGAGCCACCCGGAAAAGAAGCTTTAAGCAGGTCTGTTGCAGAATATTCTGTATCTAGTACACCAGTAATGGTACTTACTAAGTGATGCACAGCAGGGAAAGACTCTATATCAAACAGTTTCGGTACTTTTACTGAGCCTGGTGTCGCAACACGACCTATATCATTTCTAAGCAAATCAACAATCATTAGGTTTTCAGAGCGATCTTTTGGACTATTACGTAATGTTTCTGCTTCTTGTCTATCAATCTCAGGAGAATTTGAACGCGGTCGGGTTCCTTTAATTGGTTTTGTTTCAATTTTTCTGTCTTTTACTTGTAAAAAACGTTCCGGAGAAACAGAGAGAATCGTTATTTCTGGAGTTTTTATATAAGCAGAAAACGGCGCACCATTTTGTGCTGCTAGTTTTTGATACGCTTCCCATTCTGAGCCTTGGTATTGTGCTTCAAATCGTTGGGCTAAGTTTATTTGGTAACAATCTCCTGATTCTAGGTAGCGCTGAATCACATCAAATTTTTTAGCATATTCAGACTCGGTCATGTTCGACTTCCAGTCTGATGTTAAGCTAAATGCAGTATCTACTTCTTTTATAGCAATAAATTGTTGAAGCCAATGCTGTCGATCACCACCTTTGGGTTGTATCAAATGCAATGTTGATGTTTTATTATCTGCCACCAGTGCCCAGTTATAAATTCCTATAGCCATATCGGCACTTAAAATGTCCTGCTGAGCCGTATTTGGAATACTTTCAACTCGGCGACCCAAGTCGTAACTGAAATAACCTAATGCACCACCAATAAAAGGTAAGTTTTCTATTGGTGAATGGTGGGGAATTAGACGTTCTTGATAATGATCAAGTAATTGGAAAGGACACGCTTCACTGGTTACAGGCTGTTTTCCTATTACATTAATTGTGGTGATAGCACCATGTGTTTGTAATGTAGCAATAGGATCAGCAACTAAAATGTCATATCGATTATCAATATGATTTTTCGCCGATGAGTTAAGCAACATCGCCCAAGGTTGATTTGCGATAGCTGAAAAGAAATCAATCACAGAGTTAGATTGATAATCAAGTTGAGTGATACTTAGTTTTGCATCTAATTGATTGTTCATTTTGAGTTTTATAACCAGAATGTGATGAGCAACGATAGCCTTGGATGGAGAGCAAGAGTATCATAATGCGTGTTCTAAAAGAAAATAATAGATGGCGATTGCTCACGTCATACACAATAAAAATCATCCTTAATTGCCATGGAAGCTTATAAAAAGAGGGCCCTATGATTAACGTTCACCAAGAAACATTGATTCGTAATGAAGATGTGATCAGTTCTGTAGCCGATGCTCTGCAATATATATCTTATTATCATCCGCTAGATTTTGTTCAAGCACTTGAAAAAGCGTATCACCGAGAAGAAAGCCAAGCTGCAAAAGATGCACTTGCACAAATCCTTATTAATTCTCGTATGTCAGCAGAAGGGCGTCGTCCTATCTGTCAAGATACGGGAATTGTGACTTGTTTTGTAAATATTGGTATGAACGTTAGGTGGGAAGGAGACTTAACGGTTCAACAAATGATTGATGAAGGTACCCGTCAAGCTTATACCAATCCCGATAATCCATTAAGGGCCTCAGTATTATCTGATCCGGCAGGTAAACGTATAAATACAAAAGATAATACGCCAGCAGTGGTTCATATTAATATGGTGCCGGGAAACAAAGTCGAGATTCAAATTGCTGCGAAAGGCGGTGGTTCTGAAAATAAGACTAAAATGGTAATGTTAAATCCATCAGATGATATTGCTGAGTGGGTAGAAAAGACACTTCCAACAATGGGGGCGGGTTGGTGTCCTCCTGGTATGCTTGGTATAGGTGTTGGCGGTACGGCTGAGAAAGCTGCAGTACTAGCAAAAGAAGCATTGATGGAACACATTGATATTCAAGATCTTATTGAACGAGGACCTCAGAATGCAGAAGAAGAATTGCGTCTTGATATTTTTAATCGTGTTAATAAATTAGGTATCGGTGCTCAAGGTCTTGGCGGACTTACTACCGTTGTCGATGTGAAAATTAAATCTGCACCAACGCACGCAGCCTCTAAACCTGTGTGTTTAATTCCTAACTGTGCTGCTACTCGTCACGTACATTTTACTCTTGATGGTACAGGCCCTGCGGACTTACAACCACCGAAACTTGAAGAATGGCCTGATATTACTTGGGAAGCGGGTGCGAACACTCGTCGAGTTAATCTTGATGAAATAACAAAAGAAGATGTTCAGGAGTGGAAAACGGGCGAAACGATCTTACTAAATGGCAAAATTCTAACAGGTCGTGACGCGGCACATAAACGCCTTCAAGGAATGATCGAAAGCGGTGAAGGTTTACCTGATGGCGTTGATTTTAATGGTAAATTCATTTACTACGTAGGCCCTGTTGATGCAGTAGGTGATGAAGCGGTAGGCCCTGCTGGCCCAACGACATCTACTCGCATGGATAAATTTACCGATATGATGTTGGCTACAGGCTTAACTGGCATGATAGGTAAAGCGGAACGTGGTCCAGCAACGGTTGCATCTATTAAAGAAAACAAAGCGGTATATTTAATGGCCGTTGGTGGTGCAGCTTACTTGGTTGCTAAAGCGATTAAAAAAGCACGTGTTGTTGCTTTTGAAGATCTTGGTATGGAAGCCATTTATGAGTTTGAAGTCGAAGATATGCCAGTGACTGTTGCCGTTGATTCAACAGGCGTAAATGCGCATCAAATTGGTCCAGATACATGGAAGGTAAAAATTGCTGAAATGAGTAATTAATTTACATCATAAAGCTTCTTAAATAATGAAAAAGCACTCATTTTGAGTGCTTTTTTTGTTTTTGTGTCTTTTATGTTAATCATTTGGGTGTAATATATAAGTAACTATTTGATAAATAAATGAGGGAACAATGAAGAAGTTAACAATCGGGTTATTCATTACTGTACTCGCTGGGTGCGCCTCCTCTGATGATGTAAAACAAGATAAGAACGTTGATGATTGGTTCGCAATAGGTGAAGCTAGAGCGAAAAATGGTTTTTTATTGCAGACAGAATCACGACTTGTTGACCGTTACCCTGAAGATAAAATCACAACCGAATTCTATAATGGTTATGTAAAAGGTCATGAAGCTGGCACAAAAGTCTATTGTTCTCAAAATCCATATATATTGGGATTAAGTGAAGAACCTTATTTCGGACTATGTGATCAAATCGATTCTAATTACTCTGATGAATATCAAAAAGGGAAAAAGCATAAAAAAGAATAAAAACATTGTTTTTTATAACTAATTTTATTTGTTGACTGGATGAACAAATAAATATGAGCAATAATTCTTTATGTAATCAATTAATAATGACAAGGAACGGCATATGTTCAAAAAGACTGCAATAGCCGCAGTACTTAGCTCCGTCTTACTCGTAGGCTGTGACAGTAAAGAGCCTAGTATTGCAGAGCCTGACTCTCGTCCAGCAAAGATCTTAACAGTTTCTGTTGGTGAGCATGAGACCTCACGCTTATTTCCGGCAAAAGCAGAAGCGGGTGATAAAGCCGTTTTGGCTTTTAGAGTTCCTGGGCAATTAAATACGTTAGATGTACATGCAGGGCAATCGGTTAATAAAGGTGAGTTATTAGCCACCATTAATCCTGATGAATATCGATTAATTCAAAAACAAGCTCAAGCACAATATCGTTTAATTGATGTACAATATCAACGAATTAAAAAGCTCAGAAAAGATAAAGTCGTATCAGAACAAGATTATGATACTGCGGTAGCAAATAGAAAAACAGCCAAAGCGTCTCTTGATCAAGCGACTGCAAATTTAAGCTACACAAAGCTTGTAGCACCATATGACGGTACGATTTCACTTCTTCCTACAGAAAATTTTGAATATGTAAATGCGAAACAATCAATTATGCATATTCAAACCAACGACATTTTGTATGTTGTTTTTCAACTCCCTGATTATCTGCTCCAACGTTTCAGTTTTACCGATGTATCAGCAACAGTTTCATTTGATTCGTTTCCAAACTCTACTTTTCCTCTTGAATTTGAAGAAATAGATACTGAAGCCGATCGTAAAACATCGAGTTACACCGTAAAAATGAGTATGCCTCGTCCTAAAGATTTAGGAATACTTCCGGGGATGTCTGGTCAAGTGAAAGTAACTATTCCTAAGGGCGGAAGTGAAAAACTGCCACTTTCAGCTATCGATCAAGATGGTGATACCACGTATGTATGGCGTGTGAAAGAAGATGGAATTGTTGAAAAAGTGGCAGTGGAATTAAATGAGAAACGCCAGGTAGTCTCTGGGATTGAAGATTCAGATCAAATTGTATCTTCAGGTATCGCAGGGCTAGAAGAGGGAATGAAAGTCCGTAAGTGGGTTAAGGAAAGAGGATTATAATAATGCAAAGATTAATGAAACTATCTTTACTTTCCAGTACGTTATTCCTTACTGCCTGTAATCCTGCTCCAACGGAAACGATTGTAGAAGTACCGAACGTTGTGATTAAAGACATTAATTCAAATGGGGTAAGCGATCGCCTTTATCTTCCTGCGGTAGCCACTGCTGCTGACCGATCTCATCTAAGTTTTCGACTTTCTGGTGAGATTAAAGAGCTAAATATAAAAGCAGGGGAAATCGTTAAAAAAGGTCAAGTTTTAGCTGTGTTAGATAAAACCGATTATAACATTGATGTTGATAATGCTAGAGCTCGTTATAACGTAGCAAACAGTCAATATAAGCGTTCAAAACCGTTAGTTGATAAAGGCTTGTTAGCCAAATCACAATTCGATGAATTATCAGCGCAACGACAAATTGCATTGGCGGATTTAGAGTTAGCAAAATTGCGTTTAAGTTTTACAGAGTTAAAGGCGCCAATTGATGGTGTTATTTCTCGAGTAAGTGTTGAGCAGTTTGAAAATATTCAAGTAGGACAACAGATCGTTAATATTAATAACCGAGATGCGGTAGATATTATTGTTCAAGTACCTGACAAGCTTTATGCAAAGCAACCAAATAAAGAGATAATTGAAAGCATTAAAGCAACCGTCCGTCTTGATAGTGGTGAGAGCTATTCCGCTAAAATTAAAGAATACACCACTGAGCCTGATCCTGATTCAGGCGCATATCTAGTTACACTGACAATGCCTATGCCTGAAGACCAATTTATATTGGATGGTATGGCAGTTGAGGTGGCAACGAGTGAAAGTGAAATTCGTTTATCAACTCAAGCTGGGATGGTAATTCCTATTGAAGCCATTTTTAATGAAGATGGTGACACTATTGATCTTGCTGAAAAATACGTATGGCTTGTTGATGAAAACAATACAGTGAAAAAACAAAAAGTAGTAACGACAAAAGCGACCTCATCTGGTTTACGAGTTGTTGAAGGTTTATCAACCGGTGATCGCATTGTAATAGCAGGGGTATCACGACTGCGTGATGGCATGTCAGTGAATGTTATTAATGCGGAGGAGAAAAAATGAGCCAAGAAAAAGGAATTGCAGCTTATTTCATACAGAATAAAGTCATCAGTTGGATGCTAACACTGATCTTTATGATTGGTGGTACATCCGCATTTTTTGGTTTAGGCCGTTTAGAAGACCCAGCGTTTACCATTAAAGATGCTATGGTCGTAACGAATTATCCTGGCGCGACACCAGAGCAAGTGGAAGAAGAAGTAACCTATCCACTAGAAAAAGCAATTCAACAATTAACTTATGTAGATGAAGTTAACTCGCTGTCTAGTCGCGGTTTGTCTCAGATCACTGTAACCATGAAAAATAATTATGGTCCTGATGATTTACCGCAAATTTGGGATGAATTGCGCCGTAAGGTCAATGACTTGAAACGTCAATTACCACCAGGTGTTGGTGAACCATCAGTTATCGATGATTTTGGTGATGTTTATGGGGTGCTTTTAGCCGTAACAGGAAAAGGCTACTCATATAAAGAAATCCTAGATTATGTTGATTATTTGCGTCGTGAATTAGAGCTTGTTGATGGCGTTAGTAAAGTATCTGTTAGTGGTGTTCAACAAGAGCAAGTGTTTATTGAAGCATCATTAAAGCGTATGACAAGTTTAGGAATTTCTCCTCAGACGTTGTATAGCTTATTGTCTAACCAAAATACGGTATCGAGTGCTGGTGCTGTAAAAATCGGAACGGAATATATTCAAATTCACCCAACAGGGGAGTTTGAAGATGTGGCACAGCTCGGTGATTTAATCATTACTGATGGTGGCGCTCAAGGGCTGATTTATTTAAAAGACATCGCAGAAGTTAAGCGCGGTTATGTTGAAGTGCCAAGTAATATTGTTAACTTTAATGGTAATTTTGCTTTAAACCTCGGTGTTTCATTTAGTGCAGGTGTTAACGTAGTTGAAATTGGTAAATTAGTTGATCAACGAATGGCTGAGCTTAAAGAGCAGCAGCCTATTGGTATTGATATCTCTGAAATTTACAGTCAACCAAAAGAAGTGGATAAATCGGTAAGTGGTTTTGTTGTCAGTCTTGGTCAGGCTGTTGCGATCGTAATTATCGTTTTACTTTTCTTTATGGGAGTACGTTCAGGCCTATTAATTGGTCTTATCTTATTATTGACCGTTGCTGGTACTTTCGTCTTTATGAAGTATTTTGCTATTGATTTGCAACGTATTTCACTTGGTGCCTTGGTTATTGCTCTTGGTATGCTCGTGGATAACGCCATTGTGGTGGTCGAAGGCATACTCATTGGTATGCAAAAAGGACGAACTCGTTTACAAGCAGCCACAGACATTGTGACACAAACAAAATGGCCATTGTTAGGAGCAACGGTTATAGCGGTAACCGCATTTGCGCCAATTGGCTTATCTGATGATGCGACTGGTGAATATTGTGGAACATTATTTAGCGTGTTGCTAATTTCGTTAATGCTAAGTTGGTTTACTGCTATTTCACTTACGCCTTTCTTTGCTTCATTATTCTTTAAAGAGAGAGTACAAAGCGAAGAAGAGAGTCTTGAAGAGAAAGATCCATACAATGGAATGATCTTCGTTATTTATAAGCGCTTCCTTGAATTCTGTATGCGTTACTCAGTTGCGACCATGGTTGTGCTTGTTATTGCTCTTGGTGGTAGCTTATATGGCTTTACTAAAGTAAAACAATCTTTCTTCCCGTCATCAACAACACCAATTTTTATGGTCGATGTATGGATGCCTGAAGGGACCGATATTCGTTCAACTAATGCGACATTAAAAGAATTAGAAGAGTGGATATTAGAACAACAACATATTGAACACGTAACAACAACCGCTGGTAAAGGTTTACAGCGTTTCATGTTGACTTATGCACCAGAGAAAAGCTATGCAGCTTATGGTGAGATAATGACTCGTGTTGATAACTATGAAGCATTACAGCCCTTGATGGCGAAGTTCCGTCAGCATATCGAAGATCAATACCCGCAAATTCAATATAAATTGAAACAAATTGAATTAGGTCCGGGTGGCGGTGCAAAAGTTGAAGCTCGTATTGTTGGTGCTGATCCAACGGTATTACGAGGCTTAGCTGCGCAAGTTATCGACATTATGCATAATGACCCAGGAGCAACAAACGTACGTCATGACTGGCGTGAGCGTACAAAAGTACTTGAGCCTCAATTTAATGAGAGTCAGGCTCGTCGTTATGGTATTTCAAAGACAGATGTAAACGAACTATTAGAAATGGCGTTCTCAGGTAAAGCAATTGGTGTTTACCGTGATGGTACAACATTAATGCCAATCGTTACTCGATTACCTGAAAATGAACGTGTTGATATCAGTACGATTGAAGGCATGAAAATTTGGAGTCCGGCACTGTCTCAATATATTCCATTACAACAGGTTGTTCTGGGCTATGATGTGATTTGGGAAGATCCACAAATCGTACGTAAGAACCGTAAACGTATGTTAACCGTAATGGCTGATCCAGATATTTTAGGTGAAGAGACTGCGGCAACATTGCAGAAACGATTACAAACACAAATTGAGGCGATCGATTTTCCTACGGGTTACAGTTTAGAGTGGGGCGGTGAATATGAATCGTCTCGTGATGCTCAGGCATCATTATTCCAAACGATGCCATTGGGTTATCTATTCATGTTCTTAGTTACTGTTTTCTTATTTAACAGTGTGAAAGAGTCTGTAATTGTGTGGTTAACGGTACCATTAGCTATTATTGGTGTAACCAGTGGTTTATTGCTGCTTAATACGCCGTTTGGCTTTATGGCCTTACTCGGTTTCTTGAGCTTGAGTGGTATGCTGTTGAAAAATGGTATCGTACTGCTTGATCAGATTGAAATTGAAATCAAGTCAGGTAAAGAACCTTATCATGCGGTGGTTGATGCGGCATTAAGTCGTGTGCGTCCCGTTTGTATGGCTGCGATTACAACAATTCTAGGTATGATACCTCTATTGCCTGACATATTCTTTAAGCCAATGGCGGTAACGATTATGTTCGGTTTAGGTTTTGCGACCGTTCTTACTCTAATTGTGGTTCCAGTTCTATATCGAATGTTCCACAGAATTAAAGTAGTGGAATACTAAAATAGACGCATAGAATAAATGTTCAAAAGCCCATATTAGAATATCTAGTATGGGCTTTTTTTGTGATATTCTATCTGTATCAATCTGGATAATACAAATGCAGTCCACATATTAGGAACAGTAAATGAGCCAATTAGATCAACAAGCAATAGAAAAAATCCAAAATTACAATGAAGAAGAGCGCTTTAATTACTTCATGAAAGAAGTGGTGGCAAATCGTCAAATTTGGATTTTAACCGATGAGCATGGTTGTGTAATGTTGAACACAGAAGAAGAAGATTGTGTTCCTGTATGGCCAAATCAAGAGTTCGCTGAAGCTTGGGCTACGGGTGAATGGGATGTGTGTAAAGCAGAATCTATCTCTTTGAATAAATGGCATAGTCGTTGGACTAATGGTTTAGAAGACGATGAACTAGCTGTGGTTGTATTCCCAAATCAGAATGAAGAAGGGCAAGTCCTTTTCCCCGACGAATTTGATTTTGAATTAACAAAACAAGAAAGAAAGCGTTAATCGAGTTTTGGGATTAGGTTATTTTTATGAGTAGAAATAGCCTAATTTTATGTCTTATAGTAAGTTAAGACATTGGCATTTAGTTCATTATTCCATAAACCATTACCGTTGAATCTTGATATGGGTTTTCAATTCGTGCTGCTCGATAAGGAGAGCACATTGGTTGTAAATGGTGAGCGACAAAGAAAGGTGAGCTAGCATCACATTCTTCTTTTGTATAATCGAACCATTCTGGACAAAACTCCAACATATCCTTCCAAATGAGATTATCTTCTAGCGGTACAGTAAATTGTCCCATCATTTTACCAAGATACTGCAAAGAGCTTAATTTCCCATTAATAAAAATAGCCTTAACTAAATTAGTTGCGGTGTTGTCTGTATTATTCATATTAAATCCCCGCAATTAAAGCAATACCAACACCAGCCGTGATAGTGCCAAATAAGTAAGCCATATAACGATATACTTGTTGCCATTCTTTCGATTGGGATTTATCTCGACAAGCTAAAACAAGTAAAGCGGTACACGGAGATAGTGTTATAAATAACGATGAAGTCATGGTGGTCGCCTTAATTTGAGTGTTAATGTGAAATACGAAATAAGTATTTCATGAACAATTCGTTTTAAGGGTATGAGAAAGGAAAACGTAAATCTAATTGGATCTAGTGATGTTAATAATAAGAGCTACTTATGATTTATAAAGCATAAGTAGCCATAGAAAGTAACCTTAGTTCTTTGATTTTAAATTTTAATTTAATGCGTCTTGATAGCGTTGCAATCCCTCATCAAGATCATGGATAAGATCTTCAACGTCTTCTAATCCAATGTGAACGCGGATCAGTGTTCCTTCAAAGTTTGGATTAGCAATGGTTCTTAATGCATTAAAACTTCGTGGTTCATTGGCAAGAATAAGACTTTCAAATCCTCCCCATGAATACCCCATACTAAAATGGGTCATACCATCAAGCAGTGCCGTTGTCGCTTTGCTATCAGACTGTTTTAAAACAAAGGAAAATAAACCATTACAACCTTTGAAATCACGTTGGTAAAACTCATGTCCCGGACAGCTTGCAAGAGCAGGGTGGCGAACATGATCCACTAATGGATGCGCTTCTAACCATTTAGCTACTTTGATGCTGCTCTTTTCATGCTGCTTTAAGCGAACGCCCATGGTGCGAATACCACGCATAGCAAGATACGCATCATCAGGTGAAATACATTGCCCCATCAAATAACTTTGCTCACGCAGTTGATCCCAATGTTTTTCGTTAGCAACCGCAGTACCTAACATGACATCCGAGTGACCAACGATATACTTGGTTGCTGCTTGTACAGATATGTCTACACCGTGATCAAACGGTGAGAAATTCACCCCCGCAGCCCATGTATTATCAAGCATAACCACAATATCGGACTCGTGCGCGATACGAGCAAGTAGCGGAACGTCTTGAACTTCCATTGTGATAGAGCATGGAGATTCAGTAAACAAAACCGTTGTGTTTGGGCGGATAAGTTCGCGAATACCTTCACCAATCATTGGGTCATAATAGGTGGTTTCTATCCCCATTCGTTTCAAGATGGTTTCACAATAGTCACGGGTCGGTTCATAGCAACCATCCACCATTAAAATGTGATCACCTGTTTTAACAAAGGCTAAAATAGTATTGGCGATAGCAGCCGTACCGCAAGGGTATAAAGCACAGCCTGCACCACCTTCAAGTTCAACCATGGCATCTTGTAGAGCAAAATGAGTTTCTGTACCTCGACGCCCATAGAAAAGCGTTTGTTTGGCACGGTTGATCATGGCGTGATTTTTTTCTGCAACCGTATTAAACACCACTGTAGAAGCGCGTTGTACTGGTGGGTTAACTACGCCTTTTGTCCATTTTTTGCTACGACCAGCGGTGACGTATTTTGTCTCTAGTTTTTCTGACATATGAATCCATTCAATAAAAAGTAAGCAATATACCCATAAAGCCAAAATGAGCACCAAATATCAAGGAATAAAGTGAATTGAGGTCGAATAAATTTTTTTTGCTGCTAAAATCACATCATCGTTAACCTCAGAGTTGAATATCAAATGCAACAGAATGAATTTGAAACATTAGTTAAAGCACTGTGTAAGAAAAAAAACCTTCCTCAAGTGCTAGAAGCATTAAAAGAATGCGAAGATCAAGACATCGTTGAAGCAGCACAATCGCTAGCGGGTCAATTTCGTCTTGCAGAAGTAGAAGGTGAGCAACGTATTTATCATGTATTTACGGATGAAGACGAAAACGGTGAAGAGCAAGAGCTTGCCGAGTGGATCATGAACGAAGGTGATGATGTTATTAAATTCATCGCTTGGTTCTTCTACGCAATGTTCGATATGAAGCAAAAAGAAACGTATCAAGCCGCAGGTAAAACGTATCAACAGCCAAAGCGTTCTTAAGTTTTAAAATAGACGTAAATGAATTGAATGAAACCGAGCCAATGTGAGCTCGGTTTTTTATTTATTATTTTTATTATCAATAAATTACGAGAAATATTTGTGATCCATGTCATTAGTGTAAATGCTCTACTTCACAGTTTTGTTGCAATAAATTAAACCTATTTCATTTTTTGTCTTAGATCAAAAAGTTATTACCTGTATCAATGTTAAAACATAAACAGTTCTTAAAAATTTATATAAATACTAATGGAGTTGGTTATGAGTGCATTTTTTATCCCTACAGTAAACTTAATGGGTGCAGGTTGTCTTACAGAAGCGATGGACAGCATTAAATCACAAGGTTACAAAAAGGGTCTTATCGTTACTGATAACGTACTAGTTGCAATTGGTATGGTTAAACAAGTATCAGATTTATTAGCAGAGCGCGGTGTTGAAGTTGCTGTGTTTGATGGTACGCAACCAAACCCAACAATCGGTAACGTAAATGCAGGTTTAAAAATTCTTAAAGATAATGAGTGTGACTTCGTTATCTCTTTAGGTGGTGGTTCTCCTCACGATTGTGCTAAAGGTATCGCTTTAGTTGCTGCAAATGGTGGTGAGATTGCTGATTATGAAGGTGTTGATCAGTCAGCTAAGCCACAATTGCCTCTAATTGCGATTAATACAACGGCTGGTACAGCATCTGAAATGACGCGTTTCTGTATCATTACAGATGAAGCTCGTCACATTAAGATGGCGATTGTAGATAAGCACACAACACCATTGATGTCTGTAAATGATCCTGAATTGATGCTTGCGAAACCAGCATCATTAACAGCAGCGACAGGTATGGATGCGTTAACGCACGCTATTGAAGCATACGTATCAATTGCAGCAACACCAGTAACGGATGCTGTAGCAATTAAAGCAATGGAACTTATCCAAGCGCATTTACGTACAGCGGTTAACGATGGTCAAAACCTAGAAGCTCGTGAGCAAATGGCTTATGCACAATTCATGGCGGGTATGGCATTTAACAATGCTTCTCTAGGTTATGTTCACGCAATGGCACACCAATTAGGTGGTTTCTACGACCTTCCACACGGCGTATGTAATGCGATTCTTCTTCCTCACGTACAAAGCTACAACGCTAAAGTATGTCCAGAACGCCTAAAAGACGTTGCAAAAGCAATGGGCGTGAACGTTGAAGGCATGACTAATGAAGAAGGCGCACAAGCTGCATTAGAAGCGATTAAACAATTATCACAAGATGTTGGTATTCCTTCTGGTCTAACAGAGCTTAACGCTAAAGAAGAAGATTTCGATACGCTTGCTGAAAATGCATTAAAAGATGCATGTGGTTTTACTAACCCTAAACAAGCGACGCACGAAGAAATCGTAAGTATCTTCAAAGCAGCAATGTAATTCTTATAGATAAAAGTATTAATTAGTTTAGAAAGGCCTAACAATAGTTAGGCCTTTTTTTTGATTCTTGCTTCCACGTTAGGGTATGCTTATGATCTTTTTATCTGATTAAGTCGTAGAAGATCTGATCTTCTCATTAAAAAAGGCAGTAAATTAGCATGGCAAACGTAAGAGCTCGTATAGAGTTAATGGTAGGGCAAAAAAGTAATATCCCTGCTGAGATGCTTTCATTTGAAGGGCTAGAGACTGAGAAAGAGCATGTTGCTGTTGTTTTTAATCAAGCCGATAAACATCAATCGACTCCCTTAGTACGTATGCATTCTGAGTGTTTAACAGGGGATGTCTTTCATTCATCTCGCTGTGATTGCGGTGAACAATTAGAAGAAACTATTAATCGTATGTCTGAAAGTGGCGGTATTATTTTATACTTACGCCAAGAGGGACGCGGTATTGGTTTATATAATAAATTAGATGCTTATGAATTGCAGAGCCAAGGTATGAATACCTATGAGGCCAATAATCATTTAGGATTTGGTGATGATTTACGTGACTTCAAAGAAGCGGCACAAATGCTTGAAGCACTGAATATATCTAAGATAAAGCTAGTTACAAATAACCCAAAAAAGATTGAGGATATTCAAAACTACGGTATTGAAATTGATGAAGTTGTTAATACTCACGCCCATGTAAAACAGGGCAATGAGCATTACTTACATTCAAAGGCCGCACACGGGCATAAGTTAAATTTTGATAAATAATATTGTCTTTATGATTAACTGTAAAAAACCCCACTTATTTGTTAATGCCGCTCGCTTAACAGCTAGTGGCTCTTTTTTTATAAGGGTAGCGCGGTGCTTTATAAAGCACTTGTCGCGGAAATGGTTTTCGCTTTCTTTTCTTTGGCAGGATTAGACGCTTTCCGCTTTCTCGTAGATTTTTCAGCTTCTTGGGCACTGTTCCTGGTGTTCGCCCTGAACACCACAGGAACTCATCTTGGATTAGCCTTAACGCATTAATAAAGCTTATTCTTAATGGTTCCATTTTATGAAAATCGGCCATTCTTTTCATTTCTAGACGAACGAGGTTATAAGAAATCAAAATCCCCCATAACTCTTGATATATTCCTTCTATTTTCAAGCTTCTAAGCACTGCTTGATTGTTAAGTTGACCTTGTTTTAATTCACCATAACCTTGTTCTATTTCCCATCGTTCCCAGTAAATTTCAACAATATCTTTCAATGGATAAGTCACAGGACACTCTAATGAAGTAATAAACCCTTTGATCTCTCCTTTCGGCTCAGGTATTAAAACTAAACGAGCTTGCCAGCTATCTCCGAGGTGAGGATATTTCTGTTTTGCATCAGGCGAAACTGGCATTTTAATCAGTTTATCGTAGTCTGAAAACTCTTCTAAAACGTCGTACCTAAATTTACTTTTTATTGGAGTTAACCAATGAGTATTTTTTCCTGCATTACGCCATGATTCAAAAAGTTCAGCGGACATAAAACCACGGTCAAAAAGAGTTAATGAATTATTTGGAGCGGAGCCAACTAATTGTTGTGCATAAGATATTTCACTATTGGTTATTGGTCCAAAAGCAGCATCTGAAATAAGGTGGGTGCGTGTAGACATGAGGGTAACAGCAAGAACTGAAGGAAATGTAGCCTTACCTGTCGCGTAGCCTAGCTTTTGGTTATCCTTAGTTTCAGGGGTTTTAAATTGAGTCCCGTCAACGCTCATGAGTTTAAGTCCACAAACTAAATCAGGCGATTCTTCTGTCTCCCATTTACTTGCAGTGGTATGAAATAGGTAACGTAATGGTTCATAACCAATACGCTGTCTAGCTTTTACGATACTACTTGTGGCCAAGGGAGGGAGTTCCCCTTTAGCATCAGGGAAGGCTAATTCTAATTTATCACAAACATCGCTAATGGAGCGGTTACGCATTAAGCCAATTCCAAGCACTAACCAAACAGCTTGTTCAGCAGGAAATCTGCGCTTTCTGATAGCGGCGCGACCAGTTTGGTTAACGGCTTCTGAAATCCACTCAATAGGAATATTTTTCCGAAATGAATCCATAGATTCAGGAAGGTGAAATTCTGCAGTTAATTGTAATTCACGAGAAAACTCAGACATAAAAAATCGGCCTTAAAATAAATTTAAGACCGATTATGAAGGCTGCAAAGGATCGTTCAAGTCCCTTAAACGATCGGCATTAACTTATTTGTGGGGTTTTTTATGAGCCACACAAAATTGGTAAAATAAATGATAAGGATTTGCATTTAGATTTAGAGTGAGTATATTACGCAAATAAAAATTATTATCATTAATGAATTCTTACAGTTTTCAATTAATGGTTTACAAGTCATATTCATTTGCTCAACAAGGACGATTCATGAATCACGTCAAATTTGCTCGAAATTTAATTACCGCATCTTTATTTGTTATTCCTTCTATTTCACAAGCAACGACTCAATCGGAAGTGGTAGAGCACTATGCTGATATCGCTCATGCTGTTTATAGCGATTCTTTATCTACAGCTCAAAAACTAGACAAAGCCATTACTACTTTTTTGAATAATCCTTCTAAAGATGGTTTAGAGACAGTAAAGCTTGCTTGGAAAGAGGCTCGTGTACCTTATCAACAATCGGAAGTTTTCCGTTTTGGTAATGCGATTGTTGATGAATGGGAAGGGCAATTAAATGCTTGGCCTTTAGATGAAGGCTTAATTGATTATGTTGCTGACGATTATCAATATGAATTAGGTAATGATGGCGCTAAAGCGAATATTGTTGCGTCTAAGTCAATAAAGATCGGTGCTGAAACGATTGATGTAACATCAATTAAGGCGGAGCAATTAGCAGACTTAAATGAGTTAGGCGGTTCTGAGGCAAATGTAGCAACGGGCTATCATGCCATTGAATTTTTACTTTGGGGCCAAGACCTAAATGGAACTAACTCTGGTGCAGGTGAGCGTCCATACACTGATTATGTTATCGGTTCTGCGTGTACTAACGGTAATTGTGAGCGCCGAGCTGAATATTTAAAAGCAGCTTCTGAATTGTTGATTAAAGACCTTTCTTGGATGGAAAAACAATGGAAAGAAGGTGAGAAAAATTATCGTGCTGAGCTTTTATCTGAATCATCAGAGCAAGGTTTGCGTAAGATGCTATTTGGTATGGGATCATTATCTCTAGGTGAGTTAGCCGGCGAGCGAATGAAGGTTGCATTAGAAGCAAACTCAACAGAAGACGAGCACGATTGTTTTTCTGATAATACACATAACTCTCATTACTACAACGAACAAGGTATCTATAACGTCTATACGGGAACTTATACACGAGCTGATGGTTCTCAATTATCTGGTCCGAGTATTCATGATCTCGTTGCAAAGAAAGATGCAAAAGCAGCAAAAGAGATTAAACAGCAGTTTGATGCAACTCGTACTCAAGTAGGTACATTGGTTTCTGCTGCGGAGAAGGATAATCAACACTTTGATCAATTGATTGCCGCTGATAACGCTGCTGGTAATGCATTAGTAAACAAATCAATTATGTCGTTAGTTTTGCAAACTGCTTCTATTGAACGTGCTGCAAACGTTATTGGCATTACAAGTTTAAATCCTGATACGGCTGATCATGAATTTTAATTCTAAGAAAAAGCAGTAATGCAATGATACCAGCCTAGAAATAGGCGTTAGCTCAATCACATTTCCCCCGATCTAGTGATTGAGCTCTTTTCTTTTTTCTATTGTGATTATTGAAATAATAACGATAACAATACCCATCGATACCCATAATAATATGACGATCAGGATGTGCGATTTTATGAAACCCGCAATGCTTGGAGCAATAACTTTATTATCTACATTTTCTTTTTCTTCTTTCTCAACTGATGTAAACCCTATTGATGTTGCTTCTGGTGGTAAAACAAGCGTAAAAAAAGAGGGGCAGAATGCTTTTTCCTTGCCTGCTGCAAACTTACCTATGAGTAAACGACTAGACTTTAGTGTCGGTAACAGTTTCTTTCGTAATCCTTGGGTACAAGCACCAGCTTCAACAGATGCCAGAGATGGACTCGGCCCTTTATTTAATACTAACGGTTGTCAGAATTGTCATATTAAAGATGGCAGAGGACATGCTCCTCGAGAAGGCGATACAAATGCCGTATCTATGCTTGTTCGACTAAGTATTCCAGCTTTTACTCCAGAGCAGAAAAAACGCATTATTTTAGAAGGGGTAATCCCTGAGCCTACTTATGGTGGGCAGCTTCAAGATTTCTCGTTATCTGGATTAAAGCCTGAGGGGCAAATACACATTACCTATAATGAGCTACCTGTAACGCTTTCTGATGGTTACGTTGTCACATTGCGAAAGCCAAATTTGGCTATTACCGAATTAGCTTATGGTGACATGGATGAGAATGTAATGATGTCTGCACGGATTGCCCCACCTATGATCGGTTTAGGTTTATTAGAATCTATCCCTGAAAAAACAATCCTTGGTTTTGCTGAACAACAAAAGAAGGAAAATAAAGGCGTTTCAGGTAAAGCAAACCGAGTGTGGGATGCAAAAACAAAGCAACTTGAATTAGGACGTTTTGGTTGGAAAGCTGGACAACCGACACTTATGCAGCAAAATGCGGCAGCGTTTAACGGGGATTTAGGCTTAACGAGTAACATGTTCCCAAAAGATGACTGTACTCAGGCTCAGACGGCGTGTGCGAAGCTTCCCCATGGCGGTGAGCCAGAGGTTAGCGATAAGATTTTAAATTTTGTTGAATTTTATTCTCAGCATTTAGCCGTTCCTATTCGTCGAAATGTAAATGTTCCTCAAGTAATTAAAGGTCAAAAGCTATTTAAAGATATTGGCTGTGAAAGTTGTCATAAAAGCAATATACAAACAGCAGAAATTAAAGAAAGACCAGCGTTATCTAACCAGTTAATTCATCCTTATACTGATTTACTACTACATGATATGGGAGAAGGGCTTGCAGATAATAGACCGGAATTTTTAGCTAATGGGCAAGAATGGCGAACGCCACCATTGTGGGGACTTGGCTATACACAGGAAGTGAATGGGCATACAGAAATGCTTCATGATGGTCGAGCTAGAAATGCATTAGAAGCGATTCTTTGGCATGGTGGCGAAGCTCAAACAACTCGTGATGCCGTAGTGAAACTATCAACGCAAGATCGCAATGCGTTACTTAAATTTCTGAATTCATTATAAAGGATAAGCAATGAAACCTAAGTATCTATTACTAAGCAGTACGGTTTTGCTTACTGCCTGTCAAAGTACTAGCCAAACCTCTACATCGAATGAAATGATTGAGCAAGTTTATGTTATTGAACAACAATCAGCTCAACGTTTAGCTGAATCAAGTTTACAACTAGCGCAAAAGTTTGAATCTTATTGTGTAAAGCAGGCTGATAAGCGAGAGGTTGAAGAGCAGTGGCAGCAAACAATGCATTCTTGGATGGCATTACAAGGACAAGAAAGGGGGCCTGAAGCGGCACTTGCATTAAATTGGAATATTCAATTTTGGCCAGATAAAAAAAACACAACGGGTCGAAAAATGTCTCAGTTATTACAACAAAATCAGAATTGGAATAGTGAGTTAATTCAACAACAAAGTGTGACAACTCAAGGTCTTGGAGCTGTTGAGTGGTTGTTATTTGACAAATTATCTACCTTGCCAAAACCTGAAGGGTGTCAGCTAGGAAATGCGATTACACGCAATTTGGCGCTTAATACGCAAAAAATAGAACAAGCATGGCAAGTTAATCCATGGTCTGAATTTGATCAAACAATGTGGTTAAATGAATATATAGCCTTGTTAGCGAATCAACTTGATTACAGTATGAAAAAACTGAGCCGTCCACTAGCAAAAATTGGGCAACCACGTCCATATTTTGCTGAGTCATGGCGTTCAGAAAAGTCATTAGCGTGGCTTAAATACAATGTTGAAGCAATGCGCACACTTTATATAGCTAATGGTGTCGGTCTTGATAATTATTTGCGTAAACAAGGACATGCAGAGTTAGCCGATCGAATTAATGATCATTTTGATTCTACATTAGCATCGTGGCCTGCATCTTCGTCGTTGTTTGCTGCATTGCAAACTAAATCAGGCTATCAAGATACACTCTCTTTATATAACAAATTAGAGTATTTGAAGTACTTAATTCATGAAGAAGTAGCGATAGAGTTGAATATTGTAATAGGGTTCAATGCAACTGATGGCGATTGATAATCATAAACGTAAGTTATTAAAAAGTAGTGCGGCTGCTTTGGCATTGTCACCGTGGCTAACAGCGTGTTCTTCTTCGTCGCTTCAGAGAGAAAAAGCGGCATTGGTATCTTGCTCTCGTACCGCTAATGGGCATTTTAGTGCAGTTGTTGCGGACAGTAACGGTTACCCAATTTATTCGATTCCACTACCAGAAAGAGGTCATGGTGTTGCTATCTCCCCTAATGGTGAGTTAGGTGTCGCATTTGCTCGACGCCCTGGTAACTATATGCAGTTGTTTAATATAGAAACCGGTAAAAGTTATGCCATTACAGTATCTAGCCCTGACCGCTATTTTTATGGGCATGGTGTATTTTCTTCTGATGGAGTGACTCTATATACCACTGAAGGTGAGAAGAAGACGAGCCAAGGTATTATTGGTGTTTATCAATTGCGTGGCCACAAGTTAGTTAAAGTAAATGAATTCTCTGGCTTTGGTATTGGCCCTCATGAAGTGATCCGTGTTGATGATACGACATTAGCGATAGGAGTTGGTGGAGTTCATACAGATGGTAGAACGCCTTTAAATTTAGAATCGATGCAACCAGTATTGGTATACTTGTCTACTGAGTCCGGAGAAGTGGTTGAACGTGTTGGATTAGCCGATCATAAGTTAAGCATTCGTCATTTATCTCAAACTCATGATGGACGGGTGTTATGTGGTCAGCAATATCGAGGAGAGCCTGAAGATGGTGTTCCCTTAGTGGCAATACATCAACGGGGTGGAGCCTTAATTCCGCTTAATGCTGAACCTGAAGAGTGGCTCAGATTTAATCATTATATTGCGAGTATTGCTGTATTAGGAACACATGTTGTCGCTACTTCTCCTCGAGGCAATTGTTATGGTGTTTGGGATCTAGAGACGAATCAATTAATTGAGATTGTGTCATTGGTTGATGCCTCTGGAGTCGTGGTGGAGCAAAGTGGAGTAAATCCGCCACAGTGGCATATAAGTTCAGGGGCAGGGAAAGTCGTCAACAGAACTGAAAGTGGGATGGTAACAAGTCATCAAACGAATGTGATGTGGGATAACCATTGGAATCGAATTCCCCTAAAATAATAGCCGTGCTATTCTTAGTGTAATTATTTTAGGAAGAGACAAATATGAGCTTACAATATCAAATTATTCCTGTGACTTCATACGAGCAAAACTGTTCAATCGTATGGTGTGATGAAACCATGAAAGGCGTTGTGATCGATCCAGGTGGTGATGTTCAATTGCTGAAACAAGCAATTGAGGCATTAAATGTTGATGTTGTGCATATGGTATTAACTCATGGTCATTTAGATCATGTAGGTGGTACAGAAGAGCTGGCTGCTATGACTAATGCAACGATTGTTGGTCCGCATAAAGAAGATAATTTCTGGTTGCAAGGTCTTCCAAATCAAAGTGAGCGATTTGGTTTCCCTCACACTGAGGCATTTGAGCCAAGTCAATGGCTAAATGAAGGCGATGTGATTGAGTTTGGTAATCAAAAATTAGACGTTCTGCATACGCCGGGCCATACTCCTGGTCATGTGGTACTGTTTAATCAAGAAGCAAAAATGGCATTCGTTGGCGATGTACTGTTTAAAGGTGCTATTGGTCGTTCAGATTTCCCTAAAGGGGACTTTGATACGCTTATTTCTTCTATCAAAACAAAACTGTGGCCATTAGGTAATGACATGAGATTTGTGCCCGGTCATGGTCCAGAGTCAACATTTGGTCACGAGCGTCAAACTAACCCATTTGTCGCTGATAAAATGCCACTTTGGTAAGAAATTTTGTAAAAGTGACGGACTTTTCACCATACAGTGTCGTCATGTCTATAAATATGGCGCGTTTTTTGGTATAAAACGCGCTTCGCCAATTCCAATACAACTATTTGGGTTACATTTTAGGAATTGACATCTTTTTTCCGCTATCAATTTGAGAGGGTAACTCACAAATATAGATATAGCGCAACGGAGTTTAAGTTTCATGAAAATTGCTCACAAACGTAAAGTTCAGTCTAAGCTGCATAAACGCATTAAAGCTAAAGTTACTGCACCAAAAACTGAAGTGAAAAAAGCAGCTAAACCTGCAAAAGTAGCTAAACCAGTTGAGAAAAAAGTGGAAGCAGTAGTTGCAGAAGCACCAAAAGCAGCAGCAACAGACATCGCACTTACGCCAAAGCAACAGACTGTATTTGACATTGTTTGTCAAAATCCTGAAGGCATCAATTCAAAAGAAATTGGTCTTGCAGCTGGTCAAGAAGAAGCAAAAGCGGCAGCATGGGCAACAGGTGGCTTGAAGAAGCTAGTTGAAGAAAACCTAGTTGTACGTGAACAACTTGCTGGTAATAAAGTGATTTATAAAGCGGCTTAATCGTTTAATAAACTATTTTATAGACACAAAGAAGCCGAGATTACCTCGGTTTTTTTGTGCCTTGAAAATGATGTTTAGATAGTACCAATTCCATTAATGACCATCTAATTATAAAAATAAAGGGCATACTAAGATGCCCTTTATTTTTGTCATTCTGATTGATGTGAATTTAGAATTTAAGTTTCACTTCAAGGCCGATAAACTGGTCGGTATAAGGCATACCCGCATCGTAAGCGTATTGAGCTGCATCACCATTACTAAACCATGCGTTGTAAGCTAGATTTACTTCTGTCTCATCACCCCAAGCATCGGTTACCCAGTAATGGATATGACCAACAGGGTTTAAGAAGAATAGACTCACGCTACCTAAGGTTTCAGAGCCCATCACTTCACCACCATTTTCAGTAATGCGAAGTTCTTGTTGAAGCATCACTTCACCGACAACAGCACCAAAGAATGGAGTAACGAATAAATCTTGAATAGATGGTACTTCAGCAAATGCCTCTACACCATACTCCCAGAAGAACGTTGACATTGTTGTCGAGTATAAGAAAGATTCAAATTCGTTAAAGCCTGCGTGACGAGCTGCTGTATAGTAAACACCACCAAAGTAAGGGTGCATTACATAGTTTAAGAAGTGCTCATCTTTATCCCATACAGGGCCTTGGCTTACGTTATCTTTCCACTTAGAGCCTAGGTTTTTAATGCTTGAATCTTCAGAATCCCACTTAGTGATGCTTTCTGGAAGAAAAGTCATTAAACCAACAGTTGCAACACTTAAACCAAGAATAGTGTATGACTGTTCCATTAGGTAGTCCCAATCACGCTCATCTGATACGCGAAGGTAGTGCGGTAATTGTGTGCTTTGTGCTAGGGAATCATTTTCAGCAACTTTAGACGGTGTCTCACCATCTAAGCGCATTGGAGAAAAATTAAATGACGCATTTGAACAATAGCTAGAGTAGATATTTGTAGAACAGTCGTTTTGATAATCCATATCATAAGCGCTATTAGTATCTAGTGCGAAAGCATTTGTTGATGCTGTACACCCTAAAAGCAAACTGGCTATTGCTTGTTTTTTCACGAAAAGTCCTTAATACAATTAAATTTCTGAGCTAGCTCACAATTATCTACTATTCGAGAAAAAATGCAAAACATAAAAAACAATAGCGCCCGTTTATCTAAATGTAATTTAGGTAAATGAGCGCTAAATAAGCAAAAAAATTTAAGTGTTATAAAGAACTGATAATTTGACTAGCAATAATAAGCACACCGAAAGCAACAACAGCTATTAATGCGCTATTTCCACCGATTACTTGGTATTCCGAACCTTTTTTAGTTTTTCTCGCTGAAATAACTAAAGCTACCGGCAAGAATAGAGCAAGAATAACAAGAGCAATAGCGGCATAGCCTAAAGCCATGATAAAGCCTTGTGGGTAGAACAAAGCAAATAACAATGGTGGCGTGTAAGTTAATAAAGCGGTCACAATTGATGATTGTTGCCATTTTTTAGATGAATCACGTAAAAATTCAAATAATCCCAAACTTACACCAATGAATGAAGTTAATAGCGCAAGATCGGCAAACAAAGAAAGTGCTTGTTGAATAAATTGGTGATCTATTGTGCTTTGAATTTCAGTGATGAATTGATTTAGTCCGTTTATTTGGCCAAATTCATTTTGTGACAACAAACCTAATGTCATTCCTTGCCAAAATAAGTAAACAATTAAAGGTAGGGAAGAACCCACTAATAGACTTATTTTGATCTTTTTAACATCTAACTCAAGGTAGTTCACGATTGCTGGAATACTGCCATGAAATCCAAACGAAGTGAAAATAACGGGTAATGCTGTGATAAATACACCTTGCTCAACAGGCAGTGCTAATAGATATTCTCCAGTAATACTTGGCGTTAAAAAGAACAGAATAGAAACTAACATAACTAATTTTAACGTGAATAAACCACGGTTAATAATATCAACTGTTTTCGTACCAAATGTAATGATGGTTGCAACAATACAGGTAAAGATAATCGTTGATGCAAAATTTGAAAGCTCAAAAGGAAGCAGTTCATTTAATTTAGAATGAAATTGTTCACTTCCTCCTGCAATGTAAGCCGCACACAAAGCGTAAAAAAGAAACAACATAGAGAAGGTTGCAACTTTTTGTCCATGTTTTCCTAAAAATTGACGAGCTAAACTATGAAGCGTTGCACTCTGTTCTCCGTATTGATGAACTTCTAACATCAGTAGACTTGTATAGCTCATGATTGCCCAAATACCAATCATTAATAAACTTGCTGTAAAGAATCCTAGACTAGCAGAAACAAGAGGTAGGGCTAACATGCCAGCCCCTATGGTTGTTCCTGCTATAATTAACGAGCTTCCAAGTACTTTTGTCTTCATATACTTCTTCTTTCTTAAATTAGAGTAAATTTGGGTGCTTATTTTCGATGGTAGAAATGTACGACTATTCTGAATTGAATACAATAAAAATGTACAATTATAAATACAATGACTGTAATTTTATGTTTACATATTGAGGTTGAAAGGCATTTTTATCAAAATAGAGTAAAATTAAAAGTAAGATGGTTTTTTAAAGTCACATATGTGATAAATTAGAAGTAATTATAGAAATATCAAAGAGGAAAGGTGCATGTTGCAAGTAGCAATGATTAGCACAGGCGAAGAAGTTTTACATGGTGATATTGTTGATACCAATGCTGCTTGGATGTCGCAACTTTTTTATCAACATGGCTTCAAATTATCAAATCGCTCTACTGTCGGCGATAACATTGATGCGTTAGCAGCAGAGATACACCATCAGACTAATCAAGCATCAATCGTAATTGTTAATGGTGGCTTAGGTCCAACCTCCGATGATATTTCTAGTGAAGCTGCTGCAAAAGTATTAAATACCAATTTGGTTATGTCTCAATATTGGCTTGATCGTATGCAAGCTCGTTACCTTGAACAAGGTAAAGAAATGCCACACAGTAATATCAAGCAAGCAATGCTACCTGAAGGTGCACAACTTATTGATAATCCGGTAGGGACTGCATGTGGATTCTTTATCGAAATAAACAAATCAATTGTTATTTTTACCCCAGGCGTACCGTCAGAATTTAAAGTGATGGTAGAGCACCAGATCTTGCCTCGAATGAAGCAATGGCATCCAATGGTTGAAGCGTCTGAATGTAGCCGTTTATTTACCTTTGGTTTATCAGAATCTGGTATTCAAGATAAGTTGCAACAAGTTCGTTTACCTCATGGCTTTGAAATTGGTTACCGCTCGGCACTTCCATTTATTGAAGTGAAATTGTTTGGCCCTAAAAATCATGATGGACGCTTTCCTACTTTAGAGAAAATGTATCATTTACTTGGTGATAATGTAGTGAGTGTTGATGAATCGATGCTACCTAACGTAGGTGCACTTTTAAATGAATTTTCACTAAACTTCACGGTTGCTGAACAAGCGACAGGTGGGTGGTTAACTAATTGGTTGCAAGAGGATGAACAAATTCGTTCTCATATGAAACAAGGTTGGATTTTATCATCTCAAGTTGACCAGCAAATGGCGGGACAAGATCCATTAGCTGCTGCGTTAGCATTAGCTGCAGCAACAAGAGAGAGAACACAGACATCAATTGGTTTATCTTCAGGACCAATGCTTGAAGGGAAAGTCGCAGTGGCACTTTCTACATCGTATGGCGAGTGGGGACAGTTGGTAAGTCTGAAGCGAGACTATAGCTATAATGAAATGCGCTCTATTATTTCAACACTAATGTTAGATATGTTGCGCCGTTGCTTAGAACGCAAACCTATGTTTGGTGAGTACCAATCGCTAAATAGAGAATCTGAAATCTATGTACCGCAAAGTGCGCTGTAGACACATTTCAGAATAAGACATAGAACCCAAATAAGCCCAATAGGATAACTCTTGTTGGGCTTTTTTATGCTTTTTTAACTAACGTTTGAAATTGTAGCCCTTCAATAACTAAGTCCGTTTTCGCTTTACAAACGCAGGGAAGAATTTCATTTGGTCCGATAAAAGCAAGGGGAAAAGATTGATATTCCACTTCGCCTGATACCAGAGTACAACGACAAGTACCACAATCGCCACTTCTGCATTGAGATTCAACAACCAGTCCTTGTTGCTCCATTACTTCTAATAAAGAACGATGTGACGTGTTGTGTAGCGTTATTATTTTGTTGATGTGTATTTTAGTCATGCTTAAAGAGCTTTCAGTTTATTTCCCTTAAGAAAGAGTAACACAAGCCATGAAATATTGAAGGTGATAAATGAGAAATTAATATATGGTTTCTTTGATATGCGCTAATTCAAAATAGCAATTTCGGCCATTTTCTTTTGCTTGATATAGTGCTCTATCAGCAGTATTAACCAGAGAATTCAGACTGAGTTGGTTTTCAGGATCTTTGTTATAACCAATACCGACAGAGATTGATAAATAGCACGAACAAGTTGATGCCTTATGTGGTATTAATAGCTTTTTCACTTCTATTAATAACTTATCTAATTTTTGGCGGATCTTTTCTGGCTTTATGCTCGGTATTAGGACGAAAAATTCGTCGCCACCATAGCGATATACTTGGGTCTCTAAACTATGAAAACCTTGCTTGATTAAACGACTCACTTGAATAAGAACTTCATCACCAGCAATATGGCCATAAGTATCGTTGTATTCTTTATAATGGTCGATATCGATCATTATCCCTGTGTACTCTTGATTCTGTTGTTGTTTTAATTGATTGAAATGAGCTTCAAGAGATTTTCTATTCCATACCTGTGTAAGGTGATCCGTTTGGGATAAATGCAAAAGTTGTTGGCGATTGTATTGGTTTTCAAGTGCGATGGATATGTAGCTTATGAGTTGTGAAAACAGTTCAAAATGGAAAGTTTGATACTGGTAGCTTTCTCTTGCTTGTATGGTGAACACCCCTTTTACTTCACCATTGATAGTAATAGGAGAGAACATAGCCGATTTAAATTGCACTTTGCTATCACAACGATCACCTAACATTGCTACTTTTTGTTCGCTGTTCATATGATTAAAATAAAAAGCAGAATTACTTTTTATGCAGTAACTCATATAAGTGGCTTCACTTTTACAATCGGTGATGTATGGCGTTTGCGCTGGTAAATTATTATCCAAGTAATGAATCGTAATTTGATCTTGTTCAGAGTTATAAAATCCCAGAGCGAGCGTATCTGTTTGAAACAGAGAGGCAAGGTCTTGCTGTATTTGTGGCAATGCATTTTTAATATCACTACTGGTATTAATGTAATGCCCAACTTTATTTATAACGGCTAAATTATCCGATAGTGATTTCATGGTACTTAGGTTTAATTTAGCAACGTTTAAGCGATACAGCTGTTGTAAATAATCACCTTCACGCTTAAGCAACTCTCTTCTTGAATTAAGTAATGAAGAGGTAAGGGTTTGATAATGTTTCTCACGAATATTGATATCATCGATGTCTTTTATTCTTAATAGAATGATATCGTTGAAACCATCGATAAGCTTGTCACTTTCTATTTTTTTTGCCACAGCTAAGCCAAGAGCAATAAATTGATCTAGTTTTTTATATTGCAAGCAACTAGTTAAAAAGTGGCAATATTCTAAGATCATTTCAGCATAATAATAATCATGCTCGGATATTTGCATATTCTCAATAGATAAGAGATGAAGTTTATCAGCTTGTTTGAATTCACCTGAATGGCTTGCTATCTCTGCTTTAATTTTGTAGTAAAACCCTAAATATCTTGGTTCATTTTTAATATCTTGATATAGCTTTTCAAGTAATTCATTTGCTTCGGCAAAAAGGAATTGCTTAGCTTTTATTTCTGCAATATTAAAATATGATAGGGCTGTGGCAGTCTTAGGACCATGTTGAGAAAGTAGTTCGGCAGCTTGTGTTAGGTAGATTAAGGCCTCATTAAAATTACCTATTTGACGGAAAATATCGCCAATGTTGTTTTTAATGATGCCCGTAATGTAACCATCACAAAACTGCTGCATTTTTTCGGCTTTTGTCAGAAACTTTTGAGCATAAAAGTAATTTCCGAGCATGCCATAAAGTGTGCCGATATTGTAATGACAGAAACAGATTAAAAATTCTTGTTGGTTTTGTTGACTAAAATTAATCGCATCAAAAAAGACACTAATAGAGTCAATGAGTTTTCCTGAGCGAGAAAGTTGATAGGCTTGAAAAATGAGCTCAAATTCAGTTGGGATCGTTTTTTTTTGCTTTGATGCTTCGACTATTAAAAGATTAAGACGTAACAGTACCTGCTCTTTTGAAGAAGCCATAGGTAATTGTCGTACTTGTTCGAGCAGCAACTCATTCCATTGATTCTTAGCCATAATTCTTTTTTATAATTTTTAGTCTAATTACAAGAGATTATCGCATGGATGTGTTTTTATATGAAGCGAAGTCTCATTTCTAAGTTGTTAAAAATGAAAATTGTGCGCAAGGTTGAATTATTATCCGCAAATCTATCAATAAGGTTTATTGCTGATAATAAAAAGCCGAGCATGAAAGCTCGGCTTCGGCGTTTATATATGTTTGTTTATAATTCGAAATCGCCTAAATCGTCCGCATCAACATCATTGTCAATTTGGCCTACTAGGTAGGAACTGATTTCGGTTTCTTGTGGAGCAACTTGAACGTTATCAGAACTTAACCATGAATTAATCCATGGGATAGGGTTCTGTGTTGCGCCTTCGTAAGCACTATTTAGACCAACCGCTTTCATGCGAAGGTTCGTAATATACTCTACGTATTGGCAAAGAATATCTTTGTTTAAACCAATCATTGAGCCATCTTTAAATAGGTAGTTTGCCCATTGTTTTTCTTGCTCAGCTGCTGCTTTAAATAGATCAAAACATTCTTGTTCGCATTCTGCTGCAATCTCAACAAACTCAGGATCATCTTGTCCAGTACGAAGTAAGTTCAACATGTGTTGAGTACTTGTTAGGTGTAATGATTCATCTCGAGCGATCAGCTTGATGATTTTTGCGTTACCTTCCATTAGTTCACGTTCAGCAAAAGCAAATGAACAAGCAAAACTTACGTAGAATCGAATGGCTTCTAATGCGTTAACTGACATTAAGCATAGGTACAATTTCTTTTTAAGCTCGCGTTTAGAAATAGTAATTTCTTGACCGTTTAAAACGTGTGTACCTTCACCGAAGCGATGATAATCATTTGTTGCTTGAATTAGATTATCGTAATAGTGGGCAATGTCTTTTGCGCGCTTTAAGATCTCTTCATTTTCAACAATATCATCAAAAATAACAGAAGGGTTATTCACGATATTACGAATAATATGAGTATAAGAGCGTGAGTGAATTGTTTCAGAGAACGACCAAGTTTCAATCCACGTCTCTAGTTCAGGGATAGAAACAAGAGGAAGCAGAGCAACGTTTGGACTACGACCTTGAATTGAATCAAGTAACGTTTGGTACTTTAAGTTACTGATAAAAATGTGTTGTTCGTGTTCTGGTAAGTTGTTGTAATCAATACGGTCACCAGAAACATCAACTTCTTCCGGACGCCAGAAAAATGAAAGTTGTTTTTCGATAAGTTTTTCAAAAATTTGAAACTTTTGTTGGTCATAACGAGCAACGTTTACCGAGTTGCCTAAAAACATAGGTTCTTTCAATTGATCATTTTTTTCTTGTCGGAAAGTACTGTACGCCATGGAAACCTCAATGTTATCAAAGCCAAAGAAATAGAAAAGGGCTCTTTATTTAAAAATTATGCCGATAGATACCTATACGAACTTAGGTACATATTGGATTAACCATTAAAGATGTTGAAACTAAAGATAATAAGCCCGCTAATGAAAGCGGGCTAAATATTAATGTGAAAACTTAGATCTTACAACCGCCGCCTGCACAATCGTCATCTTGTCCTAGGTCGTCTTGTGAGTCGCTAGCACCATCACGAGTGTTATGGTAGTAAAGTGTTTTAAGACCAAGCTTATAAGCCGTTAGAAGGTCTTTTAATAACAGCTTCATAGGCACTTTGCCATTTGGTTGAATGTTTGGATCGTAATTAGTATTCGCTGAAATTGCTTGGTCAACGAATTTTTGCATGATACCTACAAGCTGTAGATAACCATCATTTGAACCAATGTTCCAAAGTAGCTCATAGTTGTTTTTCAGATTCGCAAAATCAGGAACAACTTGTTTTAAAATACCATCTTTTGATGCTTTAACTGATACAAAGCCACGTGGTGGTTCAATACCGTTAGTTGCATTTGAGATTTGAGAAGACGTCTCAGATGGCATCAATGCAGATAGTGTAGAGTTACGTAGACCGTGTGTCTTGATCTCTTCACGCAATGTTTCCCAATCTAAATGCAATTCTTCATTACAGATAGCATCGATATCTTTCTTGTAAGAATCGATTGGTAGAATACCTTGAGCATAGGTTGTTTCATTGAAAGCAGGACATGCGCCTTGCTCTTTTGCTAGACCAACAGATGCTTTTAATAGGTAGTATTGAATCGCTTCAAATGTTTTGTGCGTTAAACCATTTGCACTACCATCAGAGTATTTCACACCATTTTTTGCAAGGTAGTAAGCGTAGTTAATAACACCCACACCTAATGTACGGCGGTTCATTGTTGATTTATATGCCGCTGGAAGAGGGTAGTCTTGATAATCTAAAAGCGCATCAAGAGCACGAACAGCAAGCTCAGCAAGCTCTTCAAGTTCTTCTAGTTTTTCAATTGCACCTAAGTTAAATGCAGAAAGCGTACATAATGCAATTTCACCTTCTTCGTCATTAACGTGAGTTAGTGGCTTAGTTGGAAGTGCAATTTCTAAACATAGGTTAGATTGGCGTACAGGCGCAACACTTGGGTCAAATGGACTGTGTGTATTACAGTGGTCAACGTTTTGAATGTAAATACGGCCAGTTGATGCACGTTCTTGCATTAGTAGTGAGAACAGCTCAATTGCTTTTACTGTTTCACGTTTAATCGACGTGTCTTGCTCGTATTGTTCATATAGGCGTTCAAATTCAACTTGATCAGCAAAGAACGCATCGTATAGCCCTGGAACATCTGAAGGTGAGAACAAGCTAATGTTTCCGCCTTTGATTAAGCGTGTGTACATCAGTTTATTGATTTGTACACCGTAATCCATATGACGAACGCGGTTCTCTTCAACACCACGGTTGTTTTTAAGAACAAGCAGAGATTCTACTTCACGGTGCCAAATAGGGTAGAACAGCGTTGCTGCGCCACCACGAACACCACCTTGTGAACAACATTTAACAGCTGTCTGGAAGTATTTGTAGAATGGGATACAACCTGTGTGGAATGCTTCACCATCACGGATTTCAGAACCAAGAGCACGAATACGACCCGCGTTGATACCGATACCAGCACGTTGAGATACATAACGAACAATAGAACCTGCTGTTGCATTAATTGAATCTAAGCTATCGTCACACTCAATTAATACACATGAGCTAAATTGACGAGTAGGAGTACGTACACCAGACATGATTGGTGTTGGCAGTGAGATCTTAAACTGTGACGTAGCATCATAGAAACGCTTGATGTAATCAAGACGAGTATCTTTTGGATATTTAGCAAATAGACACGCCGCAACAAGGATATAAAGGAACTGTGCACTCTCGTAAATTGCGCCCGTTACGCGGTTTTGAACAAAGTACTTACCTTCAAGTTGTTTAACTGCAGCATAAGAGAAGTCCATGTCACGATTGTGATCGATCATTTGATCCATTAGATCAAATTCTTCTTGAGTGTAGTCGTCAACAATATGTTTATCGTATTTACCAAGCTCGATAAGGTTCAGAACGTGGTTGAACAGCGTTGGTGGCTCGAATTGGCCATATGCTTTCTTACGAAGGTGGAAAACAGACAAGCGAGCAGCTAAATATTGATAATCTGGAGTGTCTTCAGAAATTAAATCAGCGGCAGCTTTGATGATGGTTTCATGAATATCAGAAGTCTTCATGCCATCGTAAAATTGGATATGAGATTTCATTTCGACTTGTGATACAGAAACATTATCTAGACCTTCTGCAGCCCATGTGATCACTTTATGGATCTTGTCTAGATTAATTTTTTCTGTGCTGCCATTTCGCTTAGTAACGGTAAGCTGTTGAGTCATTTGTCTACTTTTCCTTTAAATAAAGAACGAAGATGTAATTTTTGTAATTTTCGTTGTTAATTTGTGATCAAGCTCATAGTGGTGCGCTTTGAAATAAACACAAGATATAGGGCTTAATGATTAATTGACTACAAGATAGTGATTATTTTGCCTCTGATCAAGTTTCAAAATCATTGTCCCCTGTGGATAACCTATGAATTAAAAAAAACAGTAAGTATCTACTAACCTAATCACTTTAGTGATATCAAGGTGTGGGAAATGACGTTTTTTATTATGGTTGATAAGTAAGCAGTTAAAAAAATATTTTTCTTGATTTTTGTCGTTTATGAGGATCTTTGCATTTTAGAAAAAAATGATGATTTCTCATTCAATTTGGCATGATAAATGAAATGTGGAATTTAGGTATAGCAGTATATTAATTAAGGTTATAAATGGCTCTTTAATGAGACGCTTGTGTAATAAAAAGCCATTTAGTTTAAGAAAGAAGCAGTTGGTTACAATGTAGTGTGAACAATATAATTAACATCTACATTCTTACCAAGAGAGTAGCTATCGGTAAGAGGGTTATAATGCAAACCGGTAATACCGCGCTCTTGTAATGCGGTTTGATCTAACATTTTTAAGAGTTCAGAAGGGCGAATGAACTTATTATGATCGTGTGTACCTTTTGGTACTAACTTTAATAGTTGCTCTGCACCAACAATAGCAAATAAATAAGACTTGATATTACGGTTCAGCGTTGAGAAGAATACGTGCCCACCAGGTTTTACCATTTTCGCACAAGAGCGGATAACTGAAAGTGGGTCAGGTACGTGCTCAAGCATTTCCATACAGGTCACCACATCATACGTCTCAGGGTTCTCTTCAGCGTGTTGTTCAGCCGTTGATTGAACGTATTCGAGTTTTGTTCCTGTCTCTAAAGCGTGTAAGCGTGCAACAGTTAAAGGTTCTTTCCCCATGTCTAAACCAATAACATCTGCTCCTTGTTTTGCCATGCTTTCAGCTAAAATCCCGCCACCACAGCCTACATCAAGGACTTTTTTACCAAAGAGGCCATTTGCGTTTTCAAGCACGTAATTCAAACGAAGAGGGTTAATTTGGTGTAGAGGTTTAAATTCACCTTCTAAATCCCACCAACGTGAAGCCATATCTTCAAATTTTTTGATTTCTGCCGGGTCGACATTTAACTGCTGAGTCATAGTTAATATTCCTTTTTTATATCCCTCTATTATATACAGAAAAAAATGAGAAAGTGAGCATTTAAAATGGCGATTTTTTCAGCACATTTTCTGAGGTTTATCAAGAATATGATGCTCAGGTATGTGACTTGCTCCCGATTTCGCAGGATTCTTAAGCTTAAGAGCCATTTTGCAAATTAAAACGGTGCGAAATCCCACTTAACTGTGCTATATTTTGCAATCTTGCACGTTTATCAGTATTAATTATCTTGGTGCATAGAAGTAGTATTATTTGCTAAGGCAATTGATATTGATACGACAGAACTAATTGAGGGATATTGGCTCTATGAGCGATCTTGCTAAAGAGATCACGCCCGTAAATATTGAAGATGAGCTTCGAGGTTCTTACCTAGACTATGCGATGTCAGTAATCGTTGGTCGTGCTCTTCCCGATGTGCGTGATGGCCTAAAACCAGTACACCGCCGCGTTTTATTCGCAATGGATGTACTAGGTAATGATTGGAATAAACCATATAAAAAATCTGCCCGTGTTGTTGGCGACGTAATCGGTAAATATCACCCTCATGGTGATAGTGCTGTTTATGACACCATCGTACGTATGGCGCAACCGTTCTCACTACGCTATATGCTAGTTGATGGCCAAGGTAACTTTGGTTCTATCGATGGTGACTCAGCGGCGGCGATGCGTTATACCGAAGTTCGTATGGCGAAAATCGCTCACGAACTGTTGGCTGACCTAGATAAAGAAACTGTAGATTATGTTCCTAACTATGATGGTACAGAACAGATCCCTGCAGTATTACCAACAAAGATCCCGAACCTACTTGTAAATGGTTCATCGGGTATCGCGGTTGGTATGGCAACAAACATCCCACCACACAACTTAACAGAAGTGGTAAATGGTTGTTTGGCTTTCATCGAAAATGAAGAAATCACGATCGATGAGCTAATGAACTACATTCCAGGTCCTGACTTCCCGACAGCTGCATTGATCAGTGGTCGTAAAGGCATCGTTGATGCTTATAAGACAGGTCGTGGTAAAGTTTACATGCGTTCTAAAGCAAATATCGAAGCTGACAAGAATGGTAAAGAAACCATTATTGTTACAGAGATCCCTTATCAAGTTAACAAAGCTCGCTTGATCGAAAAGATCGCTGAGCTAGTTAAGGATAAGAAAGTAGAAGGCATTTCAGCACTACGTGACGAATCTGATAAAGATGGTATGCGTATTGTTATTGAATGTAAGCGTGATGCAGTAGGTGAGGTTGTTCTTAATAACCTTTACTCTCTGACTCAACTTCAAACTACATTCGGTATCAACATGGTTGCACTAGATAATGGTCAACCAAAATTATTCAACCTGAAAGAAATGTTGAAGTGTTTCGTTGATCACCGTCGTGAAGTAGTAACTCGCCGTACTATTTTTGAATTACGCAAAGCGCGTGATCGTGCTCATATCCTTGAAGGTTTAGCACTAGCATTAGCGAATATCGATGAAATCATCGAATTAATCCGTAATGCACCAACACCAGCAGAAGCAAAAGAAGGTCTAATCTCACGTGGTTGGGATTTAGGTAACGTTGCTTCAATGCTAGAGCGTGCTGGTACTGATGCTGCTCGTCCGGATTGGTTAGAGCCAGAGTTTGGTATTCGTGAAGGTAAATACTTCTTAACAGAACAACAAGCTCAAGCAATTCTAGAACTTCGTCTACACCGTTTAACTGGTTTAGAGCACGAGAAGATTTTAGATGAATACAAAGCACTATTAGATGAAATCGCAGAGCTAATGCATATTCTTGCAAGCACTGAACGTCTAATGGAAGTGATCCGTGACGAATTAGTGATGGTTCGCGACATGTACGGTGATGAGCGTCGCACTGAAATTGGCGCAGCGATCCATGACATCGACATGGAAGACCTAATCACACAAGAAGATGTTGTAGTAACTCTTTCTCGTGAAGGTTATGTTAAGTACCAAATTCTGAGCGATTACGAAGCACAACGTCGTGGTGGTAAAGGTAAGAGTGCAACTAAGATGAAAGATGAAGATTTCATCGAACGTCTACTTGTTGCGAATACTCATGATAATATCCTTTGTTTCTCTACACGTGGTAAAGCGTATAGCTTGAAAGTATTCCAATTACCTCAAGCAAGTCGTACTGCTCGTGGTAAGCCAATCGTAAACATTCTTCCTCTAGAAGAAGGTGAGCGTATTACAGCTATTCTACCAGTATCTGGATACTCTGAAGATAAGTTTATCTTCATGGCAACAGGTGATGGTACTGTTAAGAAAACATCACTAGATCAATTTGCAAAAGTTCGTGCAAACGGCTTAATCGCAGTAAATCTACGTGAAGATGATTCACTAATCGGTGTTGATATCACTGATGGTTCAAGTGAAATCATGCTGTTCTCTAAAGCAGGTAAAGTGGTTCGTTTCAACGAAGAACAAGTTCGTGGTATGGGCCGTACAGCTTCTGGTGTTCGTGGTATGAAACTGTCTGGTGAAGATCAGGTTGTTTCGTTAATCGTTCCTTCTAATGAAGGCGATATCTTAACAGTGACTCAAAATGGTTACGGTAAACGTACTGTTCTTTCTGAGTACCCTGCGAAGAGCCGTGCAACGCAAGGTGTTGTATCTATCAAAGTTTCTGAACGTAACGGCAGTGTTGTCGGTGCAGTTCAAGCTGAAGATGGCGATGAATTCATGATGATCACTGACGCAGGTACGCTAGTACGTACTCGTGTATCAGAAGTTAGCCAAGTGGGTCGTAATACTCAAGGTGTAACATTGATCCGTACTTCTGAAAATGAAAATGTAGTTGCACTGCAACGCATTGATGAAGTTGAAGAAGCTGAAATCATTGAAGGCGAAGAGGGTGAAGTAACAGAGGCAACAGTAACAACTGAAGCAACTGAGGCTCCTCAAGCTGATACCGATGCTGAGAGCACTGAAGAATAATTTATTCTGATGTTTCCAAATAAAAAGCCCGCTTAGAAATAAGCGGGCTTTTTTTATTATTATGTCTCGTCCTGAAATGTGTTTACACATTTAGGACTTTTATATGACAAATCAAGAAAAAACAAAGAATAAGCGAACTCAACGCGATTATTCATTAGGCTTTAAATTGCAGCTTGTTGCCGCTATAGAAAAAGGCGATATGACCTATAAGCAAGCTCAAAACATTTATGGCATTCAAGGTCGATCTACCGTACTTACTTGGTTAAGAAAACACGGTAAGATGGACTGGTCTCAATCACCTAAGATTATTATGCCTAAATCCCCGAAAGCGAAAGAATCGCCTGCACAAAAAATTAAACGTTTAGAGCGAGAGCTTGATGATGAAAGAATGCGTAATTTATTACTTAATGAAGTAGTGAATATCATGGACGCAGAACATGGTGCAGGCCTTAGAAAAAAGTATATTGCCAAGGAGCAAGAAGTCTTCAAAAGCAGAAAATGATCAGCTTAGAGCGAGCTAGTCAGCTACTTGGCATTACAAGACAATGTATATACCAACAAGAACGTAGAGCTCTGAAACGTGCCGTTGAACTTTCACCGGTTAAAAATATGGTGCAAGAAATTCGTCGATATATGCCTCGTATTGGAGGTAAAAAATTATATTTTTTACTTAAGCCCAAATTCATCACTCATGGCATAAAGTTAGGCAGAGATAACTTTTTTTCCTATTTAAGAAATGAGTGCTTATTAGTAAAACCTAAACGAAGTTATACAAAAACTACCTATAGTAAGCATTGGATGAAAAAACATCCTAATTTACTTAAAGAAGTAACACCTCAAGCATCTGAAGAGGTTTTTGTTAGTGATATCACTTACGTTCAATCACAAAAAGGTATTCATTATTTATCTTTAGTAACAGATGCTTATAGTCGAAAGATAATGGGATATGA